>DASVWG010000253.1:0-7623 GCA_036389695.1 Pyrinomonadaceae bacterium
ACGGCACGCTCGACTGCACGGGCGCTAAACGGTGGATTGCCAAAGGTCATTACGTCAAACAGCGCGTGTTTTTTGCCGATGAAGCGACGGCGATTGCCGCCGGCTTTCGCCCGTGCGCGCGCTGTTTACCGGAGAAATATAAACAATGGAAAGCAAAGAAAATTTAGCCGCGAAAAAAGATGAAAAACACGAAAAAGTAATCGCTTCCTTTTCGTCTTCTTTCGTGCCCTTTCGCAGCGAAAACGCGATGGTTAAAATTCACCCGACGGCAATCGTCGAAGACGATGTTCAAATCGGCGAAGGCACAAGCGTCTGGGACAACGTGCATATTCGTCACGGCGCGAAAATCGGCGAAGAGTGCATCGTCGGCGAAAAAACTTATATCGCCTATGACGTGAAAATAGGCAATCGCGTGAAAATCAACGCGATGGTTTACATCTGCGCCGCCGTGACGATTGAAGACGGCGTGATGATTTCCGCTTCGACGACGTTTACCAACGACCGTTTCCCGCGCGCGACGTTTCCCGATTTGAAAAGCTTGCGACCGTCGGAACCTGACGAGCATACTCTGCCGACTCTGGTGCGTGAAGGCGCGACCATCGGCGCGGGCTGCATCATCGGCAACGATTTGGAAATCGGACGCTGGGCGATGGTCGGAATGGGCTCGGTCGTCACCAAAAGCGTTCCCGATTTTCATCTGGTTTTAGGCTCGCCCGCCCGCAGCGTCGGCGCGGTCTGCAAATGCGGACAATTAATGGAGCGTTTTGCGGAAAATTACCAAACCGAAGAAGCTTCTTTAAATTGTCCGTCCTGCGACAGCCGTTATTCGATGAAGCAGGGACGCATCAGCGAATTATGATTGACGACGAGCGGGAAAAACTCGAACGAGATTTGAAAAATTATCGTCGATGGTTTTTCATCGCGCTGCCGTTTGCTCTGCTCGGCGGCTTTTTTGTCTGCGTCGTCGGCGCAGCGATTGTTAAAGAGTTCGTCTTTAATCAAAAAGTTTCGCTTTCGGGCGACGTAGATACGATTGCGGAATTTGCAGAAAAAATGCCCGCACCGGAAAAAATCGTTGTTGCCGAGCGAAACGGCTGCCGGTATTTTTTCGTCTACGGCAGCACCAGAGTGCTTCTGGCATCGGGCGCGCCGGTTTACGTTTTTGACTCGCAGGGAAATCTCATTATCTGGAGCGGCGACACCGGCGACGCCGGAGAAAATCATCCGTGGTGGAAATATTTCAGTAAATCCACATCGATTAAAACTGTTTCTTTACAGGAAGCGGTCGAAACCGCCGCGAAAAATAATCAATGAGTCGGAGCCATCAAAACAGAATTGCCATCATCGGAAGCGGTTTTCTCGGTCTGACGCTCGCTCTGCGTTTGAGCGAGGCGGGCGCGAAAGTCACCGTTTACGAATCCGCGGCGGAAATCGGCGGCTTAGCCGGCGCGTGGCAAATCGGCGACGCGGTCTGGGACAAACATTATCACGTCACGCTTTTGTCCGACCGCTTCACGCGAAAGATTGTCGAAGAAATCGGCTTGGGCGACGAGTTTGAATGGGTTGAGACGAAAACCGGATTTTATACAGACGGAAAGCTCGTTTCGATGTCGAACGCGCTGGAGTTTCTCAAATTTCCGTCGCTCGGTTTAACCGGCAAATTCCGTCTCGGCGCGACGATTTTTTACGCTTCAAAAGTTAAAGACTGGAAACATCTGGAAAAAATTTCGGTCGAAGAATGGCTTATAAAACTTTCCGGCAAGCGAACGTTTGAAAAAATGTGGAAGCCGCTTTTGAAAGCAAAATTGGGCGAAGCTTACCGCGAAACTTCCGCCGCGTTCATCTGGGCGACGATTCAAAGATTATACGCCGCGCGAAATTCCGGCTTGAAAAAAGAAATGTTCGGCTACGTTCGCGGCGGCTACGCGCGCGTGCTGCAAAAATTCGCCGCAGCTTTGCGCGAAAAAGGCGTCCGTATTCGCCTGAACGCAAAAGTCGAAAAAATTGAAAAACTGAAAGACGGTAAAGTAAAAGTTTTTGCCGCCGCGCGCACAGAGAAATTCAGAGAAAAAACAAAGATAAATTCTCTGCGAAATCTTTCCGAAGTCGCCGTTCTCTCTGTGCCTTCTGCGTCCGCGGCGGCTGATTCTTCCGCGTTTGAATTTGATTCCGTGATATTAACCTGCCCCGCAAACATCGCGGCGAAAATCTGCCCGCAATTGTCCGAAGCGGAAAAGGCGAAGCTTGAAAACGTCAAATATCAGGGCATCGTCTGCGCGTCTGTCCTGTTGAAAAATTCGCTTTCCGATTTCTACGTCACAAACATCACGGACGAAACGCCTTTTACCGGAATTATCGAGATGTCGGCGCTCGTCGATAAAAAGGAATTCGGCGGCAACGCGCTGGTTTATCTGCCGAAATACGTTGCGCCAAACGATGAATTGTTTGAAAAAACGGACGCGGAAATCGAAGAAATATTTACGCGCGAGCTGGAAAAAATGTATGCGCATTTCCGGCGCAAAGACGTCGTGGCTTTCAAAGTTTCGCGCGTCCGGCAGGTTTTTCCGATTCCGACGATTGGTTATTCGCAAGATTTGCCCGCAGCGAAAACGTCTCTGGAAAACGTCTTCGTGATTAACTCGGCGCACATCGTCAACGGAACTTTGAACGTGAACGAAACCGTCCAACTGGCGGAAAAGTTTTTTGAGGAAAATTTCAAATAGGGTAAATATGAAACCGATTGCAAGTCTCAGTTTAGACCTCGACAATAAATGGTCTTATATGAAAACGCACGGCGATGCGGGATGGGAGCGGCTGCCGTCGTATCTGGATGCGTGCGTGCCGCGCGTCCTGCGATTTTTGAAAGAAAGAAATCTGAACATCACGTTTTTCATCGTCGGTCAGGACGCCGCGCTGGATAAAAACACGGAAGCAATCGCGCAGATAGCAGCGGAAAATCACGAAATCGGCAATCACAGCTTCCGGCACGAGCCGTGGCTGCATCTTTACACGAAACAGGAATTGATTGACGAATTCGAGCGCACGGAAGCGGCGCTGGAAAAAGTCACCGGACAGATGCCGAAAGGCTTTCGCGGTCCCGGCTACAGCCTCAGCCCGACGGTTCTGGAAGTTTTGAGCGAGCGCGGTTACGAATACGACTGCTCGACTTTGCCGACTTATATCGCCCCGCTTGCCCGCGCCTATTATTTTTTCAAATCGCCGGAAATGTCGGACGAAGAACGCGAAAAACGGAAAAAGCTTTTCGGCAAATTCACGGACGGTTTTCAATCTTTAAAGCCGTATCGCTGGCAAATCGGCGAAAAATCGCTCGTCGAAATTCCGGTCACGACGCTGCCGGTTTTCAAAACGCCGATTCACGCGAGCTACGTAATTTATCTTTCGACGTTTTCCAAACCGCTTGCCAGAACTTACTGGAAAACGGCGCTCGATATGTGCCGCCTGAGCGGAACCGAGCCGTCTCTGCTGCTTCACCCGCTCGATTTCTTAAGCGGCGAAGACGCGCCCGAACTCAAATTTTTTCCGGCGATGAATTTACCGGCGGAAGAAAAACTGGAATTTCTGAGCGAGATTTTAGAAGCTTTTACAGCGAAATTTGAAGTCGTCAATATGCGCCGCCACGCGCGAGAAGCGGCAAAGAAAAATTTGCGCATAGTCGAAACAAAACTTGAAACGCGCCAGCCCGTCGCAGAAATAAAGGAAATAAGTCGTGGAACAGCTTGAGATTATACAATCCGGCGAAGCGAAAGAAATCGCGGTCGCGCCGCTCAAACAGACGGCGCGCGCTCTGGTTCGCTCGTTGCGCCCGCACGAATGGACGAAAAATCTGCTCGTTTTCAGCGGTCTGATATTTTCCCGCTCGCTGATGGACGCGCACAACGTTTTGTTCAGCATCGGCGGTTTTATAGCGTTTTGTCTGGCGAGCAGCGGCGTTTACCTGTTCAACGATTTATGCGACCTTGAAAAAGACCGCCGCCACCCGACGAAGAAAAATCGCCCGCTCGCTTCCGGCGCTTTGAACGTCAATCTGGCGCGTCTGGCGATGATTTCGCTTTTTGCGGGCGCGGTTGTTTTGGCGTTTCAGTTAAGCCCGGCGTTTGCGCTGGCAATCGGCATTTATCTGACGCTGAATCTGGCTTATTCGCTCAAGCTCAAACACGTCGTCATTCTCGACGTGATTATTATTTCGAGCGGTTTCGTTTTGCGCGCCGTCGCGGGCGCTCTGGTTCTGCGCGTCGAAGTTTCGGCGTGGCTCGTGCTCTGCACTTCGATGGTCGCGCTGCTGGTCGGCTTCGGCAAGCGACGGCACGAGCTCGTTCTTTTAGAGGAAAATGCCGCCTCGCACCGCGCGAGCCTGAACGATTATTCCGTCGAATTTCTCGACGCGATGATGACGATTTGCGGCGGCACTGCCGTGCTGACTTACGCGCTTTACACGATGGCGGAAGATACGGTCAGCCGCTTCGGCACGCACAATCTGCTCGTCACTCTGCCGTTTGTCGTCTACGGCGTTTTTCGCTACCTGTTTATGGTTCACAAGCGCAAGGAAGGCGGCGACCCGGTGCAGCTTCTATTTCGCGACCGCGCTTCGGTCAGCAATATTCTGCTCTGGATTCTGGCGGTCTGCGCGGTGATTTATCTGCCGTCGTTCTGGGATAAATCGCTGAGTTTTCTGCGCTAAAAAAAAGTTTAATGAAAAAGCTCTCGACCGTTTTCCTTTTAATTTTCGCGCTCGGCGCGCTGGTTCGCTTCGCAGACGTTTGGCGAACGGTCGAGCGTGCTTCGTGGCGCGAATGCGATTTGGCGGCAATCTCGCGCAATTACGTCCGCGAGGGAATGAACCCGTTTTACCCGCGCGTCGACTGGCGCGGCACGAGCGCCGGTTACGCCGAAATGGAATTTCCGGTTTACCCGTATTTGACGGCGGTTTTCTATCGGATTTTCGGTTTTAGCGAATACATTCCGCGCCTCTTGAATTTTCTTTTTTCGCTCGCCGCGCTCTGGTTTTTCTTTCGCGTGGCGCGCGCTTTTCTGGACGATGCGGCGGCGATTTTCGCGTCCGCTTTCTTCGCTTTTCATCCGATGGTCGTCGAGATTTCGACTTCGATTCAGCCCGAAGGCTTGATGATTTTGTGTTACGCGGGAAGCGTTTATTTTTTCACCAACTGGCTGAAAAACGATTCAAATAAAGATTTCATTTGCGCCTCGATTTTCACCGCGCTGGCGGTTTTAGCCAAAGCTCCGGCGGCGCACGTCGGACTGCTTTTCGCCGTTCTGCTTTTGCAAAAATTCGGGCTTAATGTTTTCCGGCAAAGCAAAATCTGGCTCTTCGGAATTTTCTCGCTTCTTCCAGCCGCCGTTTGGTATCTGCACGCGAAAAGCCTCTGGAAAAATTACGGCAACTCGCTCGGCGTCTCCAACGAAACGCATCTGGTCGGCGCGGATTTTTTCACGAATTCCTATTTTATCAAAGGCATTTTGTCGGCGGAAATTTTCAATGTCTGGCTCGGCTTCGGCTTAATTTTAGGCATCTTCGCCGTCTGGCACGGGCGTCGCGAAAAAGTCGTTTTCGTCAGTCTTTTGTGGCTGGCTTCCGCGTTCACGTTTTACATTATCGCCGCGCGCACGACCGCCGACGACTGGGCGATTTATTATCACATTTTCTCGGTCGCGCCCGCCGCGCTTTTGTTCGGCTTCGGCGCGCAAAAGTTCTGGGAATTTTTCCGCAGCTATTACAATTTTTCGTCTTATCTGGGCGCTTTCGACCGGTTAAAACAAACGTCGCTCGTCGTTTTGCTGGCGCTTTCCATCGCCGGAGCTTTTCTGCTCGAAGCCAAACGCGCGCGCGCAGATTTTCTACAGCATCGCGTCGAAGACGAATCATTCGCCTGCGCCGAACGCTTCAAGCCGTATCTCAAAAACGAAGGCTTGATTCTGGCGAGCGGCGGAAATTGTTTCGACTCGGACGGCTTGCCCGTCGCCTACAACGCGTCGTTTATGTTCTACTGGCTCGACCGCAAAGGCTTTAACATTTGCACCGAACAGCAATCGCTCGCCAAAGTCCGCGAGTTTGCCTCAAAAGGCGCAAAATATTTCGTCGCGCAAAAAAATCTTCTCGCCGAAAAACCGAATCTGGAAAACGAGCTGCGAGAAAGCTTCACGGTCGCCGCCGAATGCGACGCGATGATTTTATTCGAATTAAAGGATAGTCCTTAGTCCTTTGTCCTTTGCAAGTTGAGCATAAATTACGTTCTCAATGTGATTTCAACAAGCGAAGGACGAAGGACAAAGGACTAAGGACGAAATAATTTATGAATTGCCCGTTTTGCTCATCAGATTCCAAAGAAATTTTTCTGGCGAAAGGTTTTCCCGTGCGCGATTGCATCGTGTGCCGGCATCGCTTTGCCGAGGTTTCGACCAATGGAAATCATGTGGCGGAAATTTACGGCGACGCGTATTTTAACGGCGGCGGCGCGGGTTATTCCGATTATCTTTCGGAAGGCGAGATGCTGCGGCGGCGCGGGCGCGACTACGCGAAAATTTTGTCGAAATACGCGGTCGAGACCGGAAAAATTTTCGACGTCGGAGCGGCGGCGGGATTTATTTTGCAGGGCTTTTGCGACGCGGGCTGGAAAGGTGCGGGAATTGAACCGAACGTTTCGATGGCGAAAACCGGACGCGAAAAATTTGGTCTGGAAATTTTTCAGGGCGATTTCGAGAATTTTCAAAGCGCGGAAAAATACGACGCCGTTTCGATGATTCAGGTCGCGGCGCATTTTCATAATCCGCGACGCGCGTTTGAAAACGCTTTTGATTTATTGAAACCGGGCGGAGTTTTGCTCGTCGAAACGTGGAACTGCAAAAGCCTGACGGCGCGCGTTTTCGGTCGGAACTGGCACGAATATTCGCCGCCGAGCGTTTTGCAATGGTTTTCGCCGGAAACTCTTTCGGGCTTTTTGCGGGAAACCGGTTTTGCAAAGCTCGCCCAAGGTCGCCCGTCAAAAAAAATTTCGGGCGAGCACGCCAAATCGCTTCTGCGCTATCGTCTGGGAAATAAATTCGATTCGTTTTTGAAGCTGATTCCGGGTAAAATCAATTTTCCGTACCCGGCGGAAGATTTGTTCTGGGCTTTGTATCAAAAGCGAAAATGAGCCACCGAGACACAGAGACACAGAAAAGCGATGAGAAAAAAATTTCCCTCGCCGCGTCGCCGCGTCTCCGATTCACCGCGTCCTTGATTCTCGCGCATCTCGCCGTCACGCTTCCGCTCGCGTATTTTCTGAACGTCTGGATGGACGAAGCCTCGACGCTTTACACGACACGAGGCGGATTTTTTCAGACCTGGCAAAACGTTTTCGCGAACGAAAAACAAGCGCCGCTTTATTTTCTGCTGCTCGGTTTATGGCGCGCGGCGGGCGGCTCGATTTTTTTCGCGCGGGCTTTATCAATCATTTTCAGCCTGCTCGCCATCAAGTTTTTTTGTGATTTGGCGCGAAAGTTTTTCGACGAAAATCAAGCGCGTTTCGTTTCCGTTTTGTTTGCGCTGCACCCGTTTTTGATTTGGGCGAGCGTGGAAATTCGCGGTTATTCGCTGGTGATTCTGCT
>DASVWG010000254.1:0-35675 GCA_036389695.1 Pyrinomonadaceae bacterium
AAAATCCAGCTCGGCAGCAAGCTGACACGCGGCTTGGGCGCGGGCTCAGACCCGCTCGTCGGGCGCGACGCGGCGCTCGAAGACCACGAGAAGATTATGGACGTGCTGGAAGGCTCGGACATGGTTTTCGTGACCACCGGATTAGGCGGCGGAACCGGCACGGGAGCCGCGCCCGTTATCGCTTCGCTCGCCATCGAACTCGGCGCTTTGACCGTCGCCGTCGTGACCAAGCCTTTTACCGTCGAAGGCAAAAAACGAATGCACCAGGCTGAGCGCGGATTGGCTGAGCTGCGCGGCTGCGTTGACACGATTATCACGATTCCGAACTCGCGCCTGAAAGAAGTCGAAGAAAAAATCTCGATTATGGAAGCGTTTCGCCGCGCCGACGACGTTTTATTGCAAGCCGTCCAGAGCATCAGCGAATTGATTACCGAATCCGGCATGATTAACCTCGATTTCGCCGACGTGAAAACTGTGATGAAGGGCATGGGCGTGGCGCTGATGGGCATCGGGCACGCCAAAGGCGACAACGCCGCCGTCAAGGCGATGAAAGCGGCGATTGACTCGAAGCTGCTGGAAGAAAATTCAATCAAAGGCGCTAAGGGAGCGCTGATTAACATCACCGGCTCGAAAGATATGCCGCTCAACGAGGTCGAAGACGCGCTCGCCCTGATTCACGACGAAGCGCACGAAGACGCCAGCATCATTTTCGGCACGGTTTTCGACGAGAATATGGAAGACGAAGTAAAAATCACGGTTATTGCCACCGGCTTCGACAATCAATCGCAGGCGGCGCTGCCGGCTTCGACCTTCACGGACACGCAGGCGGTCGGCGGTCAATTCGGGGCGCGTCCGGCGCTGAAACCGATTGAAAAGCCGCGCGAGGAAGATATTAACGTGCCGACTTTTATCCGTCGGCAGGCGGATTAATATTTTATCGGAATTTTATTTTTTTTAACTTTCAAGTTTTTATTAACTTGAAAGTTAAACCTTTATTCGGTAGGATTAGGTCAATTCGAGACTTAAAACCGACGAAATCAGAACTTAACTAAAATCGAAACCAAAACGGACTGAAAGGCGTATTTCTATTTATTGCAAAACCTGCGAATAAACTGAAAAGCCGATTCGGCGAATCGACCTTTCTGAAATCGCTCGGAAAAGAATTTGAAAAAAGAATGAATGTAAGGGGAAAAAATAATATGCCATCTTTTTCGCGTCCGACCGCTCCGGCTGATGACCGCAAAAAAATGCCGCCGCCGGCTGAAACCAACGCCGAAGTTTACTATTACAAAAAGCAGATTGATTCGCATACGACGATGGTCGTCGTGCTTCGCGACGGCGAAGAAGTCGAGGGCACAATCGAATGGTATGACCGCGACGCTCTGAAAATAAACCGGAAAGACGAGCCGAACATTCTGCTTTTAAAACACAACATCAAATATATGTTTAAAGCGGAAGACCGCAAGTAGCGTGTCTTTTAAGGCTCACTTATCAATCAGGTGAAAACTTCCCCGAAAGAAAATCTCTCCGAAACTTTATCCATCAATAAAATTCTGCCGCGCGTCGCCGTCACCATCGGCGATGCCGCGGGCATCGGCGCGGAGATTACGCTGAAAGCGATTTCCGACGCCGAAATCAGAAACGCCTGCCTGCCCGTAATCATCGGCGACGCGAAATTTTTGCTCGATTATGCCGCCGAATACGGACTTTTCGACGATTTCGCCGTCGTCGGAAAAGGCGTCGAAATTCCCGCAAATTCCGATAAACCCGTAATTTACGATTTAGCGAATCTGAATGAAAAGATAACGCCCGGCGTCGAATCCGCCGCGACGGGACGCGCTTCGGCGGAATATATCGAAACGGCGGTTCGATTGTGGAAAGAAAACCAAATCGATGCGATAGCGACCGCGCCGATTAGCAAAAAGGCTCTGGCGCTCGGCGGCTACGATTTTCCCGGTCACACGGAGTTTCTGGCTTATTTAACGAACACGAAAGATTTTGCGATGTCCTTTTTTGCCGAGCGCCTGCGCGTCGTGCTGCTTTCGACGCACGTTTCGCTGATTGACGCAATAAATCTGGTAAAAAAAGAAAATTTGGAGCGTTTAATACTTTTTACCAATCGGGAGCTTGAAAGGCTTCTGCAAAGAGAAGTGAAAATCGCCGTCGCGGGCTTGAATCCGCACGCTTCCGAAAGCGGAATGTTCGGCGCGGAAGAAGCCTCAGAGATTGTTCCCGCAATCGAGGAATGCCGCGAAAAACACGGCATCAACGTGTCCGGCGCGTATTCGCCCGACACGATTTTTCTGCGCGGATTTAAAGGCGAATTCGACGCCGTCATCGCCTGTTATCACGACCAGGCGACGATTGCCGTAAAATGTCTCTCGTTCGGCGCGTCGGTCAACGTCACGCTCGGCTTGCCTTTAATCAGGACTTCGGTCGACCACGGCACGGCGATTGATATTGCCGGAAAAAACGTCGCCGAAGCGTCGAGTATGAAAGCCGCGATAAATCTGGCGGCGGATTTAAGCAAACAGCAGACGAAAAAAACGTCGTCGGAAAGTATGTCGCCGCGTTTCACTTGAATTTAGTGATTTCCGTTCGGCAATCACCGGAAGTTATGGTTTAATTCAAAGGGATAAGAGATTTTTTGTTATTATAAAAATACCAACGTAAAAGGGTTTGAAATACGAAATGAATGAAGAAACACAGGACGGGCTTCCCCAGGTTTTGGTTGCCGACGACGACCCGGCAATCTTACGTCTTGTCAAAGCAATTGTCGAAAAAGAAGGCTACACGGTCGTGACGGCGCGTGACGGGCGCGACGCTTATAAACTTCTGCAATCGGGCGAGCCGTTTGTCGCGGCGATTTTCGACGTCGTGATGCCTTATATACAGGGCACCGAGCTGGTGCGCTATATGCAGTCGGAAAAACGCCTGATGAAAATTCCGGTTATTGTGATGACGGCAGAGCAGAATCCGCGTCTCTCTTCGGACAGCTTTGCCGCCGGCGCGGTCGCCTTTTTGCCGAAGCCGTTTACGACCGTCCAATTGCAAACAATGCTCAAGATGTTTGTGCAAAAAAGCCGCAACAGCGCGTAAGGAAACGCCGAATCCTCTTGACGTAAAACGCCAGCGATGATAGCTTTCAAAACGTAAGCATTTTTTTTCTCGAAGCGGTGTGCGCTAGCTAGCTTGAAGATCAAGGAGCGGTAATCTCAGTGTCAAGACGCAAATTATTGTTGGCAGACGATTCGGTGACGATTCAGAAGGTCGTCAACCTGACCTTTGCCGATGAAGGCATCGAAGTTTTTGCCGTCAGCGACGGCAACGAAGCGGTAGACCGGCTTTTGGAGATTTCGCCGGATTTGGTGATGGCGGACGTCAATATGCCGGGCATCAACGGCTATCAGGTTTGCGAGCGAATCAAGCAATACGAAAAATTCAGAAATACGCCGGTCATTTTGCTAGTCGGGTCTTTCGAGCCGTTTGACGAGCAGGAAGCGCGGCGCGTCGGCGCGGACGATTATTTAACCAAACCGTTTCAGTCGATTCGGCAGCTGGTCAGCAAAGTTTCGGAGCTGCTTGAGCGTTCGAGGTCGGAAACAATCGAGCCGTCGCCGACGCCTTCGGAAAACAGCTTTGCCGAAACGCAGGAGGAAACAGAGCAGCCGGTCGAAGCCGAAATCGTCGAGCCGGAAGCGCCGCGCTATGAAGATGCGGGCTACGACGACGAAATGATTCAAACGAATCAGCCGACGAGCTTTGCGTTTGACGAAGCGCAGAAATTCGCGTCCAGAAATTACGTCGAGCCGAGCGAGGAAGATTACGGCAAAACTCAGCCGCTTTCCGCCGCCGATTTGCACGAAATTCAATCAGCGCCGGACGAAAATGTTTTGACGACGCAGGAAAATTCTTCTTCTTCCGTATCGCCGGAAGCGTATCAGGGCGAAGCGGCGCAAACGACGCAGACCGCCGCGAAGTTCGAATCAGAAGACGATGACGACTTTCTGGAATTGTTTGACGACGACGAATTTGAAGACGAGGAAGAAGAAGCGGAAATCGTTCAGCCGCCAGCCAAAACCGCAAGTGAAGCGAGCGCGGAAACAAGCGCCGCTGAAGTAAGCGCGGAAAGCCGAACGGCTGTTGCCGATGCGGATTCGTATCAAACGACCGAACCGGAAACTTATCAACCGGCGGAAACGGAAAATCTTCAGGCGACCGAAGCCGAAAGCGCGCAAACTATTGAAGCGGAAACGGTTGGAGCGACCCAGACCGAAAGCGTTCAGCCCGCAGAAACCGTTCAAACGGCGGAAACGGAAAACGCGTCACCCGTCGAAACCGAAGCGCTGGCGGCGAGCGCTTCGAGCCAGCTTTCGCCGGAAATGATTGACGCCATCGCGCAGCGCGTGATTGAAAAACTTTCCGCGAGCGCCGTCAAAGAAATCGCCTGGGAAGTAGTTCCGCAGCAGGCGGACTTAATAATCAAGAAAATGGTCGAAGAAAAATTAAAAGAATAGAAAATATTTATAGTTAGTAATCAGCAGCGGTTAGTTTTCGCCAACGAGATGAAAGCTAGCCGCTTTTTTAATTCGTCATTAGTCCTTCGTCCTTTGTCTTTTGCCGGTTGAATATAAATTAAGAACTCGAATTTATTTCAACCGGCGAAGGACGAAGGACGAAGGACAAAGGACTAATAAATTTATGGAAATCGCAAAAGCATATAATCCGAAAGAAGCCGAAGAAAGTCATTATCAAAACTGGGAGAGTCGTGGCTATTTTGCGCCGGAAATCAACGAAAACCCGGACGCGACGCCGTATTCAATCGTCATTCCGCCGCCGAACGTGACGGGCAATCTGCATATGGGACACGCGCTTCAGCACACGCTGATGGACACGCTGACGCGCTGGAAGCGAATGCAGGGCTATCGCGCGCTTTTTCTCGTCGGCGTCGACCACGCGGGCATTTCGACGCAGTTAATGGTGACGCGCCAATTGAAACAGGAAGAAAAGAAAACGCCGCAGGACATCGGGCGCGAAGCGTTTGTCGAACGAGTCTGGGCTTGGAAAGCGAAATACGGCGGCGAGATTACGCGCCAGATTCGCCGCGAAGGTCTCTCGGTCGATTGGTCGCGCGAGCGCTTTACGATGGACGAAAGCTTATCAAAAGCCGTGCGCGAGGTTTTCGTGCGGCTTTACGAAGGAGGCTGGATTTATCGCGGCAATCGCATTATTAATTGGTGCCCGCGCGACAAAACCGTTTTGTCCGATTTGGAAGTCAAAGAGGAAACGAAAAAAGACGGCAAGCTTTATTTTCTGCAATATCCGCTGAAAAATTCGGATGCGAAAATCACTGTGGCGACGACGCGACCGGAGACGATGCTCGGCGATACGGCGGTTGCGGTTAACGCGGAAGACGAGCGTTATCGGGATTTAATCGGGCAGATAATCGAATTGCCGCTCACGAATCGCGAAATTCCGGTTATCGCCGACGAATACGTCGAGGCGGCGTTCGGAACCGGCGCGGTGAAAATCACGCCCGCGCACGACCCGAACGATTACGAAGTCGGCTTGCGTCACAATCTCGAACAAATCAACGTGATGAACCCGGACGCGACGATGAACGCCAGCGCGGGAGCGGAGTTTGAAGGCTTAGACCGCTACGCCGCGCGCGAAAAGGTGGTCGAGAAATTTGAAGAGCTCGGACTTCTGGAAAAAATCGTCGATTACGAAGTCGTTCTGCCGCATTGCGAACGCTGTAAAACGGTCATCGAGCCGCTTTTGTCCGAGCAATGGTTTGTGAAAATGGACGAGATGCGCGATATGGCTCTGGATTTGATGTACAGCGAAAAATCACCGCGCTTTTTTCCCGAAGTGCCGTATGAAAAAATCTATACGACGTGGCTCGAAAATCTGAGAGACTGGACGATTTCGCGCCAGCTCTGGTGGGGACATCAGATTCCGGCGTGGTATGACAAACAGGGAAATGTTTACGTGGCGCGGACGAAAGAAGAAGCCTTCGAGCAAGCCGGAACGAATGATTTGACGCAAGACCAGGACGTTCTCGATACATGGTTTTCGTCAGCATTATGGTCTTTCTCGACGCTCGGCTGGACGGGCGAGTCAGAACCGCCTGCGGTAGCGGGCGGTTTAACGCGGTCAGTTTTAAGCTCCGAAGAAACAGAGGATTTAAGCGCTGAAGGTCGAAACTTAAGTGTGAACGAGTCTCAGACTATTAATGAAGGTCGAAACTTAAATTCAGATGCATCTTCCGGCAACGTTCAACCGCCCGCTACCGCAGGCGGTTCTGACAGGTTGAACGATTTAAAGACGTTTCACCCGACCGACGTTTTAGTCACGGGGCGCGATATTATTTTTCTGTGGGTTTCGCGGATGGTGATGACGGCTTTGAAATTCGTCGGCGAAAAGCCTTTCAGAGACGTTATCATTCACGGCACGGTGCTGGACAAAAACGGGCAGCGAATGTCGAAAACGAAAATGAACGGCATCGACCCGCTCGACGTTTTTGAGAAGTTCGGCGTGGACGCGACCAGAATGGCTTTAGCCGGTTCGGCGACGGGCGCGGATTTTGCGTGGCGCGACGAAAAGGTCGAGTCTTTCCGCAATTTCGCCAACAAAATCTGGAACGCGACGCGGTTTTGCCTGCTGAATTCCGAAGGCGCGCAGGTCGATTATTCTTTTCTCAACCCGCGAGCGGAAGCCGTCGAAATTAAAAATCTATTAGGCGACGAATTGCACGAATTGGACGAGGAAGACGAGGAATTTATAGACAAAGTCGTGCCGGAATTCGCGGCGGATAATCCGAAGGAAAATCTTTCGATTGCCGACAAATGGATTGTTTCGCGGCTGAACAAAACGGCTTTGAGCGTCAATCGCGCGCTGGAAACTTATCAATTTCACGAAGCCGTGCAGCTTCTCTATCATTTTTTCTGGGACGATTTCTGCGATTGGTATATCGAGCTGGTCAAAGACGAAATCACCGCGCCGGAGCCGGGCGTCGGGCGCGATGCGGCGCGCTCGCGGATTATCACGATTCTGGAGCAGGCTTTGCGCCTTCTGCATCCGTTTATGCCGTTTTTAACCGAAGAGCTTTGGCAAAAGCTGCCGGAAGTTTCTTCCGCTCTGCATAATCCGGCTTATAAAAACGCCGCGCAGACGATTATGCTGGCGGATTTTCCGAAAGGCGACGCATCTTTAATCGACGAAAAAGCTGAAAGCGAGATGCAAGCCGTTATCGAATTGATTTCAAAGGCGCGAAACATCCGCGCCGAAATGAACATCAAGCCGTCCGACAGAATCTCAATGCTCGTTTCAGCCGGCGAGAGCCTGCAAAAAATCTTTGCCGGAAACGAAGCGCGGATTTTAAAGCTCGCGCGCGCCGATGAGCTCAGAATCGACGAAAACGCGGAAATTCCGAAGGCTTCGGCGCGCGCCGTTTTGACCGGCGGCGCTGAGCTGGCAATTCCGCTCGAAGGCTTGATTGATTTTCAGAAGGAAACCGAGCGGCTGGAAAATCAGTTAAATAAGCTCGAAACGGAAAACGAAAGATTAAACAAGCAATTGTCCAATCAAAATTTCGTGGAAAAAGCTCCGGCGGAAAAGGTTCGGGAAATCCGCGACCGCGTGGCGGAAATTACGCAGCAAACGACGGCTTTGCGGCAAAATCTGGAGGCTCTGCGATAAAATGAAGACGACAAAACTTTTTTTATTGCTGATTTTTTGTTTGGCGGCGGCAACCGGCGTTTTCGGGCAGGCAAAGCAAATCAGCCGCAAAGAATATTATCAGTGGTATCGCGAGGCTTTCAAAAAGCGTTTCGAAGCCTCGCGGCGCGAAGTCATCAAAAAACAATACTATAAAGACGGCAAATTAAGCGGCACGATTGAAACCGTCAACGAATTTCTCAAACCGGACAGGCAACGGTATCTGCGCGTCGAAAAATCCGGCGGGCAAACGACGAAACTGGAGATTATCCAAACAGGCAAAGCTTACTATTGCCGGAAAAATGACGAAGATTGGACGCCGTCAAACAAATGGTGTGAAGACGGATATGGTTCCGGCTTGTCAAACATTGTAAATTCCGGATATACGGTCGAAAAAACAAAAATCGATAATCAAGAAGCTCAAATTTATCAGGAATATATCACTTACAAAAATAATTATTCGCCTGATAAAGATAAAGAAGCATTATCTTACCGGCAGGAAAAAATCTGGGTTGACGGCGACGGATTCATCGTGCGGCACGAAACGGAAAGCGGATTGCTGGAACCGCGCAGAATCTATAGTCGGGAGACCGGAACTTACGAATACAATCCGAAAATTACAATCGAGGCGCCGGTCGCGGCGGCGAAAACTACACCTTAAAAGTAATTAATTAAAAATGGATTAATATGGAAGAGCGGAAAAAAACTGCGGAAAAAGAAAATCCGGGACTTAGCCCACATTAAGCCCCGGACACCGTTCTTTCCCAAATCGTCGGATAACAGCCTTGGGTTAGATGGTGAAATCATTTTAGACTGACTTTTGAAAAATAGTCAACAGCAAAATGCAAAATTTTTTCACAAATCTTAAGAATTTTTTTTTCAAGCCTTTGGGCAGCGAAATTTACATCGAATGTAATTAGCGAACGGACGCCTTTTTTAAAGGGATAAAGGCAGAAACGCCGGCTGTAAACGGGCGTGTCTGAACATTAATCCCGGACGCGCCCGATTACACCCGGCGTTTGCGCCCTTGCGCATCTCTTATTTAAACATTTCTGTGAAAAATCCTTTTATTTATGATACTTTAGTTCAATATGAGCTGGCTTGATACGGGCGCCATTATGGGGCAAATCGGCGAATTTTTAGCGGAAGACCTGGGACGCGGCGATATTACGACGCAGGCGACCGTGCCGGACGACGCGCGCGGCGTCGGTCGGTTTCTGGCAAAGGAAGATTTGGTTGTTTGCGGCATCGAGGTTGCCGAAGCGGTTTTTCTGCATCTGGACGCCGAATCGCCGGAGCTCGAACCCGTTTTTAACGACGGCGACGAAGTCAAATCGGGAACGGTCTTCGCCACGCAGAAAGGTTTCGCCGACGTTTTGCTGGCGGGCGAGCGCACCGCTCTGAATTTGATTCAGAGGCTTTCCGGCATCGCCACCTTGACCAGACAATACGTGCGCGCCGTCGAGGGCACGAACGCGGCGATTGTCGATACGCGCAAAACCACGCCGGGCTTGCGCCTTCTGGAAAAATACGCCGTCACGGTCGGCGGCGCGAAAAATCACCGGCTCGGCTTGGACGACGGCGTTTTGATTAAAGACAATCACATCACGCTTGCCGGCGGCGTCAAAGAAGCCGTCGCGCTGGCGAAACAAAAAATCGGGCATCTGCACAAAGTCGAGGTCGAGATTACAAACTGGGCGCAGCTCCGCGAAGCGGTTCTGGCGGGCGCGGACATCATTATGATTGACAACCAGACGCCCGACGAAGCCGCGAAGCTGGTCGAAATGTCGCGCAATATGAACCCGAATGTTTTGATTGAAGCCTCAGGCGGAATGAATCTCGACACGGTTCGCTCATACGCCGAAGCGGGCGTCGATTTGATAAGCGTCGGAAAACTGACGCACTCGGCGCGCGCGGTTGATATCAGCTTTAAAATTCAAACTTTATAACTATAAAGAAGAATTCAAACAGGATGGACAGGATAGACAGGATAAATTGTTTTCAAATCAAGATTTGAGTTTTATTTGAACTTTTGAATAAAAGAGATTTTATCCTGTTCATCCTGCCTATCCTGTTAAATTTCCCGTTTATTTTCTCGCATTTTTTCTTCGCTCGTCAGCGCCAGCATTTCTTCCGACGGTTTGAGCAGCGGCAGAAAATAAATCAAAACAGTCGAAAAAATCAAGGCAATCGTGCAGGCGATGCCGCCTTCCAGACCGTATTTGCCGCCGGTCAGCCAATCCGGTCCGGCATCTGTCGATTGCATTACGGGCGCGGTCACGATTTTTTGCAGTCCGCTGACGTTGATTCCGAGGATTGCGCCCTGAAACCAGTTCCACATCAGGTGAATCCCGAAAGGAAACCACAGGTTCCGCGTTTTGTAATACGCGACCGCGAACCAGACGCCGCCGATAAAAGTATTCAGCCACGAAAGAACATCGGCGCCTTGATTATCGTTGTGCGCCGTCGCGAAAAGAATCGAGGTGATGATTAATCCGAACCAAAAAAGCCCGGCGCGCGAAAGCGTTTGCAGCATATAACCGCGAAAAAACGCTTCTTCCCAAACCGCGCCGACGATGAAAATCGACAGCGAAACGCCGAGCGTCAAAAGAATCGCCGACGTGCCCGCCGATTGATTAAATTGAAAGCTCAAGCCGCCGAAACCTGCCGCCAGCAAAGCCGCGAAACAGAGCGTCGCCGCGCCCAGCACAAATCCGAGAAATAAATCTTTGAGCCAGTTTTTCGTAAACCAGAAGCCGAGCGCGCGAAACGGCAAATCTTCAAAAAGCTTTCCGTAAAGCCAGCCGAGAAAAATCGTCAGCATCGCAAAAATCGTAAACGGAGCAAAAAGCGCGAGCAGGCTGTCTTCCGTCAATCCGAGCGGCAATCGGGAAAGAACCGCAATTGCTCCAGTCGCGAAAAAAGCCGATAAAGTGCCGAACGAAAGCAGGAAAATCAGAAAGCGCCAGCCGCTTCGCAAGCGCCGGAACCGGTTAAAGAAAATTTCGTTTACGCTCATAAATTTAATTGAGTTTAGCGAATTAAGGCGCATCTGACAAAGAAATGGTTTTCGACCTTAGATTTTTGACCTTTGACCTTTGTTTTCGGGTTTTCGGGTTTCGAGTTGAAATCAAAACTTTGACTATGCTCAACAAATCAAAGGTCAAAGCTCAAAGGTCAAAAATCATAAATGATTTGTGCTAAACTGGCTGTCGTGGAAAGACAAACGTCGCCGCTGAAACGCCGCTCGCCGCCCTGGATTCTGGGCGGGCTGGTGGCTTTTTTGCTGACGTGTCTGGTTTTGCTGCAAACGTCGAATCTGTGGAAGGAATTGTCGGTCGAAACCGCCAACGACACGCTCGCGCTCTACGCGCTTTCGTCGCTGAATTTTATCGCTTTTGTTATTTTCGCGTTTATCTTTGTCCGCAGTCTCGTCAAATTGCGGCGCGAGCGGCGCGCGCTGGCGGTCGGCTCGAAGATAAAAACGCGCCTGCTGACGTATTTTTTCGCCGTCAGCCTTTTGCCGATTATCGCGATGGCGGTTTTTTCGTATCTGTTTATGAATCGCGCGCTGGAACGCTGGTTTACGCAGATTCCCGAAAACGTTATCCGCGAGGCGCGCGAGGTGCAGACGCAGGCAATCGAAGACCAGACGCTGAAATTGACCGAGACGACGCGGATGCTGGCGACGGTTTTGGACGGGCAGGAAATTACAAACGAAAGCTTGTCGAAAATCGTCGAGCAGGGAAATCTGACGCGGCTGGCGGTTTTGTCGAAAAACGGCGAAATTCTGGCGTCGAGCGAGCGCGCGCTTTCGCCCGAACAAAAAGCGGAGCTCGACCGCACGATTTTGTTTGTCCGGCAAAATCAATTGAATGAGCCGGTTTTGCGCGACGGAAAAGGCTTCGACGTCGCCGTCTCCGATTTTTCCGACGGTCGCCGTTTAGTCGTCGTGCCGGATTTGCGACCGGAAGAAAACGTCAGCCAGATGGTCGAAAATTCTTTAATCGAATTCGATAAATTAAAAGAGCAGCAAATTACCGTCCGGAGAATAGGGCTTTCGACGCTCGGACTTTTAACTTTTCTTTTGATTTTCGCTTCGTCGTGGACAGCGTTTTATATCGCGCGCGGGCTGACGATTCCGATAAAAGCGCTGGCGGAAGGCGCGGACGAAATCGCGCACGGCAATTTTTCGCACCGCGTCGATGTTCTGGCGGAAGACGAGCTTGCCCTGCTGGTTTCGTCGTTTAATCAAATGTCTTCGCGGCTCGAAGCGAATTCCGCCGAGCTGCTCGAACGCCGCAAATACATCGAAACCGTGTTGCAGTCGCTTTCGACCGGCGTTATTTCTTTCGACGCGCGCGACCGCATCACGACGATTAATCAAGCCGCGATTCAGATTTTGCGGCTGGAAAACGCGAGCTTTGAAAATTTCGCGCTTTCGACCATCGTGAACGCCGAAAATCGAGCCGTTCTGGAAAAGCTCCTCGCCCGCGCCAAGCGCATCGGTCAAGCCGCCGAGCAGACCGTTCTCGCGCGTGAAAACGCCAACGGAAGCAATTCGGGCGCGAGCGAAAGCGTGCCGGTCGCGCTGACGGCGACCGCTCTGCCGGACAAAAACGGCGTCGTGCTGGTCATCGAAGATTTAAGCGAGCTGCTTCAGGCGCAGCGCGCGTCAGCCTGGGCGGAAGTCGCCCGCCGGATGGCGCACGAAATCAAAAATCCGCTCACCCCGATTCAGCTTTCGGCGGAGAGAATTATCAAGAATTTCTATCGAAATTCGTCCTTCGTCCTTCGTCCTTCGTCCTTGGAAAATGAAACAAAGGATTCGCCTGCCAACGGCGAAGGACAAAGGACGAAGGACGAAGGACAATTTGAAAAAGTCGTCCAGGAAAGCACTTCGACGATTTTGCGCGAGGTCAACAGCCTGAAGTCGATGGTTGACGAATTTTCGCGTTTCGCGCGCCTTCCGAATGTGAAATTAGAGGACGGCAGCGTCAATGAAATCATTCAACAGGCGGTCGCGCTTTACGAAGACCGTTTCGACGACGTGAAAATCGAAGCGAATCTGGCGGAAAATCTGCCTTCGGCGATGCTTGACGAAGAACATCTGAAAAGAGTTTTCGTCAATCTGATTGACAACTCAATCGAGGCTTTCGACAAATCGCAGGCGGATAAGCGTATTAACATCAAGAGTTTCCACGACAAAGCGCGCGGTTTAATCGTCGCCGAAATTTCGGACAACGGCACGGGCATCGCGCCGTCCGATTTCCAGAAGCTTTTTCAGCCGTATTTTTCGACCAAAGGGCGCGGAACCGGCTTAGGTCTGGCAATCGTCCAGAGAATCGTCATCGAACACGGCGGCAAAATTAAAGCGGTCAACAATTCGCCGAAAGGCGCGAAGTTTATTATCGAATTACCCGTGATTGCCTGAGGTGAAACCGCCGCCCGCGATAAGCAAAATAAACTAAAATCCGGGCGAAATTCTGCGGCAACGCAAACGGGGATTAAGTCTTCCAAAATCTTCCGAATTCAGGAAGTTGTTTGCGAAAAATCGAACACAGTGTTTATGATATTATCGACATCTTTCACATTTTGAAAATAATTTTCCGCGCCTGATACTTTTTGCCGAATTTTTACGCCTTAGCAGTTGAAGGCTAAAATTCTTCGACCGGAATTATAATTCAGAGGAAAAGCACAAACTGTCCGGAGACAATTAAATATGATTTCTACTAATTACAAACGATTTATTTTTCTTTTTGCTTTTATTCTTTTATGCGGGCACGCGGCGAGCGTTTCGGCGCAACTCGGCGGCTTGGGCGGACTCGGCGACAAGCTGAAAAAGAAAACGCCCAATCTGCTCGGAGATAAGCAGCCGATTACGACGAGCCTGCCGGACGCGAAATGGGGCGACTCTTCCAAAGACGGTTTTACGCCGCGCGAAGCGCAGCGCTCGCTGATGACCTTGCAGCGCACGCCGAACGGCGGTTTCGTGCTTCAGCCCGGTTATTTTGTGTTTCAGGACCAAAGCTACTGTCTGAAAGCCGGAACGCACGGACCGGGCGGCGGCACCGGTTATCTCTACGCGCCGCCGAAAGGTCCGGCGGAAGACGCCGTGATGACCATCGTGCGCAATTCGGTCAATCGTCCCGAAATCCCGCAGAGCAAAATTCAGATGCTTTTGTGGGCAATCATCGCCCGCGCTAAGTTTGAAGATTTATCGGGCGATTTAAAGGCGACCGCTTCCCAATTGCTGACGCCGCGCCAGCTCGCCGGATTGAACCGGAGCGCGCTCGACGCCCTTTCCGGCAACGCGCTCACAGACGCCCTGGGCGGCGTGCCCGAACCGCTGCGCCAGATAGCGCAGGCTGAGGCGCAGCTGCGCCAGATGCTCACCACGCCCGGCGCGACGTTTGCGGAAATGGAAAGAGTGGCGGTTTTGTCGGGCAACGCGCCGCTCGGCGCAGATAGTATGGATGTCCCGTCAGGACGCTGGTCGATACATCCGGACGGCTATTACGTGCGCTATATTCCGAGCAGCTACAGCTCGACGCGCGTCGAAATCTGGGTTCCGCAGGGCAGCCCTGCCGTCGGCAAGGAATACGACCCGGCAACGCACATCGCCGTTCCCGGAAACACCGCCCGCCAGCGCCTGATACAATCGGGACGCCCGCAGCAGCAGCAGTAGACATTTATTACAACTCATCTCAAAATAGTTTAGAGGCGGACAATGAGCGCCTCTAAACTATTTTTGAGATAGCTTCTAAATGAATTCAATTTTAATCGTTGACGACGAGCGCGGAATCAGTGAAATTTTCAGCTTTTAGCTATATAATTCAAATAATATGAATGATTCGCAAACTCTGGAAATTTTAGATGTTTTAAAATCTCTTCCGTCAGAGAAAGTTGCCGAAGTTAAGGATTTTGCGGTTTTTTTGCGTGAGCGATACGCCAAGAGCGAAATCATTGATGAAAATGATGAATGGACGGATGAAGATTTACAGGACGTTTCAAATGCTTCATTTAGTTATTTAGATAAGGAAAACGAATGAAGGCAGGAACAGTTGTAACCGCCGAATTTCAAGGTGTGGTTAGCACAAAACGCCGTCCTGCCATTGTCGTTTCGAGCGAGGCGTATCATCGCGAACGTCCTGATGTGATTCTCGCCGTTGTTACAAGTCAGATAAGTAAATCAATTTCTCCGACCGATTATATTTTGCAGGATTGGCAAGCGGCGGGTTTAAATAAACCTTCGGCTGTACGAATTTTTCTTTTCACCTTACCGCAGAGTAAAATAACCGAAATCGGCGAGCTTTCCGAAAGAGATTGGACGAAAGTTAAAACACGCCTGCAAATTGCTTTCGATTTTTAATGTCTAATTCAATTTTAATCGTTGACGACGAGCGCGGCATCCGCGAAACGCTGCGCGGAGTTTTGGAAGACGAAGGCTTTGAGGTCGAAGCGGTCGCCTCGGGCGAAGACTGTCTGAAAATCGCCGGGACGAAAAATTTCGGCTGCATTTTGCTCGACGTCTGGCTGCCCGCAATTGACGGCTTGGAAACTTTAAAACAAATGCGCGAAAACGGCGTCGATTCGGCGGTCGTGATGATTTCCGGTCACGGCAATATCGAAACCGCCGTCAACGCGACGAAGCTCGGCGCGTTTGATTTTATCGAAAAGCCCTTATCCATCGAAAAAACGATTCTCACCGTGCGCAACGCGATTCGGACGAAAGAACTGGAAAGATTAAACGCGCAGCTTGCCGAAACGCTGAATCAGGAATACGTGATGATTGGCGATTCAATCGTCATGCGCGCCTTGAGAAAACAAATCGCCATCGTCGCGCCGACCGACGGCAGAGTTTTGATTTCCGGCGAATCCGGCACGGGAAAAGAACTGGTCGCGCGCGCCATCCACGCGCAGTCGAAGCGGCAAAACGCGCCGTTTGTCGAGATAAATTCCGCCGCGATTCCCGAAGAGCTGGTCGAATCGGAGCTTTTCGGACACGTCAAAGGCGCGTTTTCCGGCGCCGGACAGGCGAAAAAAGGGAAGTTTGAATTTGCCGACGGCGGCACGCTTTTTCTGGACGAAATCGGCGATATGTCGCCGCGCGTGCAGGCGAAAATGCTGCGCGTGCTGGAAGAACAGCGCTTTGAGCCAATCGGCAGCAACACGCCGGTGCGCGTCGACGTGCGCGTCATCAGCGCGACGAATAAAAATCTGGACGAGCTAATCGAAAGCGGCACGTTTCGCGCCGATTTATTTTTTCGTTTGAACGTGATTCCGTTTCAGATTCCGCCGCTCCGCGAGCGTCTGGAAGACATTCCCGCCTTGGTCGAGCATTTCAACCTGAAATTTTCCGCTTCTTACGGCAAACGTCCGAAAGTTTTCAGCGACGGCGCGCTTGAAGCCTTGCAGAATTACGTGTGGCTCGGCAACGTCCGCGAGCTGAAAAACACCATCGAGCGCATCGTGATTATGAACTCGAAAAAGCAGATTTCCGCCGCCGATTTGCCGATGATGAGTGACGAAAAACCGCCTGCGTCGAGCTATCGTTTCCCGTCTTTCCGCGAAGCGACCGACGCTTATCAACGCGAATTCATCCAGCGCAAGCTCGCCGAAGCCGACGGCAACATCTCGAAAGCCGCCGAGCTGATGGGCGTCGACCGCAGCCATCTGCACCGAAGAATTAAAACTCTGGGCATCGTAACAAAAGGTAATTAACTGAAAACGGAAAGTGGAAAATGGAAAACGAGGAAGTTTATTTTGTATTAGTTGAAGACAAATTTGTCGCTTTTAAGAAGGAAAATCACGTTTGAAAGTAGGAAAATTGGATTTTCCTACTTTCAAACGTGATTTTCTAACTTTCAAACGCCATTTGGTAACTTACAAACGCGGCTTTCCTGCTTTCAAACGTGATTCGGTAGCTTTCAAACAACGTTTGAAAGCTTTCAAACTATGTTTGTTAACTTTCAAATGCGATTTATTAACTTCCAAATCACGTTTGAAAGCTTTCAAAAATCATTCTGCGCTTTGCAATTTGCGTTTTTCGTTAGAATTCAGCATTCGCCACGCCAGAATTCCGCCGAAGATTCCGCCCGCCGCCAGCAAAAGCGTGTTTTTCGCTTTCGGATTGGTTTTCAGCCACGTGTAAGGGTCGCTTTTGAATTGTTCGCTGGAGAATTCGCCTTCCACTTTGTCCTTTCCTTCAATCGGCTCGAACAGATTGCCCGCGAAATTCCCGTCGGACGCTTCGCCGGAATTTTGCGCGGTGTAACCGACGACGTGAGCAGCCCAGTCAGCGAGCTGCGGCGAAATTCTTTCGGCATAAACCACGCCCAAACCGGCGCCGCCCGCGACCAAATCGCGCACGGGATTTTCGGCGGCGTAGAGAATCGCGTCGACGACGATTTGCGGGTGATAAATCGGCGGCACGGGGCGCGGCTTGAAAAGCATTTTGTTGCGTCCCGTTCGATAAATCGGCGTGTTTATCGCGGCGGGCTGAATCTCCGTCACGGAGACGGGAATTTGGTCGTGTTCCAGCTCGACGCGCAAAACTTTCAGAAAGCCGGTCAGCCCGCCCTTCGAAGCGCCGTAAGCCGATTGATAAGGCGCGGCGCGATACGCTTCGACCGAGGAAATGTGAATCAGCGCGCCGCCTTTTTCCCGAAGGTGCGGCAAAGCGGCTTTCGCGCCGTAAATCTGCCCCAAAAGATTGATTTCGATTAACTGTTTGTATTCTTCCGGCTCGGTTTTCTCGGTGGTGGCGAAAAGAAAAACGGCGGCGTTGTGAATCCACGTGTCGATTCTGCCGTATCGCCCGACGCATTTTTCGGCGACCGACTGGACTTGCTCGAAATCCGCCGTGTCGGCGACGACGTAAAACGCTTCGCCGCCCGCCGCTTCGATTTCTTCGACGAGCGATTTCAAGCCCGCTTCGCCCCGCGCCGCCGCGCAGACTTTCGCGCCGCGCTTTGCCATTTCCAGAGCCGTTAATCTGCCGATGCCGCTCGACGCGCCAAAGACGACCGCGACCTGAACCTCGATTGGTTTGAGAGTGATTTTCAATTTACACCTTCCCTTGCTTGTCAGAACCGCCTGCGGTAGCGGGCGGTTTAAGTTGAGAGTTCCAACTCTAAGCTTCAGGTTCCTACTTTGAAGACTTGCTTTACTTGAAACTTGAAATCAGCGACGAGAACTTCTCATGTTCAACCGCCCGCTACCGCAGGCGGTTCTGACTTAAACTTTTTGCGTTATATCTTCGCCCGCCGGAAAAAAGTCGAGCGAAGCCGAGTTCAGACAATAACGTTGTCCGGTCGGCGGCGGACCGTCGGGGAAAACGTGTCCGAGATGCCCGTCGCAGCGCGCGCAGCGAATTTCCGTGCGAATCATTCCGTAAGCCGTATCGCGAATGTACCGAATGTGGTCTTTGTCAAAAGATTGATAAAACGAAGCCCAGCCCGAACTGGAATGAAACTTGGAATCAGAACGAAAAAGCGGCAGACCGCACAATTTACAGGCGTAGCTGCCGTCCTGCTCGTTGTCGGTCAGATTGCCGCAAAACGGCGGCTCCGTGCCGTGATGCAGCAAAATGCGGCGTTCTTCATCCGTTAAATCCTGCGCCAGGCGTTCGCGCGTTTCGGCGCTTATCGGCGTAATATCGTAGCCCGATTCGGACATTTCCTTTCCGGCAGTTTGCGTTTCCGGGGTCATAAATTTTCTCCTTGATTCAATAATTACAAAATCGAACGGAAAATTCCAGACTTCGCCGGAGATTTCACCGCAGAGAGTTTAGAGAAAGATTCAAACAGGATGGGCAGGATGAACCGGATAAAAATAAACTGCCGCATTTTCAGTTTTAAATTATCCTGTCTATCCTGTTCATCCTGTTTGAATTTACGTTTATCCGCCCGAATTTACGATAAATTTTCCTTCTTTTCCAGAATGTTAAATCGTTTTTCCAAATCTCGCAACGTCCGCGCCATTTCGCCGAGGCGTCGGAAAGCGGCGATTGAGCGCAGCCAGTCGCGATTGTCGAAGGCGGGAACGCCGGAGATGATTTTGCCGTTTTCGACGTTGTGGCTGGTCGCCGATTTTGCCGTAACTACTACGTCGTCGCCGACTTTTAAGTGTCCGGCGATGCCGACTTGCCCGGCGAGAATGACGCGTTTTCCGATGACGGAGCTTCCGGCTAAGCCT
The DNA here is from genome assembly GCA_036389695.1 of Pyrinomonadaceae bacterium. Lineage (GTDB taxonomy): Bacteria > Acidobacteriota > Blastocatellia > Pyrinomonadales > Pyrinomonadaceae > JALZHR01. The sequence goes on from DASVWG010000254.1 coordinate 18,919, forward strand.
GTCTGGGCGCAAATCAGCGAATCTTCTTCGACGGTGCAGGAATGTCCGATTTGGACGAGATTGTCGATTTTTACGCCGCGCTTGATGCGGGTTTCGCCGACCGAAGCGCAGTCAATCGCCGAATTCGCGCCGATTTCGACGTCCGATTCGATAACGACGCGTCCGGTTTGCGGAATTTTCAGCCAGCGTTTTTCTTCGTCTTTGGCGTAGCCGAAACCGTCCGAGCCGACGGTCGTATTATTGTGAATAATGACGTTGTCGCCGATTTCAGAGTTTTCGCGAATCGAAACGCCCGAATGGATGCGACAGTTTTTTCCGATTTTAACGCCCGCGTAAACGGTCGCGTTCGGAAAAATTTTCGTCCCGCTTTCGACGACGCAGTTTTCGCCGACGACCGCGTTTGCCTGAATCTCGACGTTTTCGGCAATGCGCGCCGATTCGCTGACAAACGCTTTCGGGTGAATGAAAGAAATCGTCTCAGGTTCGGGATTAAACAGGCGCAAAGCCCGCGTATAAGCCAGATACGGGTCTTTCGCGCGCAAAACGGCGATGTCTTTTCTCTCGATTTTTTCTTTTTCGTTTAAAAAAATCGCGCTCGCCCGCGTCGCTTCAATCTGCGGCGTGTATTTCGGATTTGCCAGAAACGTGACGTCGCCGCGCGCGGCAATGTCGAGTCCGGCGGCGCCGGTGATTTCCAGATTCGCTGCGCCCTGTTCAATCGAAGCCTGTGTTTTCTCGGCTAATTCAGCTAATTTCATATTCTTCTTGATAAATGATGTTTCGATGTGTCAAGATTATCTTACGTAAATTCTCTCCCGACAAGAACCCGAAATAAAGCATCACGCCAATGTAATAACAATCCGAAATTGCGAATTTGAAAAAAAATGCAAAAAATTTGCGCGCGAGAGGAAACTTTCGCCGAAAATCGCCGATAACAATTGGAACGTCTCTTCCAAAATCGCCGACAACAACAAAGGAAAAAGTTTTATGAATGAAAGAACTCTGACCCAAACAGAAAAAAGCTACACTGTCGATGAATATTTGAAATTAGAACGCAAAAGTGCGAGCAAGCACGAGTTTATGGACGGTAAATTATTAGCCGCTGCCGGTTCCAGCCGACAGCACAACCTGATTGGCACGAACACCACCGTCGCCATCGGCAGCCGCACGCGCGGGCATAAATGCGAAGTTTACGTCAATGATATGCGCGTCCAATTGAGCCGCAATCGTTTTTCTTATCCGGATGTCATCGTCGTCAGCGGCGAGCCGAAATTCGCCGACAGCGAAACCGACGTTTTGCTGAATCCGACGGTCGTCGTCGAGGTTTCTTCGCGCACCACCGTCAGCTACGACAAAACCGTCAAGCTGGAAAGCTATCTGGCGATGGACAGCATCCGCGAAGTTTTGCTGGTCAAGGAAGACGAGCTGCGCGTCGAGCATTATTTCAAACAAAACCCGAAACAATGGATTTACCGCATCTACAACGCCAACGACGACGTCATCTCGCTGGATTCCATCAATTGCAAAGTCTCCCTATCGGAAATCTACGCCCAGGTCAAATTCGACCAGGCGGCGATTCGCTCGCAGGCAATCAATTAAACGGACACGGAGACAGAGAGACGCGGAGACGCGGAGATTATTTCTCCCTTTCTCCGCGTCTCCGTGTCTTCTTAGAGTAGATTTACCGGGTCAATCTCGACGTTTATAATTCGCAAATCGCAGGCGTTTTCCTGCGCGCCCGCCAGGGCAAAATCAATCAGCTCGCGCAGTTTTTTGCGGTTCACGGCTTTGATTAAAATTTGCAGCCGATGCTCGCCTTTCAGCCGAGCCAGAGGCGCGGGCGCGACACCCAGAATCCGCGCGTGTCGCTCGCCGTTGGCTTCCGTCAGACAATCTTTAAAAGCCTGAGCGTTGCTGAAAGCGTAGTTGTAATCTTCGTGATGCACCGTCACGCACGCCAGCGCCGCAAACGGCGGGTAACTCAGATTTTTCCGGTAGCGGATTTCTTCCTCATAAAATTTTTCGTAATCCTGATTACAGGCTAATTGCAGTGCGTAATGTTCCGGATAAAAGGTCTGGATAATCACGCGCCCCTGCAAAAGCCCGCGACCGGCGCGTCCGGCAACCTGCGTCAGAAGCTGAAAAGTTCTTTCCGCCGAGCGAAAATCCGGCAAAGCCAAGCCCGCATCGACCGAAACCACGCCGACCAGCGTCACGTTCGGAAAATCGTGACCTTTCGCCAGCATCTGCGTTCCGACGAGCATATCGATTTTATGCTCGGAAAAATCCATCAAAGTTTCCTCAAACGTGCGCCGCTTCTGCGTTGTATCGCGGTCGATGCGCGCGATTCGTAAAGCGGAAAATTTACGTTTCAGAATGTCCTCGATTTGCTCGGTGCCTTCGCCGACGAAATAAATAAATTTCGAATCGCAAAACGGGCATTTGCGCGGCGCTTTCGCGCGAAAACCGCAGTAATGACACAGCAGAACGTTTTCGCGCTTGTGATAAGTCAGAGTAATGTCGCAATTCTGGCAGCGAATCGTCTCGCCGCACGAGCGGCACAAAACGAACTGCGAAAAGCCGCGCCGGTTGAGCAAAATTATCGACTGCTCGCCTTTCGCGAAAGTTTCTTCAATCGCCTGCAGAAGTTGTTGGGAAAAAATCGAATCGCGTCCTTCCTGCCGGAAAACTTCGCGCATATCGATTAGTTCGGCTGCGGCGAGCGGGCGGTCGCCGATGCGATTCGGCAAATGCAGATAAACGTATTTTCCGCTTTTGGCGTTGTGAAACGATTCGAGCGCGGGCGTCGCCGAGCCTAAAACGATGGTCGCTTTCGCAAAATTAGCCCGCACGACGGCGACGTCGCGAGCGTGATAAAACGGCGATTCGTGCTGGCGATACGAGCCGTCGTGTTCTTCGTCAACGATTATCAAGCCGATATTTTTCAGCGGCGCGAAAATCGCCGAGCGAGTGCCGATAGCGATTCGCGCCCGCCCGTTGCGGATTCTGCGCCATTCGTCAAAACGCTCGCCCGTCGATAAAGACGAATGCAGAATCGCCACTTCGTCGCCGAAAACCGCGCGCAGACGCCGCGAAAAAACCGGCGTCAGAGCGATTTCCGGAACTAACATCAAAGAAGATTTCCCGACATCGAGCGCCTCTTTCATCGCGCGAATATAAATTTCCGTTTTGCCGCTGCCCGTCACGCCGTGAAGCAGAAAAGCCTGGTAATCATTGGATAAAATCGCCTTTTCGATTTCCCGAAACGCGTCTTCCTGCCAGTCGGTCAAAATCAAATCCTGAATCGCCGGAAGCTTCGCCTGCGCCAAAGGGTCGCGGAAAACTTCGCGCACGTAAACCTGCACGATGCCGCGTTTTTCCAGAGAATTAACGGCTGACGCGCTGATTTGCGCTTTCTCCAGAAGCTCCGTAAAACCGATTTCGCCGTTTTCCTGAATCAAAGTTTCGACGACTTTCGCCTGCGCTTCAGTTAAGGCTTTCGCCGCCTGCTTGTGCATCTCGGTCGGCAGCAGGCGCACGGATTTGCGGCGTTTCGGCTTCGCTTTAGTCGTCAAAGTTCGCTGAAATGTGGAAATCCAGTTGAGTTTTAAAAGCTCTCGAATAGCGCGCTGCGCTGCGGAAGCGCCGAGTTTTTTTTGAAGCTCACGCTGCGAAACTTCCGCGTTTTCCGCGAGCATCTGCAAAATCTGCGCCTTCGACGTATTCAGCTTCGCGCCGGAAAGTTTTATCAGCTCGTCGCGCCCGGCGGAAGTTATCTGCACGATTTGCTCAATCGCGGCGTTAACACCGGCAGGCAGCGAAGCCTTTAAAATCTCGCCCCAAGAAGCCGAATAATAATCCGCCGTCCATTGCGTCAGCCGCAAAATCTCCGGCGAAACCAGCGGCTCTTCGTCAATCAATTCCAGAACGTCTTTGACGGCATCGGCGTCAAATTCGATTTCTTCGCTTAAGCTTTGATGAAGCGCGACGACATAGCCGGTCAACTGCCGGTTGCCGAAAGGAACGAGCAGACGCGCGCCGAGCTTGACGTTTTCCCGCAGCGCGAGCGGCAAGCTGTAAGTAAAAGTCTGCCGCAGAGGCAGCGGCAAAGCGACCTCGACAAAACGCGGCGCGGGTGAATCTTTGGTCAGGCTCGGAATCATTAAAAGAAATTTACCACAGAAAATTTTAGCCACAGAGAGCACAGAGAAACACAGAGAGAGAATGAAACCGCAGATTTACACAGATTAACGCAGAGAATTAACAGGATAGACAGGATGAACAGGATAATTTGAAACCAGCTACATCGAATTTTCTTTTTTTATCCTGTTCATCCTGTCTATCCTGTTTGAATTTCCTCTGTGTTCTTTGTGAACTCTGTGGCTAATTCTTCTTTTCCACCAGAAAATCCCGAATCTTTTTCATATCTTCCCAGACCTCGCGTTTTTTCGACGGGTCGCGCAGCAAGTATGCGGGATTAAAGGTCGGCATTAGCTTCATATCGTAATAATCGTAAAAATCGCCGCGCACCTGCGAAATCGGTTTTTTCGTATTGAGCAAAGCTTTCGTCGGCGTATTTCCCAGAGCGATAATGACTTGCGGGTGAATCACCGCCATTTCGCGATGCAGATAAGGCGTGAAAAAAGAGAGAATGTCGGGCGTGATTTCGTCGCCGGTCGAGATGATTTTAACGACGTTTGTCAGGTAACATTCTTCGCGCCGCAACCCGACCGAAGCCAGAATTTTGGTCAGCAATTCGCCGACCGGACCCATAAAAGGCTTTTCCGAATCGGCATCGGGCAGTCCCGGCGATTCGCCGACGATGACGACTTTCGCCGCGCGGTTTCCGGTGCCGAAAATGAAAAATTTATCGGGAAACAGAAGCTTGCCTTTCTCCAGCATTTCCTGATTGATTTCGTCAATCGTCTCGCTCGATTCCGGCGGCGCTAAATCGAAAAGTGAAGGGCTACTCATTATTTTCCTTTTCCGTAATCAGCCATTCGGCAAATTTTCTTTCCACATCTTCGCGCGACAAACGGCTGGCGGCGATGTCGAGAAAGAGCTCGATGATTTCATCTTCCGATGCGTTGAGCCAAGCGCCGTTAATTTCTAGAAAAACACCGGCGACCGCGGCGGCGATACGCTTGTTACCGTCAAGAAAAGCATGCGCCTGCGACAAATGGAAAGCGTAGGTCGCAGCTAAAATTTCAATCGGCGCGTTTTCGTAATAAGCACGATTTTCAGCCGCCATTAGAGCCGACTCTAGTGCTCCTTCATCGCGCAGTCCGTGAATGCCGCCGTAGCGTTCGATAAGTCGGGCTTGTATTACAAGAATAGATTCTTTGTCGAGAAAAATCATTTATCGGAGTCCGCACCTTTAGCAAGCTCGGTGAAAACTTTGTCCCAACGGTTGAAAACATTTTCCGTCGCCGTTTGAATTTTCCGACTCTTCTCGGCTTCGGCAAGAGAGCGCAGAATCACTGCCTTGCCCGCAGTCGTAATATCTAGCTCATCGCCGGCGACGATTCCCAGACTTTTCAAGGTTTCAGGCGAAAGCACGACGGCAACTTCATTGTCCGGCGTGATTGTGGTTTTAGCTTTATACGTCACTACTAAAAACTCCTTTCCGATAAATTTTACTTCAATTTATTCAGCTCTTCGCGCACTTTTTTCATATCTTCCCACGTTTCGCGCTTTTTCGAAGGGTCGCGCAGAAGGTATGCGGGATGGAAAGTCGGCATTACCTTGACGCCGTAATAATCCTGAAACGTGCCGCGCAGCTTGGTGATGCCGATTTTTGTGTCGAGCAGATTCTGCGTCGCCGTGTTGCCCAGAACGACGATGACTTTCGGGCGAATGACGGCGATTTCGCGCAGCAGAAACGGGCGGCAGGTGTGCGCTTCGGGCAGCGTCGGCGTGCGGTTGCCCGGCGGGCGACAGCGATTGATGTTGCCGATAAAGACGTCTTCGCGCTTCATGCCGATGGCTTCGATGATTTTGTTTAAAAGCTGTCCGGCTTTGCCGACGAACGGGCGACCTTCGGCGTCTTCGTTCGCGCCGGGCGCTTCGCCGACAAAGACTAAATCGGCTTGCCTGTTGCCCTCGCTGTGGACGATTTTCGTGCGTCCTTCCCACAGCGGGCAGCGCGTGCAGTTGCCGATGTCGAGGCGAATATCTTCGAGCGTTTCATTCGCGTCGGGCAGCGTTTGCGTGATATCGCCGAAAAGCGATTGGCTTAAATTTTCTTCGGCGGTGGTTTTTTGTTTTGGCATATTTTCACCCTTTGCTGATTCTGAAATTTGACTTTCCGCTTGAAAATCGGAAACTTCCGGCGCGCGTTTCGTCAGCGACGGCAGGCGCGATAATTTCGATTTTTCCAGAAGACTCTGCCGGGCGGTCGGCTCGGCTTTTTCTGCCGGCTTTTCCGTTTTTGAAATTGGCGCAGCCACAACCGGCGTTTCCGGCACGAATCTTTCTAATTTCGGTCTTTGGACTTCGGTCTTCGGTCTTTGAATTTTATCGGCGTTTTGAAATCTGGCGTCGAGCTCGGGCAAGCGGACGTTGAAATTTTCGACGCCGAGTTCCTGCAAATACAGGATTTGTTCCCTCAGTTCGCCGATGAGCGAGGCGTATTCGTTGTGCGTGTTTTCAGCCATTTCGTTTTCTGAATTTTACCACTTCGTCGAGGATTTTGTCTGCCATCTCGCGTTTCGACATCAGGGAAATTTCGATTGCGTTTTCGTCCCGGCGATTCAAAATCAAGCCCTGATTGTTTTCCGAGCCGAAACCGGTTTCGCTGCCGCTGACGTCGTTGGCGACGATTAAATCGAGATTTTTCTTCTGCATTTTCTCGCGCGCGTGGGCTTCGACATCGTTGGTTTCCGCCGCAAAGCCGACGACAATCAAGCGGTCATGTCGATTTTTCGAAACTTCGGCGAGAATGTCTGTGGTTTTTTCGAGCTCGATAATCAATTTGTCTTCGGTCTTTTTAATTTTGTTTTCCGCGCGTTTGACGGGACGATAATCGGCGACCGCCGCCGCGCCGATGAAAACGGTGGCGTTTTTTAATTCGCTCATCACGGCTTCGCGCATCGCTTCGGCGGAAAGCGCGTCGATAATTTTTACGTTTTCCGGCGGCGAAACGGCGGTCGAAGCGGCAACGACCGTCACTTCCGCGCCGCGTTGCGCCGCCATTTCCGCGACGGCGAAACCCATTTTGCCCGACGAATGATTGGAAATAAATCGCACCGGGTCGATTTCTTCACGCGTTCCGCCGGTCGTGATTAAAATATTTTCGCCTTCGAGGTCTTGAATCGTTAAAGGAACTAACAAAACGTCGCCGATTTCGACTTCATCTCCGGCAAATTCGCGCGCTTCCGCCAGCGAAATCTCATTTGAAGGATTTTCCGGGTTTTCGACGACGGTTTTCAGCGTCGAAGATTCAAGGATTTCTTCGTTGTAATTCAGCGAAGCCTTCAATGCTTCCATCGTCGGCATTACGTCATTGCGGCTTTGCGTCTTCGCGTTTAAAATTTCCAGCGCCTGGCGCACGATGTTTTCGACGTCTTCCAGCTTTCCGGTGCCGACGGTTTTGCAGGCTAATTCGCCCGCGACCGGCTCGACAAAAAGAACGCCGTCTTTTTTCAGTTGCTCGATGTTGCGCGCCGTCGCCGCGTGAAACCACATCGTCGTGTTCATCGCGGGCGCGACCATCACCGGCGCGGTCGAAGCGAGATAAGTCGAAGATAAAAAATCGTCGGCGATGCCATTCGCGAATTTGGCGAGAATGTTGGCGGTCGCGGGCACAATCAACAGTAAATCAATATTTTGCGAAAAATTTATGTGCGCAATCGGGTCGGGATTTTCCGGCGCGTAATCGTCGACCAGAACGTCAGTTTCGGTCAGCGCCCGAAACGTCAGAGGCTGTATAAATTCCGTCGCGTGTTTCGTCATCGCCACGCGAACTTCGCAATTCGCTTTTTGCAGCAGACGCAAAACTTCAATCGCTTTGTAAGCGGCGATTCCGCCCGAAACGCCCAGCCCGACGCGAAATTTTTGGTTTGAATCGCTCATAAATTTACGTGAAAGTGTAACATCTACTTTATTAACGGCAAAAGTCCGGTGCGCGCCCGCGCCGACCACTGTTGAAATCCACAGTCATAATTCGCGCAAGCTATGTTAAAATTCCAAAAGTTTGAGCGGGAAAAAGATGAATCAGCAAACTCTTTTTGAAACGGGAACGGAAAAAGTCGAGCTTGAACGGTTAACGCTCTACGCGCTGGGCGAATTTCAATCGCGCAAGAAAGTTCTGGCTGAGCGCGAGCTGGCGCTTGACCGCTTGCGCGGCGCTTTCAAACGTGCTTCGGAACATTTTCAAATCGCGGAGCTAGCGGACGAAAAGATTGCGGAAACGCTGGAAAATCTCGGCGCGCGCGTGGTGAAAGTGCCGAGCTTTGTCGCTAAACATCCGTTTCGCGTGACGGTTCGCGCGGATTTGGCGGCGCGGGCTTTTGAATTTTACCGCGCGGCGATTGCGCCGAAGGCTGAGGCTTAAGTTATGAAAATCACAAAAACTTCCGCGTCTGTTTTACTAATCGCTTTTCTAATCGGCTATGCATCCGTTCCGACGCCGCAGACGAAACAAATTGTGGCGGAAACTCCGAGCGATGTTTCGACGGATTCGCCCGCCGCGCCGCCGTTTTGCATCAAAGGCGAACCGGAAACCGTCGAAGAAAACAACAACTGGGATTATGAAGAAAATTATCCGTTTAAAATAAAGCTTCTGGAAACAGGCGAAGTTTTTCACGGCGACGAAGTGGCGGCGGAAGACGGTGAAACGTGGCTCGGTCTTTTTAAAGCGGAGAACGGCAAACATTTTTTGCGCCCGACAAAAATAAAAATTCGCCGCGTTCACGACCAGATTGTTAACGACGAAAAAAAATATCCGAAACGAAAAACCGGAAAATCCGTCGGGACGGACGATAAAACTGCTCCGCTTTTTCTTTTAAAAAACGCCGAAAATCTGCGCGCAGGCGAAATCACGACGCTTTTTCGCGGCGTCACCGTCGAAGAAATAGTTGAATATTCAGATGAAATGACCAAGCTTAAAAAAGGGTTTTTTCACGAATACGAAATCGGCGGGAAAAAATACACATTACAGGTTAAAGAAGCGAAAACCGGAGACGGTAAAAAAATTCTGGCTTTAATTCTGGAAGGCGCAGGCAGAAGGCAGATTCTGCACACGGTGAATCAAGCTGAATACTCGGAAGAATTAGGCGCGCTGTTCTGGGTCGGCGATTTAGACCGCGACCGGAAGCCGGATTTTTATATGGAGTTGTATATTAACGATAATATGGACTATAAAAATCTTTTTCTTTCCGCGCCCGCCTCAAAGGGCAAATTAGTGAAAAAATCCGCGTATTTCTGGACGACAGGTTGTTAATGGAAAGCATCGAAGAAACTCAAAATAACGTCGCCGATTTGTGGCAATACGTCGAGCGGACAAAGCCGCAGATTGAAGATGCCTTGCAAAAATTTCTGCCGCTCGCGCCGCCGGAAATCGAAACCGAATTTAACAAGGCAATCGAATACGCTTTGTTTCCGGGCGGCAAACGCCTGCGTCCCGTTTTGACTTTGCTCGGCGCGGAGCTTATCGGCGGACGCGCGGAAGCGGTTTTGCCTGCCGCGATTGCCGTCGAGTATATTCACACCTGCTCGCTGATTTTTGACGATTTGCCGTCGATGGACAACGCTTCCGAGAGGCGCGGAAAAAAATCTCTGCACGTGCATTTCGGCGAAGGCTTGTCCCTGCTGGTCGGCATCGCTTTTCTGAACGCTTCTTACGGTTTGGTTTTCGTCAATCACACATCGATGCCCGAACGCGCCATCGCCGCGCACGCCGAAATCGTCGAATGCGTCGGCGCGGGCGGAATGGTCGGCGGGCAGGCGCTGGATTTGGCGCTGGCGACGGGAAAAAGCGCGAGCAAGGCGAGAAATTACGCCGACGAATCGGTGAGAAATTTGAAAACTTCGGCGTTGATGCGTCTCGCCCTGAGAATCGGCGCGATTTTAGCGGGCGCGGATTATCTGGAACTCAGCGTTTTGTCGCGTTTCGCCGAGCTTTTGGGCGACGCTTACCAGCTTTCCGACGACCTTCTCGACCTCGAAGAAGACGGCGCGCTTTTCAAACAAAAAACTTTCGCTTTAAACAGCGACGCCGATTCGTCGCAGCGCCATCTGCGGCTTTTAATCGAAGAAGCAAAACGCGTGCTGGTCGAAAATTTTCCGCCGTCGGAAGCGCGCAGTTGCTTGGTGCAGTTGACCGATTATCTGGCGGACAGAAAGACGTAATGATTATTTACGCGATTCCCATAATTGCGACTATCAGCCTAATCGTATTGATTCTTTTTCTGCGGTTCGGAACAAAGGGTGAGCAATCCGAAGAAGACGCGAAAGGATTTGCGCGGTTACTCGTTACCGAAATCAAGCTTTATAACGATTACAAAATTCAGAGAGGTTTACAGAATAATAATCTTTATGCGTCTCTGCGCGACGAAATTGACGAAGCCGCAAAGATGTATCGAAAACGCGTTTCCAATCCTGAATATTTCGAGTATTTTAACGACGCTTTGATAAATATTCTGGCGGACGGCGACAAAAACAGGCTCGGTTCCGAATTTAATAAAACGCTCGAATAAATGATTTTTAAGCCTCATCAGACAAACCTTAATTCGGCTGAACTCGAAAAGGCTTATCAATATTGCCGCGCCGTTACCAAAAGTCACGCCAAAAGCTTCTATTTCGCCGCCAAATTTTTGCCGAAACACAAACAGCTTCCGATTTACGCGCTCTACGCTCTGTGTCGTCACGTCGATGACGAAGTTGACGAAAGCGGCATCGAAAACGAGCGCGAAGCCGCCGCCGCGGTCGAAAACTGGAAAGCGAAACTCGATGAAGTCTATGAGAATGCGGAACGCGGAACGCGGAATGCGGAATTGGAAAACGATGGCGACGGACAAAGGACAAAGGACAAAGGACAAAATTTAGTTCTTCTCGCCTGGCGAGACCTTTTGAAAACCTACAAAATCCCGCAAAATCTGCCGCTCGAATTGATGAAAGGCGTTTTGATGGACACGCATATTAAACGCTACGCGAATTTTGACGAGCTTTACGTTTACTGCTATCGCGTCGCTTCGACGGTCGGCTTGATGAGCTCGGAAATTTTCGGTTACGCGGACGAAAAAACTCTGGAATACGCCGAAGCGCTCGGCATTGCGATGCAGTTGACAAATATTCTGCGCGACGTCGGCGAAGACGCCCGGATGAAACGGATTTATCTGCCCGCCGAAGATTTGCGAAAATTTAACGTTTCCGAAAAACAGATTTTCGATAATCGATGGGACGAAAATTTTATAAATTTGATGAAATTTCAAATCCGGCGGGCGCGCCGTTTTTATAAAAAATCGGAAAAGGGAATCGCGCTTTTGGAACGGGACGCGCGTTTTTCGGTTTTGCTCGCGCTCAGGATTTACGCGAAAATTCTGGACGAAATCGAGCGGCAGAATTATGATGTTTTTAAGCGTCGCGCGCATACGAGTTTCACGCAGAAGATTTTCAGCCTGCCGCGCATCTGGCGCGAATCGAGGAAATCTGCGGCGAATTAGAGCGATAACTCGCCGCAAGAAAACGGAGCCGAAATGAAAAACGTCTTATCTTTACTGTTAATCTTCATCTTTTTCTTTCTGCCGGTTACGGCGCAGAAACGCGGCGGCGCGGAAATCAAACAGCTTCAATCGCCGCAGAATCCGCGTCTCGGCTTTGTCATTCACGGCGGCGCGGGCGTGATTAAGCGCGGCTCGATGTCGCCGGAAAAGGAAGCCGAGTATAAACGCAAGCTCGAAGAAGCCCTGCTCGCCGGTTACAAGGCTTTGCAGGACGGTAAAAACGGACTCGACGCCGTCGAAATCGCGATTCGGATGCTGGAAGATTCGCCGCTTTTTAACGCGGGCAAAGGCGCGGTTTTTACCGCCGACGGCAAAAACGAGCTGGACGCTTCGATTATGGACGGCAAAACCTTGAAAGCGGGCGCGGTCGCCGGTCTGCATCGCGTTAAAAATCCGATAACGCTGGCGCGCGCCGTGATGGAGAAATCGCCGCACGTGATGATGGTCGGCGACGGCGCGGAAAAATTCGCCAAAGAGCAGAACATCGAGCTCGTGCCGGAAAAATATTTCTGGACGCAGGAACGTTGGGACAGCCTGCAGCGCATCATCAAAGAGGAAAAAGAAAAAGAAAAAGAGAAAAAAGTCCAAAGTCCAAAGTCCAAAGTCCAAAGCCAGACCGGAAATTCTCTCGACTCTCGACTCTCGACTCTCGACTCACGCGAATTGGCTTACAACAAATTCGGCACGGTCGGCGCGGTCGCGCTCGATTCGGGCGGCAATCTCGCGGCGGGAACTTCGACCGGCGGAATGACTTACAAAAAATTCGGGCGCGTCGGCGATGCTCCGATTATCGGCGCGGGAACTTACGCGAGCAACGAAACGTGCGCCGTTTCGGCGACGGGCTGGGGCGAATTTTTTATCCGGCTCGGCGTGGCGCGCGATATTTCGGCGCAGATGGAATATCGCGGTCAGACGGTGCAGCAAGCCGCCGACACGGTTTTGAACAAAGTCAAAGCGCTCGGCGGCGACGGCGGCGTGATTGCGATTGATAAATTCGGCAACATCGGCATTTCCTTTAATTCCGAAGGAATGTATCGCGCCTATATCGGCAGCGACGGCAAGCCCGTCATCGAGATTTACAAGGATTGAAAACGCGTATCAAAATTTGTCGGGGCACGCCCGCGTGCCTGCCCGATGAGCGCAGCGAATAAGCGTATAAATTAAATTCAACATTGAATTTAATCAGAATTGATTAGCGTCCATGCGGACGCTTTGGGCAGGCACGCGGGCGTGCCCCTACATTAATTTTGACGTTGAAAATTGAATCTTGAGCGTGAAAGTTTGATATTCAGCGTGAAAGTTTCATATTCAGAGCGAAAGTTCAATATTCAGAGTGAAAATTCGATATTCAGAGCGAAAGTTTCATATTCAGAGTGAAAGTTTCATATTCAGAGCGTTTGAGAGATATTCAGAGCATTCGAAACGGATTCAGAGCGTTTGATTGATATTTCAGACGTTTGGTTGATATTTCAGACGTTTGATTGATATTTCGAGCGTTTGGAAGATATTTCGGGTAAAATTTTGTTCAGCAAATCGGGAGAAATGTGTTTTTAATCCGTATTTTTAAAGCGGAGACTTCACCAAAGATTTCTCATTTAAACAACAGTCAACATATCATTGCTTTTTAAACGGAAAGCGAGAATGGAAAATATCGAAAGAAGCTTTTTAATGCGTTACGGCGTGGCGGTCGTCTCGGCGGCGGTCGGGCTTTTGCTGCGCTCGCTTTTAATGATTCCGCTCGGCAACGGGGTTCCGTTTATCACGCTGTTTCCCGCCGTCGCTTTTTCCGCGATGTTCGGCGGCTTCGGCGCGGGACTGGTGACGACTCTGCTCGGCGCTCTGGCGGTAAATTTCTTTATTATGCCGCCGGTGGACGCTTTTGCGCTCTCGAAGACGGAAGACATCGCGCAGATGATTTTGTTTCTGGCGATGGGCGTTTTTATCAGCTGGATTGTCGGCGACCGCGAGCGCGTGCAGAATTTGCTGCTGCGCGCCAGGCGCGAATCGGAACGCAGCGAAAAGCGCTCGCTGCTGGCGCAGAAATCGACCGGCGTCGGCATCTGGGAATGGGATTTGAAAACCGGCGAGGTCGAGTGGTCGGAAGGCGTTTACGAACTGCTCGGTTTGCAGGCGGGAAGCCGCCAGCCGAAAGTAGAAATCTGGCACGATTTTATAGTGCCGGAAGATTTCGAAGCGGCAGATGCGAAAATTAAAAAGCTGATTGCCGACGGCGCTGATGAATTTTACGACGAGTTTCGCATTAAACGCGTCGACGGCGTGGTTCGCTGGATTGCCTCGCAAGGGCAGATTATTCGCGGAAAAAACGGCGTCGCCGGGCGTTTGTTCGGCGTTAATTACGACATCACCGCGCGCAGGGAATCGGAGTCGGCGATTAAAAATCTCAATCACGAACTGAACATTCGCATCAAAGAATTGCAGACGATTTTCGACATCGCGCCGGTCGGCATTGCGGTCGCCGCCGACCCGAATTGCGACGTCATCAGCGCCAATCCGGCGCTCGCCCGAATTCTCGGCATCGCGACCGGCGATAACATCTCGTGCAATCCTTCAAATGCCGGAAACGTGCCGTACAAACACTTAAAAGACGGGCGCGAGCTGGCACCGCAAGAGCTACCGATGCAGCGCGCCGTCCGCGAAAAACGGACGATTCTCGACGACGAAACCGACATTCTTCGCCCGGACGGAAAACTAATCACAATCTACAGCTACGCCGCGCCGGTTTTTGACGAAAACGGCAATGTCGTCAGCTGCATCGCCGCGCACATCGACGTCACCGAGCGCAAAAAAGACGAGCGCGAGCGCGAGCGGCAGCTTGATTTGGAGCAATCGCTGCGCTTGCAGGCGGAAGACGCGAACCGTCTGAAAGACGAATTTCTCGCGACCGTCTCGCACGAGCTCCGAACGCCGCTCAATTCGATTATCGGCTGGATAACGATGCTCCGCGACGGCAATCTGGAAGGCGCGAACCGCGAACGCGCGCTCGAAGCGATTGAGCGCGGCGCGAAATCGCAATCGCAGTTAATCGAAGATTTATTGGACGTTTCGCGCATCATCAGCGGCAAGCTCGGTCTTAACGTCCAGCCGGTCAATATCATTCCGGTCATCAACGCCGCCGTCGAAACCGTGCGCCCGGCGGCGGAAGCGAAAGGCATCGAGCTGCACGCGATGACGGGCGCGAAAATCGCTATGATTTCCGGCGACGCCGACCGTTTGCAGCAGATAATCTGGAATCTTCTGTCGAACGCCATCAAATTTACGCCGAAAGGCGGCACGGTCGAAATCGTTCTCGAAACGGAAAACGATTCGCAAATCGAGATTATCGTCCGCGACAACGGCAAAGGCATCAGCCGCGATTTTCTGCCGTTTGTGTTCGACCGCTTTCGGCAAGCCGACGGCTCGATTACGCGGAATTTTACCGGACTCGGCTTGGGGCTGGCGATTGTTCGGCATCTGGTCGAGCTGCACGGCGGCAGCGTCGAAGTCGAAAGCGAAGGCGAAGGCAAAGGCGCGATTTTTACGGTGCATTTACCGATGATGTCTCTGCCCGCCGCGTCCGAAAGCGTTGACGCCGAAGACGGATTTCATCCCGCTTATCCGTTACTGAACGACCTGCGAATTTTGATAGTTGACGACGAGGACAGCACGCGCGAGCTGCTGAAAATGGTTTTCGAAAATTGCCGCGCGACGGTCGAAAGCGCCGCGTCAGCCGCCGAAGCGCTGGAAAAAGTCAAAAAATCGCCGCCGAATCTGATTGTTTCCGACATCGGAATGCCGGAAGAAGACGGCTACACGCTAATGCAGAAAATTCGCGCGTGGGAAAAAGAAACCGCACGCACGACGCCGATTCCCGCAGTCGCGCTGACGGCTTACGCCCGCGCCGAAGACCGCCGACAATCGCTCGATTCCGGTTATCAGGTGCATGTCTCAAAGCCAATCGAGCCGTTTGAATTGACCAAACTGGTCGAAAATCTCGTCAAACAACAAACGGAAAGGTAGTGTCCTGGTTTGAGTTGCTCAATAAAAATCGGACATCGTGTTACAATCCTCAATTATGGCTTTTCAAAATGATTTAATTTCCGAAATTTTGCATAAATTGGAGTACACCGAATATAAAGTCCTATTCGGTGAAGATTTAGCTAGTTTTCAACAATTAGTAAATGATTACATAAAAGACGGTTGGCGATGTCAAGGTGGTGTATGTTACACGCCAGAAGAAGAAGGAATGATTTCAGGATTTATGCAAGCTATGGTCAGATAATATTTGCTTACTTAATCCCAATTAAATCTTTCAACGTCCAAATCAAAAATCACAAAAGACACAAAATAACTCATAAAAATATTTTGTGTCTTTTGTGATTTTTTGCGGCTAATTCCGGCTAAATCATATCGCCTTCCTTTGAGCTTTCGTCCAGCTCAAAACGGTTGCGGTCGCGCTTTTCGATTTTGTCCAGCAGGTCGAGCGGTTCGTTGTCCTGAAAATCGATGCCGATGGCGTGCGCGTTGGCTTCGACGTCCGATTGGTCGGGCGTCGGGTTGTGACCGCCGACCGATTCCGAGCCGGAATCTTCGACATCTTCCCACGTCGCGTCGATATCGCCGCCCGAATCCGCCGGCGACGAAGCGTTGTTTTCCCTGAGACGCTCGCGCAATTCCTGCGGCGCGCGCGGCGCGCTGTTGATTTCGTCTTTCATCAAATCCTGCACGTCTTTGCTGGCGACGGGCGCGTATTCGTAATATTCGGGATTTTCGCTCGGTTTGGTTGGCATTCTAAATAATTCCTCCTTGATAATTTGCTGTAAGAAAAGAATAACATATGAAAACTGATAGTTGATAACTGATAACTGATAGTGAAAACAAAGCAACTATCAGTTATCAGTTATCAACTATCAGTTAAATAAAGACGACGGTTTGAAAGCTCGGAATCTCGAAGCGGCGGCGGCAGCGCATATTTTTGCACATCAGCATATCGTCGACGCGCACCATATAATCGCGCGATTTGTTAAATTGTGCGCG
>DASVWG010000255.1:0-2264 GCA_036389695.1 Pyrinomonadaceae bacterium
TGGCGCGTCTGGAGTTTGGACGCCGCTTTCTGGATGACGACGTTGAAGCCGCGGTCGGCGAAAAAGCCCAAATAAGCCGGAGTTGAAAGAAAAACGAAATTGTCTTCGTCCGATTCGGTGTTGGAGAGAAAAACGCCGTCCGCCTGGTCTTGAAACGCGCCGTGGACGAGATTGTTCGTGCTTTGCGCTTTCAGGAAGGCGACCGCCGTTAAATCGCTCGACTGCGCGTCGGAATCTTTGCCGGAAACGTCCACGTTGTTGTGGACGGCGACGATAAACCGCTCGTTTTCGCGCAGAGATTTGCCGTCGGGCGGAAGCAGAAGTTTTAAAAGATTGTCGGCAAAGATTTTGACCACCGGATTCGGTTCGTAGGCGACGTTGCACATTCTGCCGTTGTCGGTGTAGATGCGGTTCGGGTCGATTGAATAGGTTTTCCCATTGTATTGAAATTTCAGATAACGCGCCGGTTTGCCTTTTTCGTCGAAAGATTCGATTTCGACGACGCGCCCGCCTTTCGCTTCGACGATTTCTTTCGCCAGAAGAATTCCAAGCTGCTCGTTATGATGCGGCGCAAAGAAAGTGACGCCGGCGCCCGCCTTTTCGTAGACGTTGATGCGGATTTCGGTTTCGCCGAGCAGAAGGGCGTGCGTGGTTTTGCGCGTGGCGGCTTGGGCGGCGGCGGTCAAAGATAAAATTAAAAGTAAAATAAAAATCGGCGTTCGCTTCATTTTTGTCCTCTTGTTGATAATTCGCTTAACAGGTAAAGCGAATTCTTGTCCGAAAATGGTTCACATTGTGTTCCAATAACTTTCAGACGAGAAACTTTTGGCGCGTTTGCCGCGTAACATGCAAATCTTTAACCAAAATATCAAAAAAAAGGAAAAAAATGAAGAAATTATTAATTTTACTGGTGTTTATCTTTGCCGTTTCAATCAATGCCGCTTTCGCGCAGGCGAAAATGAGCAAGGACGAAAAGGCGATTCGCGCGACGCTCGAACTGACGGCGGACGGCTGGAACAAGGGCGATTTAAATCAATATCTGTCGGCTTATGTGCCGGAAGCGACCGAGATGCTTGCGAACGGACCGGCGGGCGGCGTCGAAGCGATTGAGAAAACGATGAAGGAAGGCTTCTGGAAAACCGGAAAGCCTCTGCAAGTCCTGCGCTACGAAAACATCGTCGTGCGGATGATTGGCAGCAAAGGCGCGCTCGTCACCGGACAATACATCTTATCCGGCGGCGGTCGCGCCGATAGAAAAGGCTGGTTTACGACCGTCTGGGTTAAAACCAAAAACGGCTGGCGGATGATTCACGACCACTCTTAAAGAGGGATGAAGGATGAGGGATGAGGGATGAATAAAGAAAATTTTGAGTTATGAGTGTTGAACTTTGAATGACCAGTCTATTCACAAACTCAAAATTCATAATTCAAAACTCAAAACTTTTCATCCCTCATCCCTCATCCTTCATCCCTTATTCCAGCTCGACGGCAATCGGCACGCCGTTGCTCAGCATATCGAAAACGCCGGAGCGGTTTTGGGCGAGCGTGACGAGCTCCTGTATTTTTTCGCGCGCTGCATCGGCTTTTATGCTGAAGCGCACGCGGATTTTATCCAAGCCGTTGCGGACGGTTTCGTCCAAGCCGAGAAAGCCGCGCAAATCGGCGTCGCCTTCCAGGCTGGATTCGATTGAATCAATCCGAATTCCTCGCGCCGCCGCGTGGTAAACGAGCGTCGTCGTCAAACATCCGGCGAGCGCCGCCAGCGCGTATTCGACCGGATTCGCGCCGCGGTCGGTGCCGAGCAGAATCGGCGGCTCGTCTTTTTCGAGCACGAAAGAGCGGTCGCGCACGACTTCCTGACACGCGCCGTAAAAATTCCTGATGGTCGTGCGGTTGTTGCCGCCGCTGACCCACTTGTTGCTCGCGCGAAAATTGAATTTGGCGATTTCCGCATCGGAATTAACCGCGTCAATCGTCGCGAAATATTCGTCGACGTTGACGCCGTTAACGATTTGCCGTTCGGCTGCCAGCTGCGGCTCGGTTGTTTGTTGTTCGTTGATAGTTACTTCTTTCATGATTATTGCTCCTTATAATTAAAATATGAACGCGGAGCGATGAACGATGAATTGCAGTTTTCGCGTTCAAAATTCATCGCTGTAGCATTCAGAAATTTTAGATAAACCGCCCGCTACCGCAGACGGTTCTGACTTAACAAAAAACGGGCGCGATTTGCTCGATTCGTTTTTTCGAATCGGGATTTATTT
>DASVWG010000256.1:0-3256 GCA_036389695.1 Pyrinomonadaceae bacterium
GTAAAAACTTTATTCCGCTAAGTAAAGAATACTGAGAATAAGTTTCCGCCCTTGCTGACGCGCGGGCTTCTGCTTTTTAGTCTCTCGCCAGCCGTTTTGCCTTGCTGATTAAATCGACAAACTCGCGGCGATAATTATTCAAATCATTGCCGCGCGATACCTGCGACAGGCTCAAAACATTATTGAAATTCGCCGCGCCTTTGTAGCGCGAGTCGCGCAGCAGCAAGCCGAACTGCGCGACCGCCGTCGCGAATTTCAGATTGTCCGAAGCGTTTTCAATCGAGTTTCCCCTGTCGAGCAAGCCCATCGTCAGCAGCTTGCTTTCCGATTCCTGCGGCTCTTTGTAGCGCAGCTTGACGGTCAAAAGCTCGTCGTTAAAATTCGTTTCGGCGGGCTGGACTTTGGAATATTTCAATTCGATGCCGTCGTTTTCGACCGGCTGACCGGCGGGCACGATTTCGTAAAGCGCCGTGACGGAATGACCCGCGCCGATTTCGCCCGCGTCTTTTTTGTCGTCGTTAAAATCTTTGTTGGCGAGCATCCGGTTTTCGTAGCCGATTAAGCGATAGCCCGCAACTTTCGCCGGATTGAATTCGACCTGAATCTTCACGTCTTTGGCAATCGTGTAGAGCGTTCCGGCGATCTGCGCGCCGAGCGCTTTGCGGGCTTCGTCCTGCGAATCTATATAAGAATAATTACCGTTGCCTTTGTCGGCGAGCTTTTCCATCATCGAATCGTTCGTGTTGCCCGTGCCGAATCCCAAAACCGAAAGATAAATTCCGCTTTCGCGCTTGTTTTCGATTAAGCGCACCAGCTCGGCGTCGCTCGTCACGCCGACATTGAAATCGCCGTCCGTCGCTAAGATTACGCGGTTATTGCCGTTACGGATAAAATTTTCCTGCGCGACGCGATAAGCGAGCTGAATTCCCTGCCCGCCGTTGGTCGAGCCGCCCGATTCCAGGCTGTTCAAAGCCGAAAGAATCTCGCCTTTATTGCTCGCGGGCGTCGAAGGCAAAGCCAAACCGCTCGTCCCCGCGTAAACGACGATTGCCACGCGGTCCTGCGGCTTTAATTGATTGACCAGAACGCGCATCGAATCTTTCAAAAGCGGAAGCTTGTCGGATGAAGTCATCGAGCCGGAAACGTCAACCAGAAAAACCAGATTCGACGGCGGCACATTGTCGAGCGAGACTTTTTTGCCCTGCAAGCCGATTTGCACGATTTTATGTTTCGCGTTCCAAGGGCAATCGGCGACTTCCGTATTCACGGAAAACGGCACATCGCCCACAGGCTGCGGGTAATCGTATTCAAAATAATTGATTAATTCTTCGATGCGGACGGCGTCTTTCGGCGGCATCTGTCCCTGATTTAAAAAGCGCCGGACGTTGGCGTAAGAAGCCGTATCGACGTCGATGGAAAACGTCGAAAGCGGCGCGCGCGAAGTTTCCAGAAAAGGATTTTCTTCGATTTCGGCGTAGCGCTCGCCCTCGGCGCTTTTCTCGTCATAATCCTCTGATTTTGTCATCGACATATACGATGAAGAATTCGTATTCGCCATCGTTCCCGAATTTTTATAATCAGGCGAATAAGTTTCCGTCTGCGCGGCTCTGTTAGAGACGGTGCTTTGCTCCGTCGCGCCGCCGCAAGCCGAGAAAATCATCGAAAATAATAAAATGACCACCAAAAACCGACTAATCACCAATGACTTTTGACCTTCCATATTTCCTCCAAAAAAATCTGCGAGTCCGAAAAACTCGCTTTCCATAATTCCCGTTACGCCGAACAGAACGAAGCGCGTCAATCAAACTTGCAGAATTTTTTCGCGTTTTTTGGAAAATAAAAAAGGCGGGAAATCCCGCCCTTTAAAAATCATTTATTTTGAGACTTTAAAAATCTTTACCTTTAGACAATAAAACCGGCGCGGCATTTTCATAATCAAAAAGCTGCGACTTATAATTTGCCCGGCTGCCTTCAACTTCCGCCACGACGTATAAATTATCGTACGATTCCAGTTTTTCAAGCCATCCGAGCGAGCTTAAAATTGCTTCTTTTTCCCAATCAAAGGCTGAATTTGCCGAGATAAGCTCCGTCTTTACATGCCGCGTTTGCTTTTCGTTTTTCACAAAGAAATTAAGCGCGATGAGGTAATTTTTTTCCGCTTTGACGCGCGGATTCAGCCAGAGAAATGTTTTAAGCTGTTTCGTATTTACGTCCAGAACGGCTTGCTCTACCTTCACATCGGCGTCCCCGTAATTCTTGAATTTTTCTTTCCGGCAATAATTCCTATCTTCAAAACGCGGCGTTTTATTCACTTCAAAGACATTTACTTTCACTGTTTTAAAAGCTAAAAAACCGCTGACCGCAATCGCCACGCCGACGATAAAACTAAAAAGCGCGAATCCGAAAATATGTTTATTCATCTCTTAATCTTCTCCCGGTTAAAACTGCTAATAGAACGAGATTAAAACAAAATCTTGCAAAATGGCAAGAAAAAAAGTGTCAGTAGCCCGACCGTGAGGAAGGGCTTGCCGGATGATAAAATCGCTTCGAATTCTCAAACGCCAAGCCCGCGCTGACGCTTGGGCTACTGACACTTTCTGATAAACCCGTGCGTCTGCTTTCTGAAAATTTTATTCTTCAAAACGCGCTTCGATAAGCGCGCCGTTTTTCTTTCCGTATTTCGCCGTCAGGCGCGGATAAGTTTCGTGTTCGACCGTAAAATCTTCGGCACCGAGAAACATTTCGGCTTCGCGAATCGCCGTTATCGAGCCTTCGATTTCCATAAAAAGCCCGAATGGAAGCTCGTCCAGAACGATTTCGACCTCGCGGAAATTCCACGTATGACGGCGTTTTTCGTAAACCACCGAGCGGACGAAACCGAGATTTTCGATAATGTTTTCGATTTCTTCCGCGTCGGCGATTTCGGTTTCGTATTCGATTTGCCGCTTGACGTCAAGCTCGTTTTGAATCCGCCGCTTGTAAGTCAGAATCGTTTTACCGGCAATTTTCCGCACGCGCAGAACGGCGTTTTTCTCGTCGAGAACGCCGCCGCGATAAAGCGTGTTTTCCTCGAAATCTTCGCCCTTTAACTGCGCGCCGATTTCTTCCAGAACCGACGAAAGCTGCGCGTATTGCCGCGCGCTCAAACGATATTTTTTCTCGATTTCAATCGCCATAAATTAACTGATAACCGATAACTGATAACTGATAGTGAGAAAACAAACTATCCACTATCAGTTATCAGTTATCAGTTATC
>DASVWG010000257.1:0-9409 GCA_036389695.1 Pyrinomonadaceae bacterium
GCGGCGGAAAAATCGGTGTAATTTGCCAGTACATACCACGTTCCGTTTGACGGGCGCCAGACGGCGATGTCCGTTTTCGCGTCGGCATTGTAGTCGGCAACGACGGCTTTATCTTCGCTCAAACCGAACTGCAAGCCGACAAACGCGCCGTCCGAGCTTTGCAGAATATACCAGAACATCTGCCCGTTTTCGCGCCTGATGACGGCAGCGTCTGATTTGCCGTCGCCGTCGTAATCGCCCGTCACGGGCTGGTCGCCGTTCTGCCCGAAATGCAGCCCGCGAACGCCGCCGGAACTGAGCAGAATATACCAATCGCCGCCCGACGGGCGAAAAACGGCGCGGTCTGTCCTGCCGTCGCCGTCGAAATCGCCGGGCGCGGGAATATCGCCGTTTGCCCCGAACTGAATCGTCGTCGCGTTGCAAGTCATCGGCTGGCAATTATTTAAATAGACTGATTTCGTAATCCATTCGCCGGTCGAAGGGCGAAAAACGCCCATATCCGCCGTGCCGCCGCCGTCGTAGTCGCCGGGCGCGAGAATATCTCCGGGCGCGCCGTATTGGCGCATGATAAACTCGCCGTTGCTCAAAAAATACCAGTTGCCGAAGCCGCCGTTATTGCTCGGGCGGAAAACGGCGAATTCGCTTTTGTCGTCAAAGTCGTAATCGAAATAGAAGTTGGCGTCTTTGCGCGCCGAGATTGAAGAATAACGGGCGAGCGCGACGTTATAAGGCGGAGCGAATGTTCCGCTTGATGATTCGTTGATTTTGCCGTAAAACAGAATTTTTCCGTCCGGCTGTTCGATGGCGCCCGCCGCATCAAAATAATTCGGGCGCGTCAAAACCTGATTTTCGAGCGAATGACGGGAAAAAGATTTGTTGAGCAGCTGCCCGCTTGAGTCGTATTCGATAGCGCTGAAGATTTCTCTTCTCGGTGAAGCGGAAAAGATAAGCTGAATGCTGAAGCCGCCGACCACAATGTTTCCGTTACTGCGCTGAATAATGCTGCGAGCGATATCGACACCGCCGGTCAGATACAATACATTGCCATTTGAGCCTTGAACGGGCGCTGAATTGTCAAAAAAAACCGCGCCGTTCGGCGTAAAGCTTAAATCCTTCGAGCCATTCGGGTTCAGCCGAGCCAAGACCGAAGAATGACCGTATCCTATGTCGAGCAGCGCCAGGATTTTTCCGTCCGGCTGGAGCTTGAGGTCGCTTAAATTTACAGTGGTGCTGTAATCAAGGCGAACATAGCCGCCGTCGCCGAAAGTTGTATCCTGCGTTCCGTCCGTGTTGTAACTGGCTAAATAAGCAACATAAAAGTTTCCGCCGAGCAGAAGTTTCCCGTTCGGCTGAATGATTAATTTTCTTGAGAGCGTCGAGTTGTCATAAAGGTCGAAAAATCCTTCGCCGTAAGGACCGAAGGAAAGGTCGGGCTGAGCATCCGTGTTGTATCTGGCGACGACGGTGCTTCTGATGTTCGCCGAGCTCCACAGATTTCCCAAAACGACGATTTTTCCGTCCGGCTGGATTTCGACGTCGTTGATGATGCCGATGTTGTTTGTGAAACGGCGCGCCACGAACCACTCTTGACCGGACGGCGTCGTGTCGGGCGTGCCGTCCGCGTTATACCGCGCAATTGCCCAGAGATCGCCGAGACCGCCGAATTCTCCAGTATCTGAAGTGTAACCGGCAACCACTATTTTCCCGTCCGGCTGCATCGCCGCGTCATACGCTATGAAACGCTCTCTGGCGGCAATCGTTCCGCTGTTGTTGCCCGGCGGACCGTCCGTGACGCCGGCATTGGTGTAACGGACGAGCCGCATCGTGTAAACTCTGGGTATGGTGGGACCGGCGCTGTGAACGTGATTGGAGACCACCAGTATTTTACCGCCGGGCAGGTTAAAGGCTTTGACCGCCGCGTCGTCATTGGTTCCGGCAGGATTCATGCCGGAAAAATTTGTGCTGGCAATACCGTTCGTCCCGAAGGATGAATCGACTTGCTGCGCCGCGCCCGGAACAGCGGTCAATATCGAAAGCAGAACTGCCGGACAGAACAAGCGAAAAATTGAATTTGTCATAACTTTTTCCAGTCAATGAAATATCTTAAATTTGTTTTGCCGCTGCGGCATTTTATCTAACGTAAGCCGAAGCCATCGGAATATCAGTCGGCAACCCGAACTGGGTTCCGCCGATATTTCCGTCGTATGACCTGATAAAAGTGTGAGCGCCGGTCGCGGGCGTATAAACCGCAAAATCGGCTTTGCGGTCGCCGTCAAAATCCGACGAAATCGGAACGTCGCCGCTTGAGCCTAACTGAGCGTAGGAAAAATCCGTGTAATTAGCCAGCGCGTAAAAAGTCCCGTTCGACGGTCGCCAGACGGCGACATCGGTTTTTCCGTCGCCGTTGTAATCGGCAACGACGGCTTTATCTTCGCTCAAACCGAACTGAAAGCCGACAAACGCGCCGTCGGAGCTTTGCGAAATATACCAGAATATTTTCCCGTTTTCACGCCTGATGACGGCAGCATCGGATTTGCCGTCGCCGTCGTAATCGCCCGTGACGGGCTTATCGCCGTTCTGCCCGAAATGAAAGCCCGTATAATTGCCCGTCGAGCTGAACAAAATATACCAATCACCGCCTGAAGGGCGAAAAACTACGCGGTCGGTTTTGCCGTCGCCGTCGAAATCGCCGGGCGCGGGAATGTCGCCCGCCGCGCCGAATTGAACGGTTTCCGCGCAGCCCATCGGCGCGCAGTTATTGAGATAAATTTTCCGGGTAATCCATTCGCCGGTCGAAGGGCGAAAGACGGCTAAATCCTGAATGTAATCGCCGTCGTAATCGCCGGGCGCGATAATGTCGCCCGGCATACCGTATTCTCGCGAGCCGGGCTGGTAATCGGGAGAGCCGCCGGGGTCGCTAAACAAAAACAGCCACATTCCGAGACCGGAGCTGTTCGGGCGATAAACGGCGAATTCGGCTCTGCCGTCAAAGTTGTAATCGTAGAAATTATTCGCATCGTTCAAAGTGGAAATTGAAGTATAGCGGGCTAAAAAAATTGCCGGGTCGGGCGTGCCGAGTGTCGGAGCATAAAAATTAAGAAAATCGAGCGAGCCGTAAGTTAGGATTTTGCCGTCGGGCTGGGCGAGAATGCCGTTTAGCTGAAACCGGCTATACGCCGAAACCGCTTGATTGGCAGGCGTCACGCGCGTAAAATTTTTGCCCGCGAGCCGTCCGTCGGGACTGAGACGAAAGATGGCGACAAGGAATTTTCTCTCGGCGCGTCCTAAAAATCCCGGCGCGTTTCTTCGGGAAATAACCAGCTGCGTGCTGTTGGCGACGACGAAAATATCGCCGTTTTCCCGAACCAGAAGCTTTGCCGGAAGCTCGCTGCCGGCTGGAATCGGAAGATTTGTGAACAGCGGCGGCGAGCTGTTCAGAGTCGTTCTGCCGCCCGCGCCGAAGCCTGTGTCGGGCGAGCCGTCCGCATTCAGGCGAACGACGTCCATTACCTGATCAAAATTGAATGAAGGCGGTGTGTTCAAATCCGAAGACGACAGCAAAACGATTTTCCCGTCTGCCGTCAGGCTCGCGTCGTATAAATCTTCAAGGCGCGTGTAATTTACAACCGCCGCGCCCTGATTGCCGAAGCCTGTGTCGAGCGTGCCGTTATTGTTGTATTGCACGACGATTAATCTGCTGGGCGACGGACCGGCTTGACCACTGCCGGCGAGAAGAAGCTTTCCGTCCGGTCTGGCGAGCACTTTGACCGATAAGGCTCCGTTATCGTAACGGTCGAAAAATCCTTCGCCGTAAGGTCCGAAAGGCGCGTCCACGCTGCCGTCCGCATTGTATCTGCCGACGACCGTCACCGTGAATGAACTGTTATTTTGACGCGAAGTGCCGCCGACGAGAATTTTTCCGTCCGCCTGCAGCGCGACGCTGCGAATGGTGTCCTGGTTGTTGCCGAATCCGCGCGTGACGATTCCGGTCGAGTTAAACGAAGCGTCGAGCGAGCCGTCCGGATTGAAGCGCGCGATTATCCAGTCTCGCGCAAGCCCCGTCGGATTGTTTACGTCTCTGTAACCGGCGGCGACGATTTTGCCGTCCGGTTGCTGAACTGCGTCGTTGACGTTGAAATTAACAACGGTGCCGATTGTTTCTTCGAGCGTGCCGTTGTTTGAATAGCGAAGCAGATGCAGGTTAATCGCCGGCGGGGCGTTCGGGGTGGTGTTGATGACCTGCGCCACTGCCAGTATTTTTCCGTCGGGCTGGTAAAAAGCTTTGACGAGCGAATCCGCAGAACGCGCATTCGGGTCGCCGCCGCTGGTCGGCGGAAAATTGGTCATCACCAAGCCGTCTGTGCCGAATGTCGGGTCAGTCTGCGACAAAACCGGCAAAGCGGTCGAAAACAAAAATAGAAAAATCAAAGCGAGTGAGCGCAGAAATGAACGGAGCATGAATTTTCTCCTTTGGGAAACTGAAGATAGGTGAAGTTTAACACCGAAAACATTCAGCTACAATAAAACTTAACCGGCGGGCAAACTCGCGGCTAAACGATAGCCGTCTTTATCAGTTTGCGGCTTATCTGACGTAAGCCGAAGCAACCGGCGTGTCGGTTGCCGCGCCGAGGGTTCTGCCGACAAAGCTTCCGTCGGTCGTCTGCAATATGTAATGAACCGCGCTGGACGGTCGGAAAACCGCCCAATCGGTTTTGCGGTCGCCGTCGTAATCAATCGGCTCAGGTATATCGCCGCTCGTGCCAAACTGCAAGTAGGAAAAATCCGTGTAATCAGCCAGCGTATACCACGTTCCGTTTGACGGTCGCCAGACGGCAATCTCCGTTTTTCCGTCGCCGTTGTAATCGGCGACTACGGTTTTGTCCTCCGTTATCCCAAATTGCAGAGCGACAAACGCGCCGTCGGAGCTTTGCGAAATATACCAGAATAGATACCCGTTTTCCCTCCGAATCACGGCAATATCGGATTTCCCGTCGCCGTCGTAATCGCCGACCACGGGCTTATCGCCGTTCTGCCCGAAATGCAGTCCGGTATAATTGCCCGTCGAGCTGAACAAAATATACCAATCGCCGCCTGAAGGGCGGAAAACGGCGCGGTCAAATTTCCCGTCGCCGTCGAAATCGCCGGGCGCGGGAATATCGCCGTTGGCTCCAAACTGCACGGTTTCCGCGCAATCCATTGGCGCGCAGACGTCGAGATAGATTTTTCGCGTAATCCATTCGCCGGTCGTCGGGCGAAAAACGGCTAAATCCTGCCAGCCGTCACCGTCATAATCGCCCGGCACAATCTGGTCGCCCGCCGCGCCGTACTGACGCTCGAAACTTTGATTGGAGCGATTCGTGAAAAACCATGTTCCCAGACCGGAATTATTCGGACGATACATGGCAAGCTCGTCTCTGCCGTTAAAGTCGTAATCGAAAAAGTTGTTGGCGTTATTGACTGCCGAAACCGAAACGTAGCGGAGAAGCGCGGCGGAAATAACGCCTCCATAAAGAAAAATTTTCCCGTCCGGCTGTTCAAACGAACCTCTGACAAAATTGATAATGCTCGTGCTGATAAGTTGATTGCTTCGCGTCCGGCGGGAAAAATTTTTAGCGATAAACCGCCCGTTCGCGCCGTATTCCAAAATGCTGTACATAAAGCCTGTGGAACTCGCAACCAGCTCGCGGCGAATACCGGAAATCAGGATATTGCCGTTCGCGCGCACGGCGATGCTCTGAGCGGTTTCAAAGCCACTCAGCGGGAACGGGGGGAAACCTCCATCGTCCAGCGTCGGCGGCGAAGTGTTGATTAAAACCTCGCTGTTTGTCCCGAAGCTTGAATCTCTCAAGCCATTGCTCAAAAAACGTATCAGGATGGATTGCTGCTCGACATAATTATTTGTGCCCGGCGCGGGAAAAATCGAATCGAGCAGCAAGAGCATCTTTCCGTCCGGCAGAAGCGCGAAATCTTTTAAGATGTCCTGCGGGTGATAATTTAAAGTCACGTAACCGCCGCTTCCAAAGCCGGTATCGACCGCGCCGGTCGGGTTGAATCTCGCCAAAAAAACATCGCTCGCGGCGGGCGGGTACGGGATATAGGAATCGCCCGCCAGCAAAATTTTCCCGTCCGGCTGGACGGCTAACTTCTTCGAGAGATAGCCGTTGTCGTAGCTGACGAAAAAGCCCTCACCGTAAGGACCGAAAGGCGCGTCCGGGCTTCCGTCCGGATTGTATCGGGCGACGACCGTGACGGTCGTCCCGAACCCGGTGCTCGAATAACCTGAAACGACGATTTTGCCGTTCGCCTGCAATTCGACATTGGTTGCAAAATCGAGATTTTCGCCGAAACCGCGAACTATCACGCCGTTTGTGCCAAACGTCGAGTCGTGCGAGCCGTCCGGGTTAAAGCGGACGATTTTCCAGTCCTGAATTTGTTCCATCGGCTGGTTTTGAAACCTATAGCCGACGACGACGATTTTTCCGTCCGGCTGCATCGCCGCGTCGGTCGCCACGAAGTTTCCCTCGCTGCCGATAGCTCCCGTCGTGCTGCCTTGAGAACCGTCCGCCGCGCCGGCAGCATTGCGCCGGACAATATATGAAATGTGTGATGTTCCGGTTTTCGGTCCATCGTAGCGATGATGAGCTACGACCAGATATTTACCATCCGGCAGCAGAAACGCTTTGACCGCTTCGGTAGAATTTCCCCCGAACGGGTTGAATCCGAAAAATGAGAAGCCTGTAATACCGTTATTGCCGAAAGTCGCATCGGGTTGCTGCGGTCGTGCCGGAATGGCGGAAAGAAACAAAAATACGAAAATCAAAACGAATGGGCGGGAAAATCTGCGAAGCATAATTTTTCACCTTTCAAATAGTTGTGGATAAGAAAGTTTAGCATCGAAACTCCCCGCCAACAATATTTTTATAAACGAATAAGAGTCGTCAGCTATCGAAAAAGAGCGGTTCGCTCTGCCGAAAGAGTAGTTCACTATATCGAAAGAGTAATCCACTATTCAAAAAGAGTAGTCCACTATCAAAATTCGATAGTCCACTATTCAAAAAGAGTAGTTCACTATATCGAAGCAGTAGTGAGCTATTGATTTTTGATAGTGAACTATGTCGAAAGACCAGTTTACTATCAAAAAAGACCAGTGGACTATGTCGAAAGACCAGTCAGCTATCAAAAAAGACCAGTCCACTGGTTGAAAAGAGCAGCCAGCTATCGAAATTCAATAGTCTACTGTTTAAAAATGATAGTGAACGTGACAAGGCGCGCGTTTTTCAATATTCTATTTGCTTGATTATCTTCAATTAATTCAAAGGAGTAAGAACTTGAGCGTCTTAGTTGATAAGAATACACGCCTGATTGTGCAGGGCATTACGGGTAAGGAAGGCACATTTCATACGCAGCAGATGATTGAATACGGCACGCGAGTCGTCGGCGGCGTCACGCCCGGCAAAGGCGGCACGACGCACGAAAACGTGCCCGTTTTTAACACGGTTGACGATGCGGTCAGGGAAACCGGCGCGAATGCTTCGGTCATCTACGTTCCGCCCGCCTTTGCGGCGGACGCGATTATGGAAGCGGCGGACGCTCGTATCCCGCTCGTCGTCTGCATTACCGAAGGCATTCCGGTCGCCGATATGACGAAAGTCAGACGCTATCTGGAAGACAAAAACACGCGCCTCATCGGACCGAATTGTCCCGGCATCATCTCGCCCGGCAAATGCAAAATCGGGATTATGCCCGGTCACATTCATAAAGAAGGCAGAATCGGCGTCGTTTCGCGCTCGGGAACGCTGACGTATGAAGCCGTCGGGCAATTGACCGCGCTCGGTCTCGGACAATCGACCGCCATCGGCATCGGCGGCGACCCGATTATCGGCACGAATCACACGGACGCTTTAAGACTCTTCCAGGCAGACGACGAAACCGACGCCATCGTGATGATTGGCGAAATCGGCGGAACCGCCGAAGAAGACGCCGCCGCGTTTGCGAAAGACAACGTGACGAAACCGATTGTCGCCTTCATCGCCGGACAAACCGCGCCGCCGGGACGCCGGATGGGACACGCCGGAGCGATTATCTCCGGCGGCAAAGGCACCGCCGCCGAAAAAATGAAAGCTTTGCAGGAAGCCGGCATCCGCGTCGTCGAATCGCCCGCCGACATCGGGCAGGCGATAAAAGAGGTTCTCGGAAATTCAGCTGCAATCTAGTTGAAAACTTAGGTCTGAACCGCCTGCATTAGCGGGCGGGTTTTACTTTGCTAAAGTCCGCGCCAAGGCGAAACTCAAGACGCGAAGGCGTGCTTTCAAACAGGTTCACTTATGAAAAGGAATATCTGGGAATCGATTTTGTTTTTGATTGTCGGTCTGCTGGCTGGAATTCACGGCGCATACGATTTGGAAAACATTAATCGTCAGGACGAGTCAGTCTGGTGGACTATCTGGAGTCTTTTTCGTCTGATTGCCGGTTTTACGGGAGTAATTCTGGGCGTGCAGGGAGTTTTGCAAAGCCGGAAAAGTTAGACGGTTTTGGAGGATTTATGGCTGAAGAATACGAAACTTTTATGCACCGCTGGTTTGAAGAAGTTTGGAACAAGCGGCGCGAGGACGCGATAGACGAAATGTTTGCCGCTGACGGCGTTGCCAACGGTTTAAATGACGCCGAAGGCAAGCCGGTTCGCGGAACGGAAGGATTTAAAACGCTGCATCGCGCATTTTTGTCGGCTTATCCGGATTTAAACATCACGGTCGAAGATACGGTCTGCGAAGGCGATAAAATCGCGGCGCGATGCACCGTGAAAGCCACTCACGCAGGCGATGGCTTAGGCGTCGCGGCGACTAATCAGCCGATTGAGTTTACCGGATTAACGATTGTGCGAATAAAAGACGGCAGAATCGCCGAAGCCTGGAACGAGTTCGATTTTATGAAGATGTATTCGCAGCTCGGCGCCTTGACGCTCAATCTGCAATGAGGTTTTCGCATTCGTTTCGCGTCGAAAAAAGCGATATTGACGAGCAGGGACACGTCAACAACGTCGCTTATGTGCGCTGGATTCAGACGGTCGCCGTCGCGCACTGGCTTCACGCGACGAATGCCGAACAACAGGCGAAAGTCGTCTGGGTTGTTCTCAGGCACGAAGTCGATTACAAACGGCAGGCTTTTGAAAACGAGGAAATCACGGCGACGACGTGGGTCGGCGAATGGACGGCGGTGACGTGCGAGCGTTTTACCGAAATCCGGCGCGGCGCGGATTTGCTCGTCAAGGCGCGCACAATCTGGTGTATGCTCGACCGCGAAACGTCGAAACCGAAGCGCATCAAGCCGGAATTGAGAGAGTTATTTAAAATTAAAAATTCTGAATGACCAGATAAAATGGAGGCTTGTTAAAATGAAACGGAGAGGTCTG
>DASVWG010000258.1:0-21680 GCA_036389695.1 Pyrinomonadaceae bacterium
TCGGCTAACACGGAAACGGGAGCGCCGCCGAGCGTTTTCGAAAAAATTCTCGGTCAGGTCGGCGTGGTCGAAACGCCGCAGACGACGCGCGAGAAACGCCTGAAAGAACAGCAAATCGCCATCGAATACTGGAACAAACGCGTCGAAGCGCGCCGCCAGCAATGGGATAAAAATCTGCGCGCCGCCTTTGAGCGCAATCTGAACGAGATTGACCAGGCGGTCGCCGAATACAATCAGATTTTAGAGACGAATCCGCAGGACGAAATTTCCAGCGAGATGCTCGATACGACTTTAAACGAAAAAATGGAGCTGCTCCGACAATTTTCCGAATTATAAATGAGCCGACTGTAAAATGAGTTGTTTGTTAAAAAAACTGCTGAACAAAAAAACTACGATTTTTCTCCTGAGCGTAGTTTTTTTCTTTGTGCCAGCCAGCCAGCAGGAAATTCTCGCCCAGAAAAAATTCTCGAAAGTTTATCCCGCCAGTAAAAACGTCAGCCTGCAATTAACCAATCGCACGGGCACGGTCGAGGTCGAGGGCTGGAATAAAGACAGTGTGCAGATTACGGCGATTCTGGAAGCGCCCGCAGCGAATATCGTTCCGCAAAGCTTAAGCGGCACGATTCTGGTCAACGTCGTCAAGGACAATCAAGGCAGAAACGAGGTCGGCAACGTCAATTTCTATATCAAAGTCCCGTACTATTCGTCGGTCAACATCGAAACCGTGATGGGCAATCTGAAAGTCACGAACATCGCCGCCGGATTTGTCCGCGCGCATATCACATCGGACGGCGACATCACTCTGACGAACATTTCGGCGGCTTCCGTTTCAGCCGAAAACGGCATCGGCGATATATTTTTCGACGGCGACATCAAGCCCGGCGGGCGTTATCGCTTTACGTCGATGCGCGGCGCGATAAATTTGCGCATTCCTTTTGAATCTTCGTTCAGCCTGACGGCGACCGCGCCTTCGACCCGCAATATCAATCTCGGCTCGCTCGAAAACGCAGGCTTAAGGTTTGTCAGCGAAGGTCGCCGCGTGGTCGGAAAAATCGGCGACGGCAGCGCCATCTTAAACGTCGTCAACCAGCGCGGCAGCATCGCCTTTATCCGTCGATAATAAATTGTTGGCTTTTACCGGCAGACTTTGTTATCATCCACACGTGTCCTTATCGCCTTCTCCCTTCCGCTGAAAACCATGAAAACAAACATCAAAATCATTTTCGCCGTCGTCTGCGCTTACCTGTGCGCGTCTGCGGTTTCGCACGCGCAAACCAAACCGCTCATCAAGCGCACGACTTACAAATCGGAAAAAATAGATTTCGGCGCGGGCGGAACCGTGACGATTGTCGGCGCGCCGCTCGGCTCGATTACCATCGAAGGCTGGCAGAAAAACGAGATTGAAGTACAGGCGGAAATCGAAATCGAAGCCGCGACCGAAGCCGATTTGGCGCTTTTGACGCAGGTCGACGGTTTTGTGCTGGACGAAGATTTCGGTCACGCCCGCATCGTCAGCGTCGGCACGCACGACCGCGATTATATGAAGCGCGTGGCGAAAAAATTTCCGAAGCAGCTTCTCGGCGTGCCTTTCAAAATAGATTTTCGCATCAAAGTTCCGGTTTACTGCGATTTGGAAATCAACGGCGGCAGAGGCGATTTGACGCTTTCGAAAATCGAAGGCGCGATGATGATAAAGTTTTTGGAATCAAACGCCAAGATGGATTTAATCGGCGGCGCGGTCGATGCGACGTTCGGCACGGGCAACGTCGATGTCAAAATCAACAAACCGAGCTGGCGCGGACGAATGCTGAACGTCGGTTTGGCAAGCGGCACGCTCAACGTCCAATTTCCGCAAAACCTGAGCGCCGATTTAAATGCGAGCATCCTGAAAACCGGCAAAATCGAAAGCTCGCTGGAAAACCTGAAACCGCGCGACCGCGCCAAATTCAGCGAAAAATCAATCATCGCCCGCGCCGGAAACGGCGGCGCGCTGCTTTCGTTTACCGTCGGCGACGGCGGCTTGAAACTGAGCAACTGGTAAACCAGGTCGGACGGATTTGAATTTTGTAAAAGGAAAGTGATACGTTATGTCTCGTAACTATCACTTTCCTTTTTTTAGACAAAAATTTATGACGATTAAATCCGACGTTTGGCTTCGTCGAATGGCTGAAGAACACAAAATGATTGACCCGTTTCTGCCCGAGCTCGTGCGGGAAACAAACGGCAGCCGCATCATCAGCGCCGGCGCGTCGAGCTACGGCTACGATATGCGTCTGGCGGACGACGGCTTTCGCATCTTCTCTTCCGTTTACGGGCTGGAGATTGACCCGAAGCATTTCGACGAAAATTCATTGATTGAACCGGCGCTTTACACGGCTGAAGACAACTCGAAATATTATCTCCTGCCGCCGCATCATTACGGCTTGGGCGTCACCGTCGAAACTTTCAAAATGCCGCGCAGCGTCACCGGCATCGCACTCGGAAAATCAACCTACGCCCGCGCCGGTCTATTAGTGAACACTACCCCGCTCGAAGCCGGCTGGACCGGACGCCTCGTCGTCGAAATCGCCAATCTGGCAAATCTGCCTTTACGCGTCTACGTCAACGAAGGCATCGGTCAAATCCTCTTCTTCGAATCCGACGAAGCCTGCGCCGTCTCCTATTCCGACCGAGGCGGAAAATATCAAGGTCAGACAGGCTTAACCTACGCGAAAGTTTAAGAAACAGGCTGTTGAAACTGGAAGCATAAGTTTGCCGTTTGGCAAACTTATGCTTCCAAAAACTCGCGGCAAACTTATACTTCCAATTTCGAACGTAATTTAATTTCTCAACGAACGAAAGAAGCATTAGCACGAAAAAAAGCCGAAGGCATAATCCTTGGCAGACCAAAGGGAAGAAAATCAGACAAACTCAAGCTCACGGGAAAAGAAAGGGAAATAAAAAACTTATTGGCAAAGAAAATATCGTATAGTGCAATTGCGCGAATATTAGGTGTTCACCGGCTAACTGTATCGGGATTTGTTAAACAAAAGATGCTCTCAAAGAGTAATGTAAAAGATTTTGTCTAAATCATATTGGAACCTATTTTGCATTTTGGGCATCGAACAGGCGATATTAACTAATCAGAAAAATATGAAATTGGAATAAATATTTTTTACGGAATCATTTTATTCTACAAAATACTGTTTTTCTAAACTATTAGGACCAAAATACTTTTCGTATTCTTTCATTGCAAAGGAATCCATCATTCCAGAGATATAGTCAATTATATTTCTTTGACGCTCAGTCTCGTTCCCGCTTTCATATTTTCTATACTCAGCTGGTAGTAGAAATAGTTCCTTATTGAATTTATCATCAGAAAAAACTGTAAAAAGTCCTTTTATTATTTTTTCGCCCATTTTTTCATAGAGTTGAACAGCAGTTTTTCTTTTTACTGCCTTAAACGTTAATTCTTTTAGTCCGCTGCTTAAAAGGTTATGATGCTTTAGCTGCAATTTGGTTTTTTCAGCCGAAAGGGCTATGTCGCTGACTAATTTATTAACTACCAGTGATGTAAGCCGCCTTCTAAACAAAAATGAAAACTCTTCTGAGGTTTCAAACCTTGTACCTCTATTGGCGAATTTTTGACTGCTCTCAACCAACTCTTTGAACGTTTTATAAGCGACACTATATTTTTCATGATGTTTGAATTCATTCAAAAGTTCGTCAATTGTGAAGTATCCCAATTTCAGACAATCTTCTAAATCATGAGCAGCATAAGCAATCTCATCAGCTAAGTCCATAATTTGCATATCTATAGTGTTAGGCTCATTTCCTAGCTGATGCTCCTCTAATTTGTTTAAAATAAGGTCAAAATCACTATCGTATATGAATTTTTTATTTGCTCCATTTTCATACTTTCTAAAATATTTAATGACCGAAAGTAAGGTTCTTAATGTCAGATTCAAGCCGCCGTATTCATAATGTTTCTTTTCAAGACAAGTCAAAATTCTAAGTGTTTGAGCATTTCCTTCAAATCCTCCAATATCTTTCGCCAGACCTCCTAATATTTTTTCGCCATAATGCCCGAAAGGTGGATTACCTAAATCATGCGCTAAAGATGCCACCTCTGCTACAACAGGATATTTTAATTCGAGATTGGCGGCAATTTCTCTAGCGACTTGAGCTACTGTAAGACTATGAGTCAACCTATTTCTAAAAAATTCAGTGTGCTGAATTCCAAGCAATTGCATTTTACCCTGCAATCTTAGAAATGAAGAAGAGTAAATAATTCTCGCATAATCTCTCGAAAATTCATTTCTATCTTCTGATAATTCCTCCTGCCATACTCGGGTAGAAAGATGCAAAACTCGCCTTTCTTGAGCTTGCGCGTAACTTAAGGTTATTGGGTCATACTTCATAATTAATCCTCATAGTAAATCAGCATATAATAACGCAGAGCGTTAATAGAGTAATAGCGAAATTAGTAAAAATAACATGCTATTCTATTAAATTGGCTATATTGGCAAAATGCTTAAAAAGCATAAGATATTCACTGATTGTAATATTAATTGTGGCTGAATGTTTACTTAAGGCTGATAAAACACCAATTTCATATTTACATTTACCACCTTTTTCTGGATGGTATGATAGTGAATAATATCTGCTTTTAATAAATCTCATATTTGTAGAATTCCGCATATGGATTTACCTAAAAATCTTGTTACTCTTGATTATTCTCGTTTGGTTTTTTTATGTGGCGCAGGTATTTCTTACGACTTTCCAGCTAATCTTCCTACAGTAAACAGATTTGTTTTTGATGTTCTCAAAGCCTGTCAAGCCGATTCTTATATAATTAAAGATATAGAAAATCAAATTAATACAAATCAAATTACCTCGCGATTTGAGGTATTAATTGATGAAATTAGGAAACTCAATGATCCACTTTTAAAAGTCGGCAAAATATTTGATTCTAAAGCTTTCAATAAAAATCATTACTTCCTGGCGCAGATGTTATTAAGAGGCGCTTCGGTGTTAACAACTAACTTCGATACCTGTATAGAAAATGCCTTAAAACCACAATCTGTTAAAAGAGTAATTTTTACCGGAAAAGATTTGTTCTATCATCCTCCTTATTCCCAAGTTCTAATCAAAGTTCACGGAAGTAATTCGGTAGGTAGAGATAACATAGAATCCAATTTAATCATTTCAATTAAAGCATTAGCAGCCACAGCACAGGGATTTGCTCGATTTCCTAAGTGGCGAGAATATCTCAAAAAATTTCTTAATAACAAAATTATTATAGTTTGGGGTTATTCAGGATCCGATGAATTCGATGTAAGACCTGTCATGATCGAATCATCACCAGAACATATTTTATGGGTTGACTATAGTTCAAAATATTCACGCCCGAAGCAGCTGCCAACAACGACAAATCCTAAAGTTTTTGCATTTGCCAAAACTCTTCCACTAACTTATTTTCAAGGAGCGGTTGACACCCTTGTAACATCTTGGGCTACACAACTGCCTATTTCGTTAAAAGTATCTCGAAACAAGCGACCAAGATTAAGCATAAAAGGATATATAAATTCCTATTACGCTTCAGCCTGTCGAAAGGAAGAGTTAATTAACGCCGTTCTTTTAAACTATTCTTTATATGAGCAAGTAATTAACCGTCCGCTAAAAGGACACTCAACTGAAATTATCATTCAAAAAATGAAAGCTCTATATCGTTTAGGTAGAGCTAATGAAGCGCGAATTTTATTTGAGAAGCATAAAAGACGATTTAGAAGTATCTCCCAGTTAATCCAAGCTTTATACTATTATTCTGCCGCGCTCTATCAGTTAAGCGAATTTGAACAAGCGATTTTGATTGGTGAAGAGCAGCTATCTTTAGCTAAAAAAAGCAAAGATGCAGTCTCAATTATACATTCATTAAATAATCTTGGGGGAATTTACTCTACGGTAGGAAAATATCAAAAGTCCAAAACTTGTTTTGAACGATCTCTGAGAAAACAAAAATTTGAATCATCATCTATAGAAGGGGAAGCTACTGCTTGGTGGGGATTAGGTAATATTGCATGCATCAAAGGACAATTTGAGAATGCCTATAATTTTTATCGAAAAGCTCAGCAAATCTATACTGAGCTAGGTAGCACGTATAATCTAAATTATATAAATTTAAATATAGGCGTAGCTTTAACCGGATTAGGCATTTTTGATGAAGCTGAACAGTATTTAAAAATTGCGGAAACAGCATTTCGCGAGCTTTTAAATATGCATGGACTTATTTTTGTTCTTAACGCGTTAAGTAAATTGTACTATCAACAAAAGAAACTGGATAAATGTGCTGTCGTAGTAAGCGAAGCGATAGAAATAATTAAAGAGTATTCAGTCTTACCTATTGCCTCAGAAATTGCTTTGACATTTGTAGCGTTGCACCTAAAGAAAAAAGATACTGAAAAAGTTTTAAATAAATACCTACCTACCTTTGAATTTTTAATTAAAACAAGACAAGACAATTATGCCAAACTTTTAAGAAAAGTTATGAAAGATAATTTTCATGGAAGAAATTTAGAAAAAATAGAAAGACTTATTTTCAATACAGTTAAATAGTTTACTACTTTAATCCAGAACTGATTCTCACTTGTACTTTTGGACACTGGATGCTTAATTTTTGTACTTTCGGACAACGGATGATTAAATAATCGGAAAATCGCCAAATCTACAGTTCTGGTAAATTCTTTATTTCTCACTTACTCTAGGACAAAGGATGGTTTATTGGGCGGACAATCGATGATTAAAGTGACACTGTTGAAATTTGAAGCATAAGTTTGCCGTTTTGGCAGACTCATGCTTCAAAACACTCGCGGCAAACTTATGCTTCCGGTTCGGGCGGTGCAAATTCTTATTCGCTGACCAGAGCCTTGAACATAGACTCGAAGGTTTTGCGCTCGAACGGCTTCGGAAGGAAAACGGAAGCTCCGGCGGAAAGACTGTCGAGCTGGATTTTGACGCTTTCTTCGGAGGTCATTATTATTACCGGAATTTTCATTAAGCGTTTTTCCGTGCGCATATGTCGAACCAAATCAGTGCCTTCGATATAAGGCACGTGGACGTCGAAAATTCCCGCCGCAAAGTTGGCGTCGGTTGCCAGGATGCGATAAGCTTCGCGTCCGTCGCCGGCGACGACCGGCTGGTAACCGGCTTTTTCGACAATATCTCTGACGACCGTCACAATCAATAAATCGTCTTCGACAATTAAAACGCGCTCGTCGGATGACGGACTGTTTTTTTCGGGCGCGGCAGGCTCGTTTTCGTATCCGTAGGCGGAAGAATTGTAAATCTGCCAGTTTTGCGTCAGTGCCAGTAATTGGTCGAGATGAGCCAGAATCTCTTTCAGAGAGTTTTCGTTTTTGGAA
Source organism: Pyrinomonadaceae bacterium (assembly GCA_036389695.1). Lineage (GTDB taxonomy): Bacteria > Acidobacteriota > Blastocatellia > Pyrinomonadales > Pyrinomonadaceae > JALZHR01. Next base: position 7,401 of record DASVWG010000258.1, read on the forward strand.
ACGATGTAGGTGGTGCCGGCTTCGGCGGCGGCGTCAAGCAGGTCGTTATCGCCGCCCGAATAAGCGAGTATCGGGACATTGGTAAACTCCCAGTTTCTGCGCAATTCTTTAATGATTTCGATGCCGGACATTCCGGGCAGCATCAAATCGAGCAAAACCGCGTCGGGTTTAAATTCCTTGATTAACTCGAAGCCGGAAGCGCCGTCAGCGGCGACCTTAACCGTGTGTCCTTCGGCTAAAAGCTTGTTTTCATATAATTTGGCAATGAGCGTGTTGTCTTCGACAATAACTATCTTGGGCATTGATTCTCCTTTAATTCGGGACGGTTTCTCTGATTATTTCTTCGCATTCGCGACTGATTTCGGTAAAAGCCCGCCGCGCGGCGCTTAATAAAGCTTCCGCGTTTTCAAACTGCCGCATTTTACCTAATTGTTCGAGTTCTTTAAAAAACGGGACGATGGTCTTCATCCCGCAGGTGGCGCTGCCGCCTAATGCTTTGTGTGATACTGTATACAACGTTTCCGGATTTCGCGCAGTTATCGCCTCGCTTATTTCATCGAGCTGTTCACCGGTTTGCTGCACGTAAAGCGCGATTATTTCGCGCAGCATAGCCGCATCGCCGAGCGTCAAATCTTTGAGCAGCTCAAGGTCGATAACCTTGTCATCGCCCGACGCTTTATCGCCCGCGACTTCGACGCCGGTTTTCGTTGCCGGCGCGACGGCGGCATTTAGCCATCTTTCGACTGTTTGCCGTAAAACGTCTTTTTGCACCGGCTTGCTGATGTAATCGTCCATTCCGGCGGCGAGACATTTCTCTCTCTCTCCGTCGATGGCGTGCGCCGTCATCGCAATAATGGGCGTGCGAACCGCTGTGCCGTCCTCGCGCCGTCGAATGGCGGCGGTTGCTTCGTATCCGTCCATCTCCGGCATCTGGCAATCCATCAACACTAAATCATAAGGAATTCGCGACAGCGCGTCGAGCGCTTCCAGCCCGTTGGCGGCGACATCGGCGCGGTAACCGAATTTTTCCAGCTGCGTTTTAGCCACCGTTTGATTAACCGCGTTGTCTTCGACCACTAAAATTCTGCGACGCGACCCGACGGGAATCGACACGTGAATATTTCGGCGCTCGACGCTCTCAGATGCGTTTACAGGCTGAGTTTCGCCGCCGGTATTAAATCGCGTGACCATCTGTTTCGGCGGCGAAGCCGTTTCGTTCTTGCTGCCGATGATGCCGAGCAGGCAATTCAGAAGCTCTTCCTGCCGGTAAGGCTTTGATAAATAACCGTGAACACCGGCGCGGCGGGCTTTCTCCGCTTCGCCGCGCCGCCCGTTTGACGACAGCATAATCAATTTCGGCTCAGCGGCTAACGAAAGCGCGTTGATTTTTTCGGCAAGCTCCAGACCGTTCATTTCCGGCATTTGCAAATCAAGAATAACGAGGTCGAATGATTCGGCTTCGGCAGCGGCGCGGGAAAGCATTTTAAGCGCATAGGCTCCCGAATCCGCTTCTTTCGCCGTCATTTTCCAGGAACGCGTCTGATACATGAGAACTTCGCGGTTCACCGCGTTGTCATCGACAATCAGAACCCGCAATCCAGCCAGATGATTTTGGGTGCCGCCAGCGGGCGTCGATTGAACGCGAGTCTGTTTTTCAAATTTAGCCGTGAACCAGAAGGTCGCGCCTTCGCCCGCATCGCTTCGGACTCCGATTTCGCCGTCCATCATTTCGACCAGCCGTCGGGAAATAGCCAAGCCCAAGCCGGTTCCGCCGAAACGCCGCGTGGTCGAGGCATCGGCTTGCGTAAAAGGCTGGAAAAGCTGCGCCTGCATTTCCGCCGAAACTCCGATGCCGGAATCGCTGACCGAAAAATGAAGCGTCACGTGCGAAGCGGATTCGCTCTCGCGTTTGACGCGAATTATCACTTCGCCGTTTTTCGTGAATTTGACGGCGTTTCCGGCGAGATTCGATATAACCTGCCGCAGGCGTCCGGCGTCGCCGCGCAAGCCGAGCGGAACGTCCGTGTAAATAAGCGACGTAATCTCGTTTCCGCGCTCGCGCGCGCGTCCGGCAAATAATTCGATGGTGCTTTCCACCGTTTCGCGCAAATCAAAATCCAGCGCTTCGAAATCGAGCTTGCCGGCTTCGATTTTGGAAAAGTCCAGGATGTCGTTGATAATCGTCAGCAGCGCTTCGCCGCTGGAGCGAATCAGCTCGGCAAACTTGCGCTGTTCGGCGTCGAGCTCGGTATCGAGCAGCAAGCCCGTCATCCCGATGACGCCGTTCATCGGCGTGCGAATCTCGTGGCTCATATTGGCGAGAAATTCCGATTTGAGCCGCGCCGATTTCAGCGCCTCGTCGCGAGCCGCTTTAAGGTCGGAAACGTCCTGTCCCGTTCCCATAATGAAATGCGGAGTTCCATCCGCGCGGCGCTCGAACACGACTTCGCGAAACAAAAGCGTCCGCCATTCGCCGCTGGCATGTTTTACTCTCTGCTCATACTCTAAGACTTCGCCGTCCTTAAAATCTTTTATCCGCTGGCGGTAACGCGCCGCGTCCGGCACGTCTTCCGGATGCACGACATTTCGGAGTAAAGCTCCGCCCATTTCCTCGATTTGCCCGCGCGAATAGCCCAGAAACTCGCTGCCCGTGCGATTCATATAAACCGGCGTTTCCGTCTCCAGATCGAGCAGGTAAATCATGCTGGTGGAATGGTCGGCGATGCTTTCCGCAAAACGCTTGCTCTCGCGCAGCTCGTCTTCGGCGCGCTTGCTGTCGGTGATGTCCTGCGCGTATCCGAGAACGTAGGCGGGCTTGCCTTCTTCTTCCTCGCACAGGACGTTGTTGTATTTCCAGACGCGCTCGTCGCCTTTTTTGGTGACGACCAGCATCAAGCCCGAATCTTCGCCGTCCTGCCGAATCTTTTTCAGATACGCATCGAGCATATCGCGCACGCCCGGCTGCATCACGGCGCGCAGGTTTTGCCCGATTATTTCTTCGCGGCGGTAGCCGAGCGCGTTCGCCGCCGCCGGATTGACCGACAGCAATTTTCCTTCGAGGTCGTGCGTGCAAATCAATCCCAGGCTTTCGTCGGTAAGCCGGCGATAACGATTTTCGCTCGCTTCGACCACGGCAAGCAGCCGTGCCTGCTCGGCTTCGGCGCGCCTGCGTTTTTTGATGTCGTGACGGATGACGAGATAACCGGTCAGGGCGAACATCAAAACTATCGCGCTCAGACTGATAAACGTTACCAGCGCGCGACGTTCGCTGGCGTCGGTTTTTTCGCTGCGCTCCTGTAATAAATTGCGTTCTTCCTGCTTCATCTCGTCGGTCAGGGCGCGAATTTTATCCATCGCGATTTTGCCTTTACCCGAGGCGATGAGTTTTTGCGCTTCGGTAAAATTGCCTTTTCTGCGCAGCTCGACGTAAGAGTCCGTAAATCGAAGCTTTTCATCGAGCGCCGGAGCCAGAGCCGCGAGCAATTGCTGCTGTTTCGGATTATCCAGGCTCATCCGCCGGACTTTATCGAAATGCGCCTCGATGCTGCCGACCGACTTTTGATAAGGTTCGAGAAAACTTTCTTCGCCCGTCAGGACATAGCCGCGTGAAGCGCTTTCCGCATCTTTTAACTTCGACATCGCGGTGTCGGTTTCTTCGATTACCTGATGAGTATGTTCGACCCACTGATTCATCTCCAGAAAATGAGTAGTATTGTAATAAAACAACGCGCCGCCGAGGAACGTGATAACAATCGCCGAGACGAATCCAATCAAGACGTTTTTTTCGATTAAGTCTTTAGGTAATGAGTAGGTTTTCATGATCTGTTTATTCCTGAAAGCCGGAAATGGATTGGCGATTACGCCGATTGAATCGTTCTGTCTTTACTTGAAAGGGACTTTGAACGCTCCATAAAAGTCTTATCGGGTGATTTCGTTAGTCGTTGCCGGATTTTTATTTCGGACGTGTTTTGGAGATTAGTTAAGGATGCGCTGTATTGCTTATAAAGATTTGTAATATCAGGTTTGAAAAAATCAGTTTGATTTCCCTAAACAATATTAAAAAAATAGTTAAAGATTTTCAAGTTTTTCGTTAAATATTTAAAACCGGAGCTTTCGGCAAGCTTATGCTTCCGTTTTGCGCTTTCGGCAAACTTATGGTTCTAATTTATTTTAAGTTAGAAAATTTGAGGTCTGTAAGTTATTGATTCTACGTTCAGGTGCGGCAAACTTATGATTCCGGTGCCTGGCAAGTATTTATAACAAAAGGTTATGTCTGAGACAATTTATGCCCGTTCTATTTTGGAAGGAATTTGAGCCTTTCTTAAAACATCACCAAAATGACTGGTAATACCTACATTTCCGCGTAAAATAATCCCTTCGCCAGTTATCTGAACATCAGTAATCAATTGTCTCAGTGCTGCAATCCCTTCCCGGGTTTCAAAATAGCGATAATTTGCCGGAGCTCCGGGATAAATAAATTCATTTGATGTTGCAGTCGCGCCGCGGTGTAATTGGACAACCCAAACTTGTTCTCCGTCGAAAACCCACTCCATTCTGACCGAGCCGAGACTTGCTCTGACGCTTTCATAAAACTCCTTAACTTTACCTATAATTTCTTCCGGCAAATTTTCCGTTCCAGATACGCCCAACATAAAATCATCACCAAAACCCCGAACGCCTTCAATAATCGGATTCCCGAATTCGTCCGAAACGAGCGCGCCGGAATAGAAAGCCTCGACGCCTTCCTGGGCAAGCACCGAAGTGATAGCATTGCCTTGCGTATCTTCATCCGCTAAAAGCTTAAATGGGTCAATCCAGCCTCGGCGAGTTGTAAAAAAACCCGGAACCGGCTCTTTAGGGCAGGTCCTGATCCAAATCTCGGCAGTCCCGGTTGAATTTCCAAAACTAAATGGTGCAATCGCGCGAGGAATAACAGTCGTGCGCGGAACCGGCAGCCCGTATAAATAGGCAATTAATAACCCGAACGCTTTATCGCCTATTTTCCGGCTAAAATTATTGGGCCACTTCGGAACCGGAGTAAATTTATTATTTCCTACATCTTCCAATTCCCAAACAGTTGTATGTTCGTTGCGATAACCCCTTCGGAGCGGATGAACGCTGAATTCGACACGTATGAAAGGCGAATAATCAAGGGCGGCATCAAATCCGTAAACTGTTTTAATGAAATTTAAGCCGAGCCGTCGAGGCAAAGCTACGGTTCCTGGTTTTTCCACCGCTCTCGGAATATCGTCCGGGGCAAACTCAATTACGTCTCCAACCGCAACGCCTGAAATCCCGCCGTCTTTTTCATCTATAGTTTCATTTATAATCGTGTATAATCCCTGGCTTGCAAGTCTGGAAACATTAGCAATTACTTCGTCAACACTTTTCAATTTGGAAACGAATTCTCGACTCTTCGGGTCTTCGGGCGTGTAGCTCCGAACATTTACCAGTTTTTCCGGCGCAGCATTTAGAAGAACTTTCGCCGCTTCTTCCAGCGAGGAGAAAGTGTGATTTCTTTCAAATTCGCGTACCAGTGAAAAGCGTTGTTCAAGCTGGGGATTAAAGCTGACAAACTGAGCAATATTAGCTTCTGTGCCCAGTCCATCTAAAATTACATCTTTGTAATGATTATAGTTGCTGTCGGTATTTGGTTCGCTCATTTCTTGTGTTAGGAAAATATTTTAGCTCAAATTTGTACTTCGGCGGTTTTTCGTCTGGCTAATTCAGAACAAATAGATTCATGAAACGTGATTGATAAATTATGCGATTCCATTAAATTAATTGCCTCTCTTATTAATTGCAGTCCTCGTTCTAAAGTTATCTCCCGCTGTTCTTCGTCAAGAACCTTAATACCGGTACGTTTTCCTATTAAATATTCATATATACAGCCTGAACTGAACTGCCAATCATCAGAAAGAACTAATAGCGCAGCATATTGTTCAATAATGCGTCCCCAAGCATAGCGATAATCATCCTGACTCCAGCCTGATAAATCAGGAACCGCAGTAGGGTCAATCACGACCTGATGGAAAAACAACGTGCGCATTTTTTGAACCACCGATTTTGCATGTTCCCGGTTTTTCTCGATAACGCTGGCAATAAATTCAGGATTTTGGTTGTCTCCTGAAAAATTCCTGTTCTCCGGATGTTGTTTAATCCACTCAATGTAGCGCCGTCCCGAGGTTATCGGCGAACTGACGTAGACAGCGTTACATTCGGGGATAAAGCCCTGTAAAAACGTCAATAAGACATCTATCTGGCTGTTATGGGCAGAGCGCGGCGGAAAATTACCTGACACTTATTATTCAATTCCTTTTAATCAAATTTTCTATACCAAGCAAAATAATACCCGAAAATTTGATAACAATGAAAACCTTATGGAAAGAGCATTGTTTTTTAGACGAGAAAGCCGGCGAATTTGTTTCTATTGGTAAAATATTCAGCCAGGTTAACTGCTGACAACAGTTGCCACTTTTTCTTTGTTCAATTCTACCAGTTTTATTTTGCCGTCGACGATTACAAACGCCGTTATGCGTAAATTCTCGTCCTCGCCTCGTTTCCACTCACAATTACCCGGGTCGGAAAGCGGTAATATCTGCGTTAATAGTATGCCGGTCTTACTCTTTATTAATTTACTGAGTTTCCACTTTTGCCGCCAACTTAGTACAAAATCTTCATTCTGGTCGAGCGAGGTAACCATAAATTTATTTGTTTTGAGAATATCTTTAAGAAAACTTGCATCAATTTCCTTTAGAATCAAGACAAGTTCATAACCAACTACAAAGAAAATACATAAAAACACTCCTAATAAGATTAGAAGTGCCGCCGGTGGATTTTCTTTCGGCGAAATTATCCTGTTGCCGTAAGATTTTTCCAAAATGGCTCGATTAGCCGAAATTAAATTCTCGGTTGAGCCTTTATTGTCTCCATACAGCGCTTTGTCTGTCTCGCCGCACAAGTCCGGCTTTTGTTCGCAAAAAAACTGGTCTCCGAGAGCTTTATTAAAATCACCGGTTACTGCTCGCTGGAGTTCTCTTGAAGCGGAGCTGCTGTTGCCATACTTAAATTCGCACAGGGATTTCACAGTAGCCTCACTTAAATGAGACTGAATAAGAGCATCAATTCCGTTTGCCTTTTGTAATTGAATTTTTTCGCAGGGTGGACTTTTGAATTGTACGGTTTGTACCGGCGCTGTATTAGCAGGAGATTCCGGAGATTGTGAGGGTAACGAAGATGCTTTCTCCGTCGGCGGCAAAGAAATGTCCGTAATTAGCCGGTTAGCTAATTCTTTAGTGACGATTAAATCTCCCTGCTCAAGCAGAGAGGAACGATTGAAAAAGTATTGATAGCCAAAATAACAGGAAAAAGAGATTAACAAAAAGCCAAAAACAAACATTGCGGGTCTTACTCTCGGGAAATTTCTATCGCTAAATTTCTTAAAGTGGTCTAATTCCGCGCCAAATTCTTTCTTGAAAATTTCTTCAATCTCTTTTAGTCGTTTGATAACGTCATTACCGTAACGATTCATCGGTATATAAGAGACGACATACCAGAATATCAAAGGCAAGGACGCCAAAAAGGCAATCAGCGAGATATTTGAATAGAGATTACTGCCCAAAGTGAGAAGCGCGCCGGCGACGACTGACATATAAGAAAAGTTCGTCCAGATAGAAACATAGATGCTTTGGTATCTCTCGGCGGCTTTCTGATATTCAAGTGAATAGAGCGTAAGCAAATTCTGTTTGTCGGTTTTGACCTTTTCATCTAATCCCAGCGCGGCTAATTTAGCGGCAATCGAATCTCGCAGCCTGGAATAATCCGGGATTGAACTTAATACTTCATTCCTGATGCTTTGATCTACTTCAGATAATTTGGCGGTAATTGAATTCCTCGCATCTGAGTTGTCCGGCAGCGTTTCACTTAATATGTCTTTTATTTCATTATCGATGGGTGGCATAAAGTTTCCTTAGCTTATATGGGGATATTTAACGCCAATAATAGTTTGCAAGTAAAATAAATGTCAAACAATTTTTATTTCAGCAACGCAAAATAGTAAATATAAGTGGACAACAGTAAGAATTGACAATCCGGATTAATAAAGGATTATCAAAGACCGGCGGCAGGATTATGCTTCAATTTTACACTTCCGGCAAACTTATGCCCGGCTTGTGCCGAGAGATTACGGGTGCGGAAGTATAAGTTGTCCGCTCTGGTCAGCTTGTGCTTCCGAAACTTTCGGTTAAATTATCCTTCTCTATCTAAAATCAATAATTTACGGTTATTTTTGTTTATCTTCACTGACGGCTCCTGCCTGATTCGACACCGCCGCGACAGACGATTTAAAACCGGACAAATTTTTTGTATAAAAAATAAACGGCATGTTATCTTGGATTTAAATTGACATTTCACGGAAAATATATATAATCCAAATCGCAGTAATTTCATTGAGACGGGAAGGTAAAAATGAACCTTGAATTAAATATGGGCGCGCCGAAAGCAAAATTCACAGATAAAAGAATAATCTCCCTCTTTCTGGCGCTTTTTCTCTTAATCGGTTTTTCAGCCGCCGATGTATCGGCTGAAAACGGCAAGATTGCTTACGCTTACGGTAATGCAGTTTACAAAATGAATCCTGACGGCACCGGCGTGCAGCAGTTGACCTTTTCGACATACGACTTAAACAGCTATAGCCGGGATTTTAGCCCGGTCTGGTCGCCGGACGGCACGAAGATAGCTTTTGTTCGTTTAAATTCTTACACGACGCCCGGCGACGACGGCGGCTGGAGCAGCGATTCTAGTTACAATACTGTTTATACTTATGGTATTTATACTATCGACGCTAACGGCGCAAACCTGACGCGGATAAAAAGCGGTCCGGCTTTTGTCAACGATTTGGCATGGTCGCCGGACGGAACGACGCTTGCCTACGTGCAGGGCGGAGATACGACTTTTGCCGGAAGTTTTCAATCCTGCGGCGGAAACACAAATATTTATACGATAGAAGCGACCGAAGGCGGCGAGCCGGTTTTGATTGAGTCGGCGCAGAACGGCATCGACCCGTCGTGGTCGCCGGACGGCACGAAAATATATTATGCGGTAAATAATACTTCCGCTAAATATGGGATTTATTCGGTCGATTTACTGACGACTGCGGTTCAGCGTCTGACTTTCGACGAGTTCGCGCCGGCTGACCCGGAAGCTTCGCCCGACGGCTCGAAGATAGCTTATGCCGTCGATTATGCGGTGACGGACTGTCTGGCGGGCAATATGAGCACGATGGGTCCGACCAGAGTGCAGGTTTACAACGGCAGTCTGATTATTTATAACATTTCGCAGAACAGCTCCGTAATAATAACGAACCGAGCCAGCAGCCCGGTCTGGCATCCGGGCGGCAATCTGATTCTTTTCGTCAGCGCGCTGAACGGCGCTTGGTCAGACGGAGTGGGCGAGCCTGATTTGTCGATTATCACGCCTGACGGGCATAATCTGACGATGATTCAGAATTGGCAGACGGGCGAGCTGACCGGTTCGTGGAGCCCTTGATTATCGATTGATAAATAACTTAAATTTCGCTACAGGAGAAAAGGTTTTTTTTAATTTCCCTTTCTCCTTTTTTGCTTCAAACGTCGGGAAAATTTAACATTATAAAAATGAGAACTGTTGAAAACATTATTGATTACGCAAACTACACCGCCGTCGAAATCAACACGATGGCGAAAATATGCTGTCAAAAAGCCCGCCGCTTTGAAGATGCCGGTTCGTATTCGACGGCTGAAAGCGTGATGCAGCCGTTCTGGAACGGCGTCGGAACTCGTCCCCACACCGAGCGTCTGGATGAAGACGTTAAAGCTGAGGTTTTGCTGCGCTGCGGAGTTATCACCGGCTGGATCGGCAACAACAAGTCGATTCCGCATTCGCAGGAATGGGCGAAAGATTTAATCAGCGAGAGCCTTTTTATTTTTGAAAATCTCGGCTTAGCCGAAAAAGCCGTCGAAGCGCAGATTGAATTAGCGCCGTGTTACTGGCGCGGCGGCGCTTTTGACGAAGCGCGGATTTTTCTTTCGATGACGATTGAAAAAATCAAGTTCGATGAAGCCATCAGCGACGACATCAAAGCGCTGGCTTACCTGCGCCGCGCCGTTTTAGGCAACGACGAAGCGCTGCATCGAGAGGCGATATATTATCTCGAACAGGGCAGCAGGTTTTTCGATTCCGACAAAAATCCGTCGCTTAAAGGCAAGTATCACAACCAGATGGGCATCGCTTTGCAGTCCATCGGCGATTCGCAGAATAATCCGGAATTTTTAGACCGCGCGCTGATTGAATATTCCGCCGCCGGAATTTATTTCGAGGAAGCCGGTCATAAACGCTACACGGCGTTTGTCGAAAACAACATCGGGATGGTTTATCTTTCGCTGAAAAAATTTGCCGAAGCGCACGCGCATTTCGAAGCCGCGAAAAAGATTTTTACCAATCTGAAAGAACATATTTTCGTCGCGCAGGTCGATGAATCGATCGCCAAAGCGCTTATCGGGCAAAATTTACCGGAAATCGCCGAACGCTTCGCCCGCAAAAGCTCGGCGGCGTTTGAAAAGGCGGAAAGATTCGCTCTGATGATTGAATCGCAGATTACTTTGGGCATCGCGCTGGCGCGGATGAAAAAATTCGAGCAGGCGCGCATCGAGTTTGAAAACGCCGAACAAATCGCCAGCCGTATGACTTTGCCGAATCTCGCGGGATTAGCCATTCTGACGCTGCTCGAAGAATTAAAAACACAATTTTCGCCCGGCGAATTTACGGAGTTTTACAATAAAGCCGACCAATATTTCGGCAGCCACGCGGAAATCGAAATGCTCAGGCGCATGCGCAAGCTCGCCGCGCATTTGATAAACGGCAAACCCGAAACGCCTTCCGCCGAAAAACGTCCGGTTTCGCTGAATATGCCCGGAGAGACGGAAAACGTCGAGGAAAAAATAAATGAGATAATCAGTTCTTCGCAGGCTCGCTTTCGGAAAACCGTCGAATTTACTTCCGAAGCGCTGGCGGCGATGCGGAAGCTGTTTCTGGACGGCAATCTCAGGCGCCTGCAGGAGCTGGTCGAGCGAACGGTGGAGAAATCCGAGACGGACGCCGTGATTACTTCCGACGCGGTCGAAATCGTCGCGCTCAGAAATTCGCCGGAAGCCGATTTCGCCTCGCCGTGGCAGGATTTATCCCTGCGCGAGCTGACGCATAACATCGAAAAAAGATTGATTCAACTGGCTCTGAAAGAAGCGGGCGGAAAAATAACAGGCGCCGCCAAACTGCTCGGATTTAAACATTACGAGATGCTTCATTCGATTATCAAAAGCCGTCATCCCGAACTGCTCACGCAGCGAATTCCGCCCGTCAAACGCCGGAAAAGCATCATCAAAAAATCAAAATAATTTCATCGCTTCGGCAAAAATAATTTGATAGATTCAGCAGCGCATAAGTTGCTGAATCTATTAACGTTCGCTTTATACAATAATCTTGTAACAATAAATAACTACATTTTTTTCAGAAAAATGTATTGACAAGAGATTAAATTGCGTGCATTATTTTGTCATCTGAATTTCCTTCGGAAAATTTAATCGAAAATTTAACAGGCATTTGGAATTCACACGCTTTAAGGATTCACAAAAACCTAAACCTATAGCCCAGACGGTCGGAGTGTCTCGCCAGTAGTGGCGAGAGACGAAAAACCGTCGTTAAAGAACCAGAGGAGAATAAACATGTTGACAGGTAAAAATGAATTTAATTTCTCGAAAGTCAGCATTTTCGGGAAGAAACGAGTAAGGAAAAACAACCGGCGGCGAAAACCGGCAATTTCAGCCGCCGCGCCGAACGGCAAGCGGAAAATCATAAGCTTTCTGACGAGCAAATCGTTCGTGCAAAAATCGGTCAGTCTTTTGCTTATCCTGGCGATGCTGGCGCAGACCACGCCGGCGATGCAGATGAATTTTCTGACGACCGCCGCCGAACTGAAAAACGATTTGGTTTTCTCGCTGAATGCCAGCCCGATGCTGGCTTTTATGAGCAGCACGCTGAAAGGCAAAAAGACGCCGAAACAAGATGATAATACGGCGCAGAAAGAAATCACGCAGATTCAGATTCTGCCCGCCGTTTCCGAAATGCTCGAAGGCGACCGGATAGCTTTTACGGCGCTCGGCATCGACGCGGAAGGCAACACGGTCAGCGGAATGAAATTTACGTGGTCGTGTTTCGACATCGGCGCGAATAAATCGTCGCCGATTTCGCCGAACGGTATTTTTAAACCGACGTATCCGAGCGATTATAAAATCACGGTCACGGGCGGCGGCTTAAACGCCGGATTTCAGATAAAAGTCAAACCCGGCTTGAATCGCAAGGCGAGCGACAAACCGACCGGTCAAGCCACGGTTTCGACGAAGACGACCGGCGCGACGTCGCGCGATTATAACGCGAATACAAGCACGAAAGACGACCCGAACCAGGGCAGCCTGATGCCTGACGATAACGGCTGGAATCCCAATAACTACGGCGATCTGGACAGTCCCGGAAATACGGTCGGCAATCCGCCGGGCGGTCCCGGAGACGAAGGCGCGGGCAACGGAAATTTCCAGCTTATCTCGCAGATTCTGGATTGGCAGACGCGCGGCTCGGACATTTCGCTGAAGCTTGCCTACAACTCGCGCCTCTGGGCAAAATCGGGCAGCAACATCACCTACGACATCGACAAAGGCTTTCCCGCGCCGGGCTGGAATCTCGGCTTCGGCAAGATGGTTTTGCCGGGCGGCAATGCGGGCGCGATGATCATCGAGCCGGACGGCACGCGCCATTCCTACACCGGAACGGTGACGACTTACGGCACGTCGCAATGGTTTAACGGCTACACGACCGACGGCAGCTTTATCGATTACAGCTATTCGGGCTACAACGGCTACACGACCGGCTACGCGAGCCTGCCGAACGGAACGCGTATCGGATACGGCGCGGGCTACGACTGGACTATCTACCCGACCGACATCACCGACGCCAACGGCAACACGACGACCATCACATACGTCAACAATCAGGGACCGCGCATCTCGACGATTACCGACCCGATGGGACGCGTCGTGCAGTTTCATTACGACTACAATAATCTTTTGACCGCAGTGACCGCTCCGGGTTTAGGCGGCGGCGCGGCGCGCACTCTGGTCCGGCTCAAATATCGACAGATCGGGCTGAGCTACCAGTTTTACGGTTTGACGGCGCACGTGCGCAATTCATACCCGTTTATGCTGGAATCAATCTATTTTCCGGCGACGGGCAGCGGCTACTGGTTCGGCGACGGCGATTCGTATTCTTCCTACGGTATGCTGGCGAAAGTAGTGGAGCAGCGCGGGATGGGATTCGCCGCCGGTTCGCTGAACGACCAGGGAACGGTTTATCAGGGCGCGATGACGAAGCAGCAGACGTATAACTATCCGCTCTCACCCGTCTACGGTTTGACCGACGCTCCGACTTACACGACTTTGACCGACACGTGGACGAAAGACGGAGTCAACAACGAGACGGCGGTGACGAATTATCTGGTGCAGACGAATCAATCGCCGCGCAAGATTACGATTACCGCGCCGAACGGCTTAAAGAGCGTCCAGTATTCCTATAACGCGCCGAATCAATGGAACGACGGGCTTATCTATCTGGACGAAGTCAGAAACGCCAACGCGGGCGACGCTCTTTTGCAAAGCAGCACGGTCACATGGGGGCAGGGAAATTATTATTCGCCGCGCCCGACTTCGATTTCCTCGACCAACGAATTTCAGCAGACGACGCGCAAGGATTTCACCTACGGCGCGAATTATAATCAGGTTACTTCCGAGCGCGATTACGATTACGACGGCGTGACACTGCTCCGCGACGTCAGGACGCAGTATTCGAGCGACGCCAATTACGGCTACAATCATATTTTCAGTCTTCCGACCGTCATCGAAACTTATAAGGGAGACGGCACGCGCGTCGCCCGCACCGAAGTCAGCTATGACGAAGACGCGGAAAATCTCGCCGATACGCCCGGCGTAATAAACCACTCGGAAAGCTACAATCCGCACGCGCCGCAGTATTGGGTCGAGCCGTATTGTATCGAGTATGACCCGTATTACGGCAATTACTGCACGAATTGGGGCGGCGGTTATTATGAAAGCGCGTACAGCCCGGGAACCGCTTATCGCGGCTTGGTCACGAGCATCAAAAGCTACGCCGACGCCGTGAATTTAAACAGCGCGACCGCCG
>DASVWG010000259.1:0-5145 GCA_036389695.1 Pyrinomonadaceae bacterium
CGGCTGCCGCCGCAGGACTTACGCGCGTCAATGCAAACGCACGGGAATTTACTAAAAGCTTCCATTTTAAAAAGGATAATTCAGCCGCGCTGAATCAGCCGAATATTCTGATTTTGATGGTTGACGAGATGCGTTACCCGACCGTTTACGAGTCGGCGCAGCTGCGCCGGTTTCGTCGTCAATTTCTGGTGACGCAGGAATTTCTGCGCGCGAATGGTATGGAATTTCACCGTCATTACACGGCTTCGACGGCTTGCGCGCCGAGCCGGACTTCCGTCTATACCGGGCATTACCCGTCGCTGCACGGCGTGACGAATACGGACGGCGCGGCTAAATCAGCCAACGACGACGATATTTTCTGGCTCGACCCGCACACGGTTCCGACCGTCGGCGATTATTTTCGCGCCGCCGGTTATCGCACGTTCTGGAAGGGAAAATGGCACATTTCGCACGCCGACATCGAGATTCCCGGAACGGTTAATTCGCTCGCCAGTTATGATTCAAACGGGAATCGCGACGCAGCCCGCGAGCAGCTTTATATGAACGCCGGACGGCTGGAAGATTACGGTTTTTCCGGCTGGGTCGGACCCGAGCCGCACGGCACGGCGCCGCTTAACAGCGGTTCGAGCGCGGGCGGCGGCAGGAAAAGCCGCGACGAGGCATTCGCCGACCAGACGATTGAATTATTGCAGCAGCTTGACGCCAATCCGAGCAATCAGCCGTGGCTGACCGTCGCCTCGTTCGTCAACCCGCACGACATCGCGATGTACGGCTTTGTGTCGAGACTCGGCGAATTGGCTGGATTATATGATTTTTCGGTGAATTTAAGAGTGCCTATCGATTTGTTTGAGCAAAGCCTGTTTTTACAATCGAAAAACGAAAATTTACTGCCAAAGCCTTCGTGCCAGAAAAGCTATCGCGACAGCTACAGCGAATTTTTTCAGCCGACGCAGATGACGCCGAATTTTTTCCGGCTTTATTATCAACTGCACTGGAACGTCGATGTTCAGCTCGGACGCGTTTATTCGGCGCTGCGCCGGACGAGATTTTTCGGGAATACGATTGTCGTCTTTACTTCCGACCACGGCGAACTGCTCGGAGCGCACGGCGGAATGCATCAGAAATGGTATCAAACCTACGACGAAGCCCTGCGCGTGCCGCTGATTTTCTCGAATCCGGTTTTGTTTCCCCAACCGAAATCGCAAACTTTTCCGACCAGTCATATCGACATCGTTCCGACGCTTTTAGGCTTAGCCGGACTTGAAGCCGAGCCTTTGCGCCGGAATCTCGCCGCGTCGCACACCGAAGCGCGCCCGTTTGTGGGCAGAAATCTCGCGCCCGTCATTCTTGAACAAACGCCGCCCGCGCAAGCGGAAGCGCCCGTTTTTTTTATGACTGACGACGACCCGAGCCGCGGCGACAATCAGCAAAATTTTGTCGGCATCGCTTATGATTCGGTCGCGCAGCCGAATCATATCGAGTGCGTCATCACGCGCCTTGGCGATAAGCTCTGGAAATACACGCGGTATTTTGACAATCCGCAGTTCTGGTCAAGCCCGGGCACGCCCGGCTCGCCAAACGTGAAAGACGTCGTTTTAAAACCCGTTCCGCCGCAGCCCGAACCGCCGGGAGAAATCGTCGTCGCTTACACAAAACGCACAAAGTATCAGCCGCAGCCGGAAGAATTCGAAATGTACGACCTGACCGGCGACCCGCTGGAGCTGGACAATCTCGCGGGCAAACCCGCACACGCGCCGACCGAAGCGATTTTGAAAAATCTGCTCCGCGACCAGTGCGCGCAAAAGCGTCTGACGCCGTCAAGCGGCACCGTCGCCGGACAGCCGGGCTGCGCGTAGTCTTTCGCGGCTCATATATTTTCATCAACAAACAGGGAATGAGAATTTTAATCGTCGAAGATAATCCGAAAATGCGCTGCCTGCTGAAAGTTTTTTTAAGCGATGTCGCGGACGTCTGCGAATGTTCGGACGGAGATGAGGTAATCAGCGCGTATACCGACTGGAAACCGGCGTGGGTCGTGATGGACGTGCAAATGCAGCGCGTCAGCGGCATTACCGCAACCCGTCTGCTGAAAACCGCTTTTCCGGCTTCGCGCATCGTGATGCTTTCCGAACACGACGATTTGGAGATTCGGGCGGCAGCCATCGAAGCCGGAGCGCTCGCCTACCTGGTGAAAGACAATTTAACTGCTTTGCGTTGTTTTCTACTGGAAAACAAAGTTTGATTGCAGATTAATAAGCTGTTTGCAAAAAATTCATTCTATCCGTGCAAAATTCAGACCCTTAGCGAGCCGCGGAACGCTCTGGCGGCATAGTAAGATTCCGCACCGTTGTGATACACGAAAACATGGTCGTAACGTCGATCACAATACAGCGCGCCGCCGAGTTTTCTGATATCAGAAGGTGTTTTCACCCAGCTCGACGTTTTCGTATCGAAATTTCCAAGCTTCTGCAATTCGCGATATTGTTCTTCCGTTAAAAGCTCGATGCCCATCGCGGCAGCCATATCGATAGCGTTATTTTCCGGTTTATGCGCTTTCCTTGACTCCTGCGCTTCACGGTCGTAACAAACACTTCTGCGACCTTTAGGGCTTTCCGCCGAACAATCATAAAAAATGAATTCGCCCGTTTTTTTATCAAGACCGACAACGTCCGGTTCACCGCCGGTTCTTTCCATTTCACCCAGCGACCACAGTTTTTCAGAATCAGCTTCCAGCCTTGCCTGTACTTTAGCCCATTCGAGATTTTTATGGCGATTCATGTTTTTTTCAAAGCGGGCTTTCAATTCGCCGAGCAGTGCTTCACGCTGTTCCGTTGATAGGTTCTTTTTATTGCTATTAATGTTGTTCATACATTCTGTTCATTTATCGATTAACTGAAATGGTTTTTCTATCCGCAGGTCTGAAATACCACGACACCGCAGTCAAGACCAGAAGCAGCAGCGAGGGAAATATTTCATTCACGGCATCACCCGCTGCGATATGCGAAAATGCCGCTCCCGACATGGCAAAGAAAAAGCCCGCATAAGCCCATTCCTTGAGGCGCGGAAATTTAGGAATAAGTACTGCTAAAACTCCAAAAATTTTCCAAACGCCCAGTATTGTCAGAAAATAGACCGGATAGCCCAAATGTGTGATTTTAGCTATTTCCTCTTCCGGTTTTAATAACTGAGCTATTCCGGTGGACAGCATTCCCAATGCCAGCCAGACGGTAGAAATCCAATAGATAATTTTATTTTTTTTTGTCATAACTTGTTATTTTAATTTGCCGACGATGTCCTGCAATCGGTTATGTGCCATATTTATGCCCCGGGCAAAGGGCAGTTGCAGCATCCGGTCTCTGTGGGCGACTGATTTATAGACGATATGCATACTGAGCTTGCTGGTATCGTCAGTCAGCTTTTCAAATTCCAGAAACTCAAGCTGGACGCCAAAAGGCGTATTCTCCATTTCAAATGTCCGTGTGATTTTCCGGTTCGGGCTAAACTCGTGGATGACGCCGTTAAGCCCGTATTTGTTTCCCTGCGGGTCGCTTGTTTCAAACTGCCAGCTGCCGTGCTTTTTATTTTCCAGCTTCAGCACTTTCGTTCCCATCCATTGCTCGACAATTTCGGGCTCGACATACGCTTTAAAAAGCAATTCCAGAGGCAAATCAAATTCCCTTGTAATCACTAATTCCTGTTTGCCGTCCTCGGCATTGATTTTTGTTTTTCGCTGCATCCTGTTCTATTTTTTCGATTTGTAGTTTTTCATTATGTTTTCCAGTTTATTAAACCTGTCGTCCCACATTTCGCGGAACGGCTCGATAAAATCGGCTATTTCTTTTATCTTTTCGGGATTTAAGTGATAGTAAATTTCTCTGCCGTTTTGCTCTTGTTCGAGCAGTTCGCACTCGGTGAGTATTTGCAGGTGTTTTGAAACCGTCGGTCTTGCCGTGTCAAAGTTTGAGGCTATCGCGCCGGCGGTCATCGATTGCGAAGCTACCAACAGAAGGATAGCCCTTCTGGTCGGGTCTGCTATGGCTTGAAATACGTCTCGTCTTAAGTTCATTATGTAGTCACCTGACTACAAATATAACATGAAGCCATTTGACTACGCAACTCTTTCCGCGATTTTTCCAACGGATTTTTTTGCGCGGTTGCTGGCTGTAAGTTTGAATTGTCGTTAGCCGTTATTTTTCTAAAAATCAGCGAAGGTTCTAAGGTGTTTGGGCGCTATCATCCGGCGCGTTGAAGTATTCATCCAGACACTTGTTGAGCGGCTCGCCGTTTTTGTGAATACAATCGCAGAAGCTTTCACCGGCTTTGGTTTTGCTGCTGTTTTTAAATTGTTTGAGGCACTGCGGCAGGGTGTTGCGCGGCTTAATACTGTAAAGACTCGGAATGCCTATCATGCAGATGAGCACGGCGGCAAACACTCCGGCAAAGAAAAGCGCGGGAAATTTATCGCTGAAAAGCTGTTTTAAAAAAATGCGGAAACGCGCGTAAAGCGAGCGTATTGCGTATCGTGAAAAAACGTCGCGCCGACCCGCGCTTTCCTGAGTTTGAACATTGCTTTCAAGGCTTTGCCGCTTTGCGCCGTCATTCTCATTTGCCAAACGATTAAACGGAAGAATGTATTTCCATTTTTCATAATTCCAGGCGAGCAGATACAAATTAGCCAGCGTCATCAGCGGCGCGGTAAAAAGCGAGCCTTCAAAACGCACCGCATACGTCAGAACGCAAATATTTAAGATGACCGGGAAATAGAGAAACGCGCCGAGCGTAACCGTGCGCGGAATCAGCAACAGAATCGCCGCTGCCAACTGCACGACGCCGATAAACGTATAGTAATAACCCGTCTGATGCAGGGCTTCCAGATAATGTCCCATCGGATGATTTACGGATAAGCCGCTGGCAAAGCGTTCGTCCATAAGTTTCACGATAGCCGCAGGAATAAATCCGAGCGCCAGAGCCAGACGACAAAAAATCGAAAAAAGCCAAAGCCAACTGTTCTGTTTTGCCCGCGAATGAAGCCGGTCAAGAGTCGATGCAATACTCATAAATTTTTAGAACGCGAATAGGGAAGAAAAAGTTTTCAAAATCGCGTGGGATTATTGCTGTCAGAATCGAAGGCGTCTATTTTTCCGT
>DASVWG010000260.1:0-18261 GCA_036389695.1 Pyrinomonadaceae bacterium
TCCGATTTTATAAACCGTTGTCCGGCAGAGTTGTTTCTTCCGGTTCGTCCGGTTCGTCGGCGAGTTGGTCGTTCGTGATTCCCCAATAAGCATACTGCTCGCCGCCGTTGGAGCTGCGCCGGATAATCCAGACGAGCTGTCCGCCGATGTTGCGCCGCGCGACCAGGTCGGTTTTGCCGTCGCCGTCATAATCGCCGAATAAAGCCGTATCCGTGTTTAAGCCCCAGGTGACGTATGACTCTCCGCCCGAGCTAAGCTTAATCAAAAACTGGCGTTGTCCGCTGACGATGCGATTAACGGCAATGTCCTGCCGGCTGTCGCCGTCGACGTCAAACGGCGCGAAGAAGAAAACGCCGTCGGTCGCCGACACGCCCCAGGCTTCGCGCCGCAGAGTCCCGTTCGAGCTGTTGCGGATATACCATATACGCTGCCCGCTTTCGACGCGCACCGCGCACAAATCCGCCAAGCCGTCGCCGTCATAATCGCCGACCGACGGGAAATCGTTTGCCGCGCCCCAGAACTCGTAACGCTCGGCGTTGTTTGAGCTTTGGAGAATCGCCCAGAGACCGTTCGAGCGACGGAAAACGGCAATGTCCTGCCTGCCGTCGCCGTCATAATCGCTGATGGCGAGCGTATCGCCGACCGCCACCGTAAACGTGCCCCAGGTTACGGTGCGAACCGTGTTCGTACTCGTCTGGAAAATGCGCCACGTGGCGATGCTGGTGTTGGGGTCGAGCTTGATGAGAAGCGGGTCGCCTCTGCCGTCGCCGTCGAAATCAGCCGTGTTATTCAGGAAAATGTCGCCCGCGCCGGTGCCCAGCAGAATAGCGTCGAAAGTATCATTGTTTGCCAGGCTGCGGCGAACGTAGAAAAAGTTGTTGCTCTGGCGGAAGGTGGTCGGGTCGGTGCGCCCGTCGCCGTCGTAATCCAAAACGGTGTGCGCCTGCTTAATCTGCCCGCGAATCTCGCCGCCCGGAATATTGACCGTGTGAATATTGACGTAGTGCAGGTGCGCGCGCATATCGGCGACCTGCTGCGGCGTGACGGTAAAAGTCAAAGGTCCGATGGTGCCGCTTGTCGCGGACGGAACGGGCGTAAAGCCGAATAAAATCGGCGCGTTTGCCCCGACCGCCGCATTTCCGTGAATGTGCGCGGCGCTCGCGTTTGAACCCAAGCCGGAGAAAGTGCAGTTGACCGTAATCTGCGTTTGCGCCGTATTCAGCGTGATGGTGCAGGTTCCTTTACCGGCGGAATTATTGGCGGGAACTTCCTGCGCTCCTGATAAGTAAGCGACAAATCTCTGCTCTGCCGCCGCCGAGATTGCCGAAAATAACAACAAACCGGAAATTAACAGTAATTTTTTCATAATTTTCCCTTCTATTCATCCGCCGCAAATCGCTCTCGGCGGAGTCTAAGCGTAATTGCCGAATTGTCTTCTTTATCGACAATCACCAGATGTTTAATTAGCGCTTCGTTTCAAGCGGGGGTTTGAAAAAGATAATTCCAGATTGCAATTAATGATGTTTGAATAATGGCACAAATCGCGGAAAACAACAAGTTTTTTTGAGAAAACGGCGGGCAGCGCACCGGCAGACAAAGGCGCAATGGAAGGCAAACGTTTGAGTAGCCATTGAAATGACGCGGGAGAAAATCGGAAACACGCAAGCTAAAGATAAAAAGACAGCTTTTAAAACAAAGCAGTTGTTTCCGCCTTGCATCTATTGATTTGTTCGGCATTCCACCGCAATCACTCAAACTTGCTTTTGAACTTGGCGATTGGCAACTTTCATCAGCATTCGCAACGCTTCATTAACGGCTTCCGCGTCAGGAAACGCTGCCTGCACGTCCGAATCCAACAAAACCAAGTTTGTGCCTGCCCGATAACGTTCAACATACTTGCCGCGCACTCTGCCCTTCAACTGTGAAAGGTCATATTCCGGGCGCATCTCGTCTTCCGGTATTTTAGTATTTTCCTCGTTCATATTTCTCACGTTCTTCGCGCGTCGGTTCTCGCGCGCTGATAATGCGGACGGTTTCGCCGTCGTCCGTGTGCGAGACAAACAACAGTTTGCCTTTTTCAGAATGCCCGATAATCAGAAATCTTTGCTCATCGGCAGAGTGGTCCGGATCATCAAAAGTATCTGAAAGCGGGTCTCCGAAAACAGTAGCGGCTTCTTCAAACGAAACGTTGTGCTTAAAAAGATTGCTCGCCGCTTTGTTTTTATCCCAATCAAACCGCACAGCTAAAAATATAGCGGTTTTCGGTTTATTTTTCTAGCCGTTTCGATCTCAAACGCAGATGCCCAACGCTCAAATCAACCCGTGCCGAGCACAGTCATTCAATTTATACCGAAAATATGTCAATTTTGCATATTCTTAAACCGAAAATATACTGATCTTGTATATCCTTTTAATTAACATATTCTGTATATGCAGGGTTCATATAACTGCATCAATGGACTATGGCACACCAGATTACAATTCCGCTCGCCGACACAGAAGATTGGACTGATGTTCTTGAACCTTTATTATGTAAAAATGCAGTCGCCGCCGAACGTTTAGCTCAACTTCTATTCACGATTAAAAGCGCCATCGACAGCGGAGCGGAAGGAGCAGAGCAGGCAAGCAAAATGCTGCTTGACGGCATTGAGACAATCTATCTTTACACCAATGCTCACAAAGCTGCGGTCAAACTATATGTGCTTTCATTAGAAGGTAACTTAAAGCCGCAAGATGAGCCGCTTAATCTCATCAATGCGGCTCTTGAAAGAGGGAAAAGTCATCAGCATTAACTGCCGGACTGGTTGGATTGATATGCCTAACGGTTGAGATTACGTGGGGCGAAACCGAATACACGAACGCTTGATTTTAACACGCGACGTGATAGAAGAGTCGCTGTTTCGCCCTCACGTCCATTGATTTGTTGGGCGGCGGCTTATGTTAAGGTATTAGTAATCCGTAGAAACAAAAGTAATGCTTCTAGATTACGAAGAAATCCATACCGGCTCTTGCAAAGTTGATATAGTTATCTTCTGTGTTAGCAAAGCCCACCGTGACTGTTATTGTGGCATCAAATTTAACTTCAATGCGATTGCGAGTAGGTGTGCGCTCTCGTATTTCAAAGCGTGCTTCTGAAACTCCAAAGGTCAGATGATCTCCTGTCAATTGTCTAAATGAAGTCTCCTGAGTACTATCATAAACCGTGATATTGCCGTCTTTAATATTTACGGTGTCAATAGTCGCATTGACCCCCTCAAACAGCAAAAACGCCCTCTCAAATGCAACATGACGGTCAACTGTCGTTCTACGCACCGCGTCGAATAAAGGAACTATCACAGGGGTCGGAATAGGAAAATGGAAGTTGAGTCGAGTGTTTGGAACACCTCGAAATTTAGCTCCTTCAATTTTTCGTAGCCCGTGTATGTCTGACCAGTCCACCTCCCGTCCAAATTCTCTAACCTTTCTCAAAACGGGTGGACCAACTTTCTCTGGAACCACAGAAGTTCCATCAATCCACATTGCGAAAATAGCCATTGTTTGTTCTCCTATTTTTAAAACAGATGCTTTGATTTAAGCGGTTCATTTATCGCCGCACCGAATTTAACGATAGCCGCCCCAACTTATGATTATCGCGAATGATTCCAGATAATACACAAAATTCGTGTATTATCTGGAATCATTCGCGTCAATAACCTTATATGCGGCATACGTATATCACAATTTTTAAAATATAGCCAGATATTTTATTAATCCTCAAAAAGAAAAGGTTGAGTAAAATTTTACTCAACCTTTACCTATTTAAATTCGACTTAACGGCTTAAAAATCGTCGTCCTCGTCGTCAGCCAAATCGCCGAGCGAGCCTTCGATTTCGAAGACTTCTTCGGTTTCCACGTCGTCGAGAATCGGGTCGCCGTCGGAGTCTTCGAGCGAAAATCCGTCGAGGTCGCCGTCGGTTTCGACGAACGGAACGTCCAGCGATTCGGGCAAATCCAGACCGCCGCGAATGTCGGCGTATTCGTCGTATTCGTCGGTCTTTTTCTGGTTCATCGTCGCGTCGTGTTCGATGACGATGTTGCGATAGGATTTCATTCCCGTGCCAGCCGGAATCAGGCGTCCCATGATGACGTTTTCTTTCAAGCCGCGCAGGTAGTCGATGCGTCCGGAAATCGCTGCTTCGGTTAAGACGCGGGTCGTTTCCTGGAACGACGCCGCCGAGATGAACGAATCGGTCGAGAGCGACGCTTTCGTGATGCCGAGCAGCATCGGTTCGGCTGACGAAGGCTGTCCGTCCGCATCAATCACGCGGCGGTTTTCGTCCTCGTAGCGGAAACGGTCAACTTGTTCTTCCAAAAGGAAATCCGTATCGCCGACGTCCTTGATGCGCACCCAGCGGAGCATCTGGCGAACGATGACTTCGATGTGTTTATCGTTAATCAAAACGCCCTGCAGGCGATACACTTCCTGAATCTCGTTGACCAGATATTCCTGCAACGCTTCGGTTCCGAGAACGCGCAGGATGTCGTGCGGGTTCAAAGGTCCGTCCATCAGCGGCTCGCCCGCTTTGACGCGGTCGCCTTCCTGCACGTTGATGTGCGTTCCGCGCGGAATGTCGTATTCGCGCTCGGCGTTGTCGTCGCCCGTGATGATGATTTTGCGCTTACCTTTCGAGATAGCGCCGAATTTCACGGTTCCGTCGATTTCCGACATCACGGCAGTTTCGCCCGGACGACGCGCTTCGAAAAGCTCGACGACGCGCGGCAGACCGCCGACGATGTCTTTCGTTTTCGTCGTTTCACGCGGAATTTTCGCGATGATGTCGCCCGCCTGAACCTCGACGCCGTCTTCGACCAGAAGGTTGGCTCTGATAGGCATCTGGTAAGTTTTCAGAACCTTGTTGCCGCTGCGGATTTCCAGACGCGGCTGATGTTTTTCATCCGAGTCTTTCACCACGAGGCGTTTTTGTCCCGAAACCTTGTCGATGTCTTCTTCGACCGTTTTGCCTTCTTTCAAATCCTGGAATTTCACGGTTCCCGGAACTTCCGTCAAAATGGCGAAAGTGAACGGGTCCCAGGTCGCTAAGACTTCGTCTTCCTTGACCTTCTGACCGTCGGCGACCTGCACGTGCGCGCCGTAGACGATTTGATAACGCGCCACTTCGCGACCGCGGTCGTCGACCAGCATCAGCTCCGTCTGGCGGCGAATCGAGATGCGCTCGCCTTCGCGGTTGGTGATGACTTTCAGCTCTTCGGAATATTTGACCGTTCCGTCCATCGCCGCGACGTGCTTGGTTTCCTGTTCGAGCCGCGCCGTGCCGCCGACGTGGAAAGTTCTCATCGTCAGCTGCGTTCCCGGCTCGCCGATACTTTGCGCCGCGATAACGCCGACCGCTTCGCCGATTTCGACGCTCTTGCCGGTCGCCAGATTGCGCCCGTAACATTTCATACAAACGCCGCGACGGGATTCGCACGTTAAA
This sequence comes from Pyrinomonadaceae bacterium, assembly GCA_036389695.1. Taxonomy (GTDB): domain Bacteria; phylum Acidobacteriota; class Blastocatellia; order Pyrinomonadales; family Pyrinomonadaceae; genus JALZHR01. The sequence continues at coordinate 5,475 of DASVWG010000260.1, forward strand.
ACCGAGCGAATTTTGACGCTCAGCAAGCCGGACATCTGAACCTTCGACGCCAAATCTTCGTTGATTTCCTGATTCGCCTGAACGATTATCGTTCCGTCGACCGGGTCAATCATATCGTCCAGAGACGTGCGCCCGACGATGCGGTCGCGCAAAGATTCGACTTCTTCGCCGTTGCGCACAATCGCTTCGGCGCGAATGCCTTTGAGCGTTCCGCAGTCCAGCTCGGAGATAATCACGTCCTGCGCCACGTCGACCAGTCGGCGCGTCAGATAGCCGGAGTCAGCCGTTTTCAGAGCCGTATCAGCCAAGCCTTTGCGCGCGCCGTGCGTGGAAATAAAGTATTGCAAAACGTTCAAGCCTTCGCGGAAGTTGGCGACAATCGGCGTTTCGATAATCTCGCCGTTCGGTTTCGCCATCAGCCCGCGCATACCGGCAAGCTGTCGAATCTGCGCTTCCGAGCCGCGCGCGCCCGAATCAGCCATGACGAGAATCGGGTTCAATTCGTTTCTGGCTTTTTCGCGGTCGTTCATCGCCTTGAACATTTCTTTCGCCACGTGGTCGGTGACTTCCGACCAAATCGCGGTCACTTTATTGACGCGCTCCATATTGGTCATCGTAGCGTCTTCGTATTGACGCTGAAGCTTGTTGACTTCCTCGTTTGCCGCCGCGATGATGTCCTTTTTGTTCGGCGGCGTGACCATATCGTCGATGCCGATGGAAACGCCCGCTTTCGTCGCATACAAAAAGCCGAGAGTTTTCAAATCGTCCAAAAGAGCGACCGTCTGGTCGTGTCCGAGACGAAGATGAGCGAAATTGACGAGCGACTGCAAGCCTTTTTTCTTCAAAGTTCCGTTGACGAACGGCAAGCCGTCGCGCTGCAAGCGGTCATTGAAAATAACGCGTCCGACGGTCGTGTCAATCATCCGCGTGACGTTCGCCTGCACGGTCGCGCGCATAATGTCCTGCGGATTGTGCTCGCGTTCCAAATCAATCAAATCGCCCGTGATGCGCAGTTTGATTTTCGTCTGCGTCTCGACGGCTTTCGCGTCCAGCGCGAGCAGAACGTCTTCGGTCGAAGCGAACGAGCGCGAAATCGTCGTGGTTTTACCTTTCGTCACCTGCGCTTCGTAAGATTGACCTTTCATGCCTTCGCGGTCGCGCGTCAGGTAATAACAACCCAAAACGATGTCCTGCGACGGAACCGTAATCGGCTGTCCCGAAGCGGGCGAAAGCAGATTGTTCGAAGCGAGCATCAAAACGCTGGCTTCAATCTGCGCTTCGGGCGAGAGCGGAATGTGAACCGCCATCTGGTCGCCGTCAAAGTCGGCGTTAAACGCCGTGCAGACGAGCGGATGAATTTTAATCGCTTTGCCTTCGACTAGAACCGGCTCGAAAGCCTGAATGCCCAGTCGGTGCAGCGTCGGCGCGCGGTTCAAGAGAACCGGATGCTGTTTGATGACTTCTTCGAGAATGTCCCAAACGACCGGCTCCTGGCGTTCCACCATTTCACGCGCCTGCTTAATCGTCGCCGCGTATTCTTCTTTTTCTAATTTGTTATAGATAAACGGCTTGAATAATTCCAGAGCCATTTTCTTCGGCAAACCGCATTGATGCAGTTTGAGTTCCGGTCCGACGACGATAACCGAGCGTCCCGAATAATCGACGCGTTTTCCTAAAAGATTCTGGCGGAAACGTCCCTGTTTTCCTTTGAGCGTGCCCGAAAGCGATTTCAAAGGACGATTGTTCGCGCCGCGCAGGACGCGACCGCGACGACCGTTATCGAACAGCGCGTCGACGGCTTCCTGCAGCATTCGTTTTTCGTTGCGGACGATGACTTCCGGCGCGCGCAGCTCAATCAGTTTTTTCAGACGATTGTTGCGGTTGATAACGCGCCGATACAAATCGTTCAAATCCGAAGTCGCAAAACGTCCGCCGTCCAGAGGCACGAGCGGGCGCAATTCCGGCGGAATGACCGGAATTACGTCCAGAATCATCCATTCCGGATTATTGTGCGAGCGCATAAAAGAGTTCGCCACTTTCAGACGCTTGGAATATTTCAGTTTTTTCTGCTGCGAAGTTTCCTCGCGCATCTTGCCGCGCAGTTCCGTGACGAGTTCCGCGACATCGACTTTCATCAAAAGTTCTTTGATGGCTTCCGCGCCCATTTTCGCGACGAATTGATTCGGATAATCGCGCGTCAATTCGCGATAACGCTCGTCGGTCAGCAAATCTTTTTCTTTCAAGCCCGGCACTTCGCCCGGGTCAACCGTGATATACAGCTCGAAATAAAGAATTTTTTCGAGGTCGCGCAAAGTAATATCGAGAAGGTGACCGATGCGCGACGGCAAGCCTTTGAAAAACCAGACGTGCGAGCACGGGCTTGCCAGTTCGATGTGACCTAATCTTTCGCGGCGGACTTTCGCCTGCGTGACTTCGACGCCGCATTTGTCGCAAATCACGCCGCGATGCTTCATTCTTTTGTATTTTCCGCACAGGCATTCCCAATCGGAAACGGGACCGAAAATGCGCGCGCAGAACAGACCGTCGCGTTCCGGCTTGAACGTGCGGTAGTTAATCGTTTCCGGCTTCGTCACTTCGCCGTGCGACCACGAGCGAATTTTTTCGGGCGAGGCAAGGCTGATACGAATCGCTTCAAAATTTGGCGTTAATTGTGTTTTGTTATCTTGTCTAAAAAGCATTTTTTCTCCGAAAACGTCCTTTGTCCTTTGTCCTTTGTCCTTCGCAAGTTGAGTTAAAGTTAAGAACTTAGTCTTCTTTCAACTTACGAAAGACGAAGGACTAATGACGAAGGACAAAAAGTTATTCGATACCTACACCAACCGATAAAACTTCACCGACACCGGCGTTAATCGCTTCTTTGTCAATTTCGTCTTCCATAATCAGTTCGACGTCGAGACATAAGGATTGCAGCTCGCGCACGAGAACGTTGAACGATTCGGGAATTCCGGCTTGGAAATCGGAATCGCCCTTGACGATTGACTCGTAAATCTTCGAGCGTCCCGCCACGTCGTCGGATTTGCACGTCAGCAGTTCCTGAAGGATGTGCGCCGCGCCGTAAGCTTCGAGCGCCCAGACTTCCATCTCGCCGAAACGCTGTCCGCCGAATTGCGCTTTACCGCCGAGAGGCTGCTGCGTAATTAACGAATACGGTCCGATTGAGCGAGCGTGAATCTTATCGTCGACCAGGTGCGAAAGCTTGAGCATATAGATGTAACCGACGGTTACTTTCTGCTCGAACTGCTCGCCCGTCAAACCGTCATACAGACGCGTTTTGCCGGAAGGTCCGACCGACGGCGGAAGATTCAATTCGTCGAATTTGCTGTTGGCTTCGCCGATGTATTTCTTGATTTCATTTTCGGTCGCGCCGTCAAACACGGGCGTAGCGAAATGATAACCGAGAACGCGCGCCGCCCAGCCGAGATGCGTTTCCAGAATCTGTCCGACGTTCATACGCGAAGGCACGCCGAGCGGATTCAGAACGATGTCGACCGGCGTTCCGTCCGGCAAATACGGCATATCTTCTTCCGGCAGAATGCGGGCGATAACGCCCTTGTTGCCGTGACGACCAGCCATTTTATCGCCGACCGAAAGCTTGCGCTTCATCGCGATAAAGACTTTGACCATCTTGATAACGCCCGGAGGAAGCTCGTCACCTTGCTTCAGCTTGGTGATTTTTTCCTCGTAGATGTCGCTCAAAATGTTGATTTGGCGCTCGGTTCGCTGCTCGTAATCCTTGATTTCCTGAGCAATATCGACCGTTCCGCCCGCCACATCTGCCTTGCGAAGCAGTTTCGTATCGACGCCTTGCAGCATCTCGCGCGAAATCGTGTCGCCTTTTTTGATGATGACCGCGCCTGCGTCGCTCAAATCTTTGGCTAATTTACGACCTTCGAAAAGCTCGTAGATACGCTCGTTGCGCTGTTCCTGCAAGATACGAATCTCGTCTTCGAGGTCGCGGCGCAAATCGTCTTCTTCGTTTTGCTCGATGTCCAAGCTGCGCTGGTCTTTATCCTGACCTTTGCGCGTGAAAACCTGAACGTCGACGACCGTGCCGTCAATTCCCGGCGGCGCGGTCAGAGAAGCGTCTTTCACGTCGCCGGCTTTTTCGCCGAAGATGGCGCGTAAGAGTTTTTCTTCCGCCGTCAGCTGCGTTTCGCCTTTCGGCGTCACTTTGCCGACCAGAATCGAGCCGGGTTTGACCTGCGCGCCGATGCGGATGATGCCCGATTCGTCCAAATCGCGAAGCATAACTTCGCCGACGTTCGGAATATCGCGCGTGATTTCTTCGGGTCCGAGCTTCGTGTCGCGCGCTTCGATTTCGAGCTCCTCGATGTGAATCGAAGTGTAATAATCTTCTTTCACAAGGCGCTCGGAAACCAGAATCGCGTCCTCGAAGTTGTAGCCGCGCCACGGCATAAACGCGACCATCACGTTTCTGCCCAGAGCGAGCTCGCCCTTATCGGTGCAGGGACCGTCGGCGATGACCTGACCTTTTTTGATGCGCTCGCCGACCTGCACAATCGGGCGTTGATTGATACAAGTGTTTTGGTTCGAGCGTTTAAATTTGACTAAGCTGTAAATATCCGCCGTTACCTCGCGCGAAATCGTGCCGTCCACATTGTGGTCGGCTTTGACGATAATGCGTTCGGAATCGACGTAATCGACGATGCCGTCGCGTTTCGCCACGACGACCGCGCCCGAATCGCGCGCCGCGACCTGTTCCATTCCGGTTCCGACATACGGAGCTTCGGCACGGAGCAGAGGCACTGACTGACGCTGCATGTTCGAACCCATCAAAGCGCGGTTCGCGTCGTCGTTTTCGAGAAACGGAATGAGGCTCGCGGCAACCGAAACAAGCTGTTTCGGCGAAACGTCCAGATATTGAATCTCGTCGCGCGTCGCCGTGATAAATTCACCGGCTTTACGCGAAGCGTTGCGCTCGTTGACGATATAGCCTCTTTCGTCCAGTTCGATATTCGCCTGTCCGATAATCCATTTATCTTCTTCCCACGCGGTCAGATAAAACGGCTCCGGCACGAATTCGGCTTCGCGCTGACCTTTTTTCAACTTCTCGTTTGCCGCTTCGACGTCTTCCAATCGGACGTGTTCGTTCGGCTTAAACCCTGTGTCGCCGCCGTTATAGATTTTGACGTATTCGACAACGCGCCCGTCTTCGACTTTGCGATACGGCGATTCGATAAAACCGAATTCGTTGATGCGCGCAAAGCACGAAAGAGACGAAATCAAACCGATGTTCGGACCTTCAGGCGTCTCAATCGGGCAGATGCGACCGTAGTGCGTCGGGTGCACGTCGCGGACTTCGAATCCGGCGCGTTCTCTGGAAAGTCCGCCCGGTCCGAGCGCCGAAAGACGACGCTTGTGCGTGATTTCCGAAAGCGGATTCGTCTGGTCCATAAACTGCGAAAGCTGCGACGAGCCGAAAAATTCTCTGACGGCTGCCGTGACGGGCTTCGCGTTCACTAAATCGCGCGGCATCGTCGTAAACATATCCTGCTGGATGGACATTTTTTCCTTGATGGCGCGTTCCATTCTTTCCAGACCGATGCGGAATTGATTTTCCAAAAGCTCGCCGACGGCGCGGACGCGTCGATTGCCCAAATGGTCAATGTCGTCCTGTCCGAAATGCTCGACGTCTTTTTTCATCCGCAGCAGATAAGAAACGACTTCCGTAAAATCCGACGCCGACAGAAGCGGGTCGTTGATACGGTCTTTTTCCGGTCTGCCCATCTTGATGTTGAATTTCAGGCGTCCGACGCGCGATAAATCGAAGCGTCGAGCGTCAAAGAACATTCCTTCGAGCAATTTATAAGCGGTCGGCACGGTCGGCGGGTCGCCCGGGCGCATTTTGCGGTAAATTTCCAGCAGCGCGTCGACCGGCTTGGTAATCGTGTCTTTTTTCAAAGTCTGCGTAATCACGCCGCCGATGGTGTCGCGTTCGGGGAAGAAAACCGTAAAGCTTTCCACGCCTTCTTCAATCACCTGCTGCAATTTCGCCGAAGTCAGTTCGGTGTTGGCTTCCAGAATCACTTCGCCGGTTTCCGTGTTAATAACGTCGTCCAAAGCGAACGCGCCTTCAAAATCGGTTTGCCCGACTTCGACTTCCTCGATTTTCATCTTGCGCAAATCGCGCAGAGCCGAGCCCGTGATTTTCTTTCCGGCGCGGACGATTGGCTCGTCTTTGCCTTTGATTTCCGATTCCGAGCGCATTCCGACCAGATTGCTGTCGCCTTCCGGCTTGATTTTGACAAATAAGCGTCCCTTCTGCGGGCGCACTTCGTCGGTCGCGTAAAATAATTTCAGAATGTCGGCGTCCGAGAAATTCGAGTTTTTGATGACTTCTTCCAGAATCGAATCCGAAAGATTTTTCATCTCGACCTGCGGGTTGAGCCACAAGCCCAGCGCGCGCAGGAAAATCGAAGCCAGGATTTTACGCTTGCCTAAACGCGCGTAAAGAATATTTTTCTGGTCGTATTCAAACTCGATCCACGAGCCGCGATACGGGATGACTTTCGCCACGTAGGTTCCGCGGTCGCCTTTGAAAAACACGCCGGGCGAGCGGTGAAGCTGCGAGACGATGACGCGCTCCGTGCCGTTGATGATAAAAGTTCCGTTGTCGGTCATCAGCGGAATCTCGCCGAAAAAGACGTCTTCTTCCTTAATGTCGCGAATCGTCGAAACGCCGGTTTCCGCGTCTTTGTCGTAAACCGTCAGGCGGATTTTGACTTTCAGCGGAACCGAATAGCTCATACCGCGTTCCTGACATTCCTGCTGGTCGTGTTTGTGTTTCAGACCGACCGGCTCGCCGCAGTTCGAGCAAAGCTTCGGGCGCACCGAATTGAAAGTTCCGCAATGTCCGCAGAGAACTTCCGCCGGGCTGAACGGGTCGACCTTGATTTTCGAGCCGCATTCCTTACAATTGGCGCGCAGGTGTTCGAGACCTTCCAGAAGTCCGCATTTGCACTGCCAGTTGCCGATTTGATATTCGACGAAATCCAGCGTCGCCGTGCCGCGAAAATCCGAAACCGGAAACACGGAAGCGAAAACCGACTGCAATCCAATCTGGTCGCGTTCTTCCGGCAAAAGGTCCATCTGCAAAAAACGATTGTATGATTCACGCTGAACCTCTATCAGATTCGGGATGCGTGCTGACGTATAAATTTTTGAAAAATCTACGCGCTTAGGCGCTTGACTCGTGCGGCGACCTAAGCCGTTGGTATTTGTTTGGAGCGGATTGGCAATCATAATATTTTGTGTTCTGAAGAAAATTTCTGTTGCTTTGTGCGCGTTTTGCTGGTAGTATTCGTAGTCGTTGCAAATAACGAATCCTCAGCAAACAACTTTTTTAACAAAGACGGCAAATGCGGTCGAGGGCAAAGTCTGCCCAGACCGCTTAAAATTAGCAGCAACTGCTACGAAATAAATTTTCTGAGAGTGCCGAAAAAGGACACCTATTCTCCCGTTTTATCTCGGAAAAAAACAAACCAAAAACTCAAAAACTACTTTGAGCTTTAAAAGAGCGAAATCGGCAAGCGATAGTTTTTATGAAATGCAAAATACCGCTTGCCTTTTATTCTAACAAGCAAACTATTTAACTTCAACCGTCGCGCCGGCATCTGCCAGTTTGACTCTGATGCTTTCGGCTTCGTCTTTGGATGCACCTTCTTTTACCGCTTTCGGCGCGCCGTCAACCAGATCTTTCGCTTCTTTCAAGCCTAAGCCCGTGATTTCGCGAACGACCTTGATAACATTGATTTTAGCCGCGCCCGCCGATTGCAGGATAACGTCAAACGAATCTTTTTCCGCTTCCGCCGGAGCCGCGTCGCCGCCGCCCGCCGCCGGAGCCGCCGCCGCAACGGTCGCCGCCGCCGCCGAAACGCCGAAAACTTCTTCCAACTCTTTCACGAGCTCGCTTGCTTCCAGAAGGGTCATGCCCTTCAAAAATTCAACTACTTCATCTTTTGTAACTGCCATGATTATTTAATCTCTCCTTAATTTAGGGTTCTTTGTGTTTTCGTTAATCGTTAATCGTTAACCGTCAATCGTGTTTTTCTCTCTTCACGATTTACGATTTACAATTAACGGCTTTGTTTATGTCAGCCGTCAGAACCCACGGGATAATTTCGTACGGGTTGCATCTCCTTCCGAATTTATCCGAGCTGCAAAGCGACCCTGACAAATCGCTTCGCTCGTTTTACCTTGAGCACGGCTTTGCTAATTTTCGATTTTAGATTTGCGATTGCCGATTTGGGGAATCGGATTTTTTAATTAAATCCTTACGAAACCGCAAATCGGCAATCGCAAATCGCAAATTCCATTACTCTTCCGACTTTGCTTCCGCTTCCGGCGTCGCTTCTTCCGAAGTTTCCGCCGCAGCGCTTTCGTCAGAACTCGCTGCTTCCGGCGCGGATTCGGCTTGCGCTTCTTCCGTTGCCGCAGATTCCGGCGCGGCGGCTTGAGTTTCCTCGCCTCCGGCGCTTTCGGTTTCCTGCGTCGGCGCTTCCTCCTGCGTTTCGGCGCTCGTTTCCGGCGCTGCCGCAGTTTCCTCTGGTTTCGCTTCTTCCGCCGCAGGCGCGGCTTCTTCAGCCTTTGCCGCCGGTTCAGCCGTTTTTTGTTCCGGCTGAGTTTCGGGCTTCTGGTCGCCGATTTGCTTAATGACTACGGCGAGATTGCGCGGAACGGCATTGATAACCGTCGCGATGCGCTGCGCCGGAGCGTTAAGCAGGAACAGAATCTTGCTGATAAGCTCTTCTTTCGACGGCAATGCGGCGATTGTTTCGACTTGTTTCAAGTCAACCACTTTTCCGTCCACGACGCCGACTTTGAACTTAAATACTTCGCCGTTGTCTTTGACGAATTTTGAAACTGTTTTTGATAAAACGACCGGGTCGCCGTCAGTCCACGCCACCGCCGTAACACCTTTAAAATGTTCGGTTGCGCCTTCTAATTGGGTGCCTTTGACGGCAAGACGCGCCAGAGTGTTTTTGACCACCTGGTACTTTGCGCCGACGTCGCGCAGATGATTGCGAAATTCCTGGTCTTTGGCGACGGTCAGCTTATTAAAGCTGACGACCATCGCCGATTTCGAATTCTGAAACCCTTCGGTGAGGGTGTCTAAAATTTCCTGTTTTTCTGCTCTTGTTTTCATTTCTTATTCCCTCACTTTCTACACTAAAGCTAATTCATCGAGCAAAACGCCCGGACTCATCGTCGCCGCCAGGTTTACTTTCTTGACGTAGCGACCTTTCGCCGTCTGCGGTTTCGCCTTGACGACGGCGTCCATCAAAACTTTCGTGTTCTGCCGGAGCTTTTCGGCGTCGAAAGAAACTTTGCCGACCGGCGCGTGAATCACGCCGGTTTTATCGACGCGATATTCGACCTTACCGGCTTTCGTTTCCTGAATCGCCGTGCGCACGTCCATCGTCACCGTTCCGGTTTTCGGATTCGGCATCAGACCGCGCGGTCCGAGAAGCTTTCCGAGCTGACCGACTTTGCCCATCATATCGGGCGTCGCAATCAGCGCGTCGAAATCGAGCCAGCCGCCTTTGATGCGGTCGACGATTTCCTCGCCGCCCGCCAAATCGGCGCCGGCTTCTTCGGCTTCGCGGATTTTATCGCCCTGCGCGATAACGACGACCGTTTTCGCCTTGCCGCCCAGACCGTTCGGCAGAACGACCGTTCCGCGCACCATCTGGTCGGCTTTGCGCGGGTCGACGCCGAGCCACATCGTCAATTCGACGGTTTCGTCAAACTTGGCGAAAGCGATTTCCTTGACTATGCCAATCGCTTCGTCGAGCGTGTATTTTCTGTTCGGCTCGATTTTTTCCAGAGCCGCTCTGTATTTTTTACCTTTTTTAGCCATTTTAATATTAGGTTCAAACGAAATGTTTTTGGATTTGCGCTTTACGGCGCAAACATTTCTCCCTTTTCTAAAAACTATTCAATCGTCAAGCCCATGCTTTTCGCCGTGCCTTCAATCGTTTTCATCGCCGATTCCAGATTCGTCGTGTTCAAATCCGGCATTTTCTTGCGGGCGATTTCCTCGATTTGGGCGCGCGAAATCGTTCCGTTTTTTTCGCGATTCGGTTTGCCCGAGCCTTTCGCGATGCCCGAAGCCTTACGCAAAAGGTCGGCGGCGGGCGGCGTTTTCGTCTCGAACGTAAACGAGCGGTCGGCGAAAACCGTAATCACGACCGGCACTTTCATATCGGGGTCGTCGTTTGCCGTTTTCGCGTTAAACGCTTTGCAAAACTCCATGATGTTCACGCCGTGTTGTCCGAGCGCGGGACCAATCGGCGGCGCCGGATTCGCTTTTCCGGCGGGAATCTGTAATTTGATGTAACCTGTTACTTTCTTTGCCATAATTTCGATTTACGATTTCGAGTTTTAATTAAAGACCAACTCGAAAATGTCCTCAATTTAAAATTGTGAATCGTGAATCGTAAATCGTTAATAGAAAATTCCGTTTTACTTCGGTTAACGATTTACGATTCACGATTCACTAAAAATCATTCTTCCTCTGCAAACGTGACTTTTTCGACGTCCAGAAAGCTCAATTCCACGGGCGTCGAGCGTCCGAAAATCGTCACCGTGACCTTCAAAGTCGTTTTTTCTTCGTTGACTTCTTCGACTTTGCCGGTAAAGCTGGCAAACGGACCGGACTTGATTCTCACAATCTCGCCGATTGTATAGGAGAATTTCGGTTTCGGTTTTTCCGCCGCGATTTCGACGTTGTGCACAATCTGGTCGACTTCTTCCTGCGTCAGCGGCGTCGGATTTTTTCCGCCCAGAAAGCCCGTCACTTTCGGCGTCGATTTAATCGCGTGAAAAACGTTGTCGGGAATTCGTCCGCGCTCGTCGCATTCGATTTCGACCAAAACGTAGCCGGGATAAAACATCCGGCTCGATTCGATACGCTTGTTGCCGCGCATTTCCACCACCGTTTCCTTCGGCAAAAGAACGGACGTAATCAAATCGCCGAGCTCAAGGTCGCGAATGCGCGCCTTCAGACTTTCCACGACTTTGTTCTCATGCCCGGAATAAGTATGGATAAAATACCACTGCTTCATCTGTTTTAAATTCCCGCAAGCTTGTTGACCAGCCAGGTAAAGCCTTCGAGCGTGTAAGTCCACCCGCGGTCAACCAAAAATAAGAAGATGGCAAAAAAGATGACGTTGATGACGACGATTAAAGTCGTCGCTCTGACATCTTCGGACGACGGATACGAAACTTTCGTCAGTTCTTCGCGCGTTTCGCGCACAAACTGTCCGACGCCGCCTTTGCCCTCTTTATTATTGTCTACGGTGTCAATTGCTTCTGACACTTTTGTTTCTCCTAAAATTTAAATGGCAGGGGTACCAGGACTCGAACCCGGACCTAAGGTTTTGGAGACCTCCATGCTAACCATTGACACCATACCCCTAAGACTATTTTCGATTTTAGATTTGCAATTTGCGATTGGAGTTGGAATAAATTTATTTTTCCGCTTCCAATCCGAAATCCGAAATCTAAAATCGAAAAGCCAGTTACTTATTTTCTTTGTGCACGGTGTGGCAACGGCAGCGACGGCAGAATTTTTTGAATTCCAGACGCTCGGGCGTGGTTTTCTTATTCTTCGTCGTTACGTAGTTACGTTCCTTGCACTCGGTGCATTGCAAAATTATGTTATCTCTCGGCATAACTTCTACCTTTTATTAAATTACTCAACAATATCGGAGACAGTGCCGGCGCCGACCGTTCTGCCGCCTTCGCGAATCGCAAAGCGCAGTCCCTTTTCCATGGCAATCGGCGCAATCAGTTCAATCTCCATCTGAATGTTATCTCCGGGCATGACCATTTCCACGCCTTCCGGCAAGTGCGCGACTCCCGTTACGTCCGTGGTTCTGAAGTAGAACTGCGGACGGTAGCCCGTGAAAAACGGCGTGTGGCGTCCGCCTTCTTCTTTGGTTAAGACATAAGCTTCCGCCTTGAATTTCGTGTGCGGCGTAATCGAGCCCGGTTTGGCGATAACCTGTCCGCGTTCGATTTCCTTTCTTTCGACGCCTCTCAAGAGTAAGCCGACGTTGTCTCCGGCACGTCCTTCATCCAGAAGCTTTTTGAACATCTCCACGCCGGTGCAGACCGAGTTTCTCGTGTCCTTGATGCCGACTATCTCGACCGGTTCGTTGACCTTGATGATTCCTCTTTCGATTCTGCCTGTCGCGACCGTGCCTCTGCCCTGAATGGTGAAGATATCTTCGACCGGCATCAGGAAAGGTTTGTCGGTTTCTCTCTGCGGCGTCGGAATGTAATCATCGACAGCCTGCATCAATTCGTCAATCTTCGGCTCCCAGGCGGGGTCGCCTTCCAGAGCTTTCAAAGCCGAGCCCTGCACGACCGGAATATCGTCGCCCGGAAATTCGTAAGAAGATAAAAGCTCGCGGATTTCCATCTCGACCAGTTCAAGGAGCTCGGCGTCGTCGACGGCGTCGACCTTGTTCATAAAGACCACGATTGACGGCACGCCGACCTGACGGGCTAAAAGAATGTGCTCGCGGGTTTGCGGCATCGGTCCGTCGGTGGCGGCGACGACCAGGATGGCACCGTCCATCTGGGCTGCGCCGGTGATCATGTTTTTGACGTAATCGGCGTGTCCCGGACAATCGACGTGCGCGTAGTGACGGTTCGCCGTTTCGTATTCGACGTGCGCGGTGGCGATTGTGATGCCGCGCGCCTTTTCTTCCGGCGCGTTGTCAATCGAATCAAAAGC
>DASVWG010000261.1:0-3962 GCA_036389695.1 Pyrinomonadaceae bacterium
CAACGAACAAAAGCGTTGGGAGCGGGTAAATCGCTGCTGTTGCCGAACTGCGCACCGGTAAAGCCTTGCGTTGATTTGAGCAGATACCAGTTGCCTTCGCTCGGTCGGAAGACGCCCAAATCGGTCTTGCCGTCGCCGTCGTAATCTGCCGGTACAGGTCTATCGGTACTGATTCCAAACTGCGTCGCGCTGAAAGTATCCGTGCCGCTATTGATGCGATACCACACGCCGTCACTCGGTCGCCACACCGCAAGGTCGGTCTTCCCGTCGCCGTCGTAATCAGCCGCGACAGGTTTGTCTTCAGAGATGCCGAAATGAATGCCGACAAATTGATTGGTTGAACTGTTAATGCGATACCAGTTTCCGTCTGTCGGTCTGAAAACAGCGACATCGGCTTTTCCGTCGCCGTCGAAATCGGCTCCGGCAATCGGTTTGTCTCCATTCGCGCCAAATGGAACCGAATCGAAATTCTGATTCGGGGTTCCCGTTGCGCGAGCGATATACCACGAACCGGTCGAAGGACGGAAAACAGCCAGATTAGCTTTGCCGTCGCCGTCGAAATCTCCGGGCACGGGAATATCGCCGTTGGCTCCGAATTGAGCGGCGCGAAATCCTGCCGTTGACTGCATTAAATACCATGTGCCATCCGAAGGACGCCAGACGGCGACGTCGGTTTTGCCGTCGCCGTCGTAATCAGCCGGAACAATGACATCACCGTTGACGCCGAATTGCACGGTGTCGAAATTCTGCGAAGGCACGCCGGTCGGTCGGGCGATATACCAAAAACCGGCTGACGGGCGAAACACCGAAAGGTCGGCTTTGCCGTCTCCGTCAAAATCAAACAGCGCTCTCGGCGGCGCGGCGGAATTCAACAAACGCGCGAGACCGATATTCGGAACGTCGCTGGCTCTCGTAAACAAACCGGCGACGACTATCTTGTTGTCCGCCTGTAAATCAATGCTCTGAACCGTGTCGTTAAAGTTCATCGCGTTGTTAAACGTCGGGTCGAGCGTACCGTTCTGATTTACTCTGACTATTCTGCCCGGCAGCACAAACGACCCGTTCGAGACGCTCGAACCGCCCGCAGCCAGAATTTTCCCGTCCGGTTGGATTTTGATAGCCTTTACGAACATATCAAATACCGGCTGAAAAGCCGTGTCGAGCGAGCCGTCAGCATTCAAGCGGGCGAGCCATTTTTTGTTTGCGTCCCCGCTCACGCCCGTGAAAATTCCGCCGAGCAGGATTTTGCCGTCCGCCTGCACGGCGACATCGTAAGTCCAACTGTTCGGACCTCCGAAAGCCAGGTTAAAAGTCGGGTCGGGCGTGCCGTCCGGGTTAAAACGCCTGACCTTGAAGTTGCTGTTGCCGACAGCAATGATTTTCCCGTCCGGTTGCAGCGCAATTTTAAAGACGACTCCGGCGTTGTTTGTGGGGGTAAACGACGTGTCGCCCGTGCCGTTGGCGTTAAATCTTCGGAGATAGCCGCCGCCGGCGTCGCCCGCGACGAGTATTTTCCCGTCCGGCTGCAGCTTGATGTCATAAACATCCTGCGCGGCAAGTCCAATGCTCATATCGACCGCGCCGGTCGGAGTGAACCGCACGACAGTAGGGGATGTCCCGCCCGCGAGAATTTTTCCGTCCGGCTGCACCGCGATGGCGCGAATCGTCGCAAAGTTCGAAAAAGTGGTCTGGGTAAAAGTATCGTCGACGCTGCCGTCGGCGTTAAATCTCGCCAGCGAGTTAATGGCTTTATCGCCCGCAAATGAAAATTGACCGCCGACCAGAATTTTTCCGTCCGGCTGCACCACGGTTTCGTGACCGAACCCGCGGTCTCTGATTTGCGGCGCGTAGGTCGAATCGACTGAGCCGTCCGTATTCAGACGGAAACGGTCGGCGAGAATTTTGCCGTCCGCCTGGACAGCCACGTCGTTGATTCCTCTGTTCGAGCCCGATTGAAGCGGTAATTGAGAAGCGAAAGATGTGTCGAGACTGCCGTCGGCGTTGAGAATGGCGACCATTTTCGTCGCCACGTTGTTGACCATGTCAAATTCTCCGCCAATCAGAATTTTACCGTTCGGCAGCAGCTTCACCACCCGCACGTCTTCGTTCGGTCGCCCCGGATTGACGGCGCCGAACGAAGTGTCGAGCGTGCCGTCCGCGTTGAAGCGCGCGACCTTGGCTATCTGAAAGCCGAAAATCGTGTTAAAAGAGCCGACGACGACGACTTTCCCGTCCGGCTGCGCCGCGACGTCCAGAAAACTGGTTCCGCCCGAAGTAGGTTGAAACGACGCATCATCGGATAAATCCGTGTTGAGACGTCGAACCTCGTTTTGATTGCCGCCCAGAGCGATTAATTTCCCGCCCGGCGCCAGCGTCAGTTTGCCGTAGGAGACGACCGTCCTTTCCGATTCAACGTTTCCTTCGGAGCTAATGCGCCATAAGCCAATAAACCCGGTGCTCTTCACACCGGCGAAAAAGATTTTGCCGTCCGGCGCGATAACGAAATCGTGTGCCCTGCGGAAGGTGCCGCCCACGTTGTTGTTAAAAGAGCTGTCAGATGAGCCGTCGGCGTTAAGTCTGAGCAGCGCCTTTTCCTGTCCCTGAAAAAAGAATTCGCCGCCCAGTAATATCTTCCCGTCCGGTTGCAGCGCTACCTGGTTGATGTAAAGATTTCCATCCTGGTTGACGTCCAGCGCCAGCGCGGCGAAAGCCTGATCGACCGTCCCGTCGGCGTTTAACCGTGCAATGCAGATTCGCGGGTATTTGCCGACGGCGAAAAATTTCCCGGCGATAATAATCTTTCCGTCCGGCTGCACCGCCAGCGAGTTGACACTCGTGGTGCCGCCGAAACCGCCCGACAAGGTAGCGACGAAGCTCGTGTCCAAATCCCCAGCCGCGGCTCTGGTCGCGCTCGGATTCAATAGAAATAATAATCCGAAAATAAAAAGCGTCGTGAAAACTTTTGAAAAAAGCGTTTTGGAATATCGAAGCATGAAACTCTCCTTTAACAACTAACTGATTGTTAATAGTCGTATGATTTGTCGGCTAGCAGATTGGGCGGTTTACAGCCTAAGTATAGGCGTTTATTAGTAAAATGTAAATGAAATACCGGCATCAATCCGCGCCGGTTTTAACAAAATTAATTATTTATATTTGATGCTTGGATTTACAGGCTTGTTTTTATTTTTGGGAAAACGATTTTATCTTCAGAAGTAAAACACATGCGGATAACGCGCCGCTTTCCATTAATTAAACAGCCGCCGCCGATTGTTTCGAAGTTTGCCAAAAAAATCTTTCTAATTCGCCGCTTCTTTGCTAAAATTAAGCCGAACCTCAAAATTTATTTTTTTTTCAGACAGCTTGCAGTTTATAAGCTTGCCTTAATCTTTTGGAGGCTACGAATGAACATCAGAGTCGGTCAGAAAGTCGCATATCCGAATCACGGCGTTTGCAAAGTCGAGGCAATTAAAAACAAAGAAAACGGCGACGAATCCGAAGAATTCTACTCGCTGCGGGTTTTATCCAACAACTCCTCGATTTTAGTTCCGAAACACAAAGCCGAAAGCGTCGGCATTCGTCCGGTTCTCAAACCGACGCAGTGCGAGGTTTTAATGAATTTTCTGGCAGAGGATTTCGACAATCCGGCGAGCGACTGGAAAGCCCGCTCGCGCGAATTTGCCGCCAAATTTCAAACCGGCGATATTTTTGCCGTCGCCGACGTTTTGAAAAAACTGACTTTTTTGATGCAGAGTAAAGCGCTTTCGTTTCGCGAGCAGCGAATGATTGAAAAAGCAAAATTTCTGGTCGTTTCCGAGCTCGCCATCGTCTGCTCGCAGCCGGAATGCCAGATGGAAGAAAAGGTAGACAAATCGCTCGCCTGCGCCTGCGAGCAGCATAATCTCCGCGCGATTAAAACCGCCTGCGCGACGATACATTAGAAACGCGGAACGCGGTACGATGAA
>DASVWG010000262.1:0-5116 GCA_036389695.1 Pyrinomonadaceae bacterium
GCATCGACTTCATCCGACCACGCCGCGATGCCGCCTTTCAGATTAATTAAGCGTCCGGTAAAACCCGCGTTTTTTAAATTTTCAATCGCTTTCGCGCTGCGGACGCCGCCTTTGCAGTGCAGAATCGCCGTGCGCGACGAGTCTATTTCACGGGCGCGTGTAAGGATTTCGCCGAGCGGAATCAGCTTCGTTTTCGGAATCCGCGCGATTTCGAATTCGTGCGGCTCGCGCACGTCGATAATCTGCACTTCGTCGTCGTTTTTGATTAATTCATTCAGCTCGGTCGCCGTAATCTCTTCCAAAACCGGCGTTTCTTCCGGCGGCAAATTCAAGCCGCAGAATTCTTCGTAATCAATCAATTCCTTAATCGTCGGGCGCTCGCCGCAAAGCGGGCAATCGGGATTTTTGCGCAGCTTTAACTCGCGAAAACGCATTTTCCACGCGTCAAAAAGCAGCAAGCGATTCAGCAGAATTCCTTCCGCGCCCAAAATCACTTTGATGACTTCGTTTGCCTGAATCGTGCCGACAATGCCGGGCAAAACGCCTAAAACTCCGCCTTCGGCGCACGACGGAACGAGTCCGGGCGGCGGCGGTTCGGGATACAGGCAGCGATAACACGCGCCCTTTTCCGCCCAGAAAACGCTCGCCTGCCCTTCAAAACGAAAAATCGAGCCGTAAACGTTCGGCTTTCCGGTCAAAACGGACGCGTCGTTGACGAGATAACGCGTCGGAAAATTGTCGGTTCCGTCCACCACGACGTCAAAATCCGCGAACAATTTCAGAGCGTTTTCGCTCGTCAGGCGCGTTTCGAAAGCTTCGATTTTCGTATTCGGATTGATGTCCTGCAATCTATCTTTCGCCGAAGCGATTTTCGGTCGCCCGACGTCCTTTGTGCCGTGAATAATCTGGCGCTGAAGATTAGATTCGTCGACCACGTCGAAATCGACGATGCCGAGCGTGCCGATGCCCGCCGCCGCCAGATACAAGCCCAAAGGCGAGCCTAAACCGCCCGTTCCAATCATCAAAACGCGCGCGGCTTTTAATTTTTTTTGTCCTTCCAGCCCGACTTCCGGCAAAATCAGATGACGCGAATAGCGGGCGATTTCTTCGTTGCTCAAATTCGGTAAATCGCTCACGGCTTTCGCGGCGGGCGCGAAATTTCCGCCCGCAATCGAAGGCACAATCATAATCGTATCGCCGTCTTTCACGGCAGTTTCCGCGCCTTCCAGATAACGAATATCTTCTTCGCCGACGTAAACGTTGATAAAATTTCGCAAACTGTTCTGGTCGTTATAAAGATGCTTGCGCAAACCGTCGTATTCAGTCGTTAATTGGTTCAAAGCGGCGCCGACCGTCGCGGCTTCGACTTCGATTTCCGAATTTCCGCCCGCAAATTGACGCAAAGGCGTCGGAATTATAATTGCTACTGACATAATGTATTACTCCCTGATAAGTTCTTCCTCGTTAAATTTCGCGCGGTCTGCCTGCATCTCCCACGAGCGCAAATCGACCGCTTTTTTCTTTTCCACCGAGACGATGATGTAAGACCAGACGGGCAAAGCGTGGTCTAAATCGAATTGCGAAGGGCGCGCCGGATGGTCGGGATGCGAATGATAATAGCCGACGACGTCGAGCTTTTTCGCCCGCGCGAAGCGTTCGGCGCGCAGAACGTCCTGCGGCAAAATCAGCACGCGGTTGTGCCGCGATGATTCCTCGCTCGAGTTTTCCATCGGCAAAAGCTCCGTCACGGTTTTCGTGCCGTCCGCCGCGAAATGCCCGATTAACATTCCGCCGCATTCGTGCGGATACGTCCGCTCGCCGTGCGCTTCGATTTCTTCGATAGATTTTTCGCTTAACAAAATCATAAATTTTATTCACTGCGCCGAACCGGTTTAACGGGAGCGCAAGCAAACGAGCAAAGATAAAATCAGACAGGAAAAATTTCATCCTTTTTGTCCGCTTCCGTTAAATCTTTTGCTTTCATCTATTTGCTTCGGCGGTCATGGTTTTCGAATGTTTTCCGAAAGCCTGTCCGATGTCGGCGATAATGTCTTCGACTTCCTCGATGCCCGCCGAAATTCGCAAAAGACCTTCACTAATTCCGAGCCGGGCGCGTCCGGCGGGCGACATTTCGCGATGCGTCGCGGTCGCCGGATGAACGACGCCGGTAAAAATATCTCCGACGCTCGCCGCGCGTGCAAAGCTTTAAAGCGTTCATAAATTGATAAACAAACTCGCGCGAATCCTGCCTGAGCCTGACGCCGAGAACCGCGCCGCCGAAAGGCTTCCGCAAAATTCGCCCCACCTTTTCGCCTTCTTCGCCCGTGACCAGCGCCGGATAAATCACTTTTTCGACTTCGTGCGGGCAATCGAGAAAAAATCCCGCCAGACGCTCGGCGTTGCGACATTGTTTTTCCAATCTCAAGCCCAGAGTTTTCAAGCCGCGCAAAATCGAATGCGCTTCCCACGCGCTCAAAATTCCGCCCGTGAGCGTCCGCGCGCCGAGCAGCGCCGGACGGTCAAACTCTTCGCGCGCGACGACGATTCCGCCCGTCGCATCGGCGTGCCCGCCCAGAAATTTCGTCGCGCTGTGGATGACAAAATCCGCGCCGAAATTTACCGGCTGGCACAAAAACGGCGTCGCAAACGTGTTGTCAATTATCAATTTCGCGCCCGCCTCGCGCGCAACCAGAGCGCAGGCTTCGATGTCTAAAACTTTCAAAAGCGGGTTGGAGATAGTTTCGCCAAGCAAAACGCGCGGCTTTAATTTCAGCGCCTTCGCGCGCAGATTTTCGAGGTCGGAAAAATCCGCCAGAACGGTTTTGACGCCGAGCGAGCCGAAAATCGTGTGGAGCAATTCGAGCGACGCGCCGTATAAATCCTGCGACGCCAGAACAACCGCGCCCGCCGTTAATTCGCAGGCGAGCAGCGCGGCGTGCAGCGCCGCCATTCCCGAACCGAAAGCGCAGGCGAATTTCCCGTTTTCAATCGCGGCAATCGCTTCTTCGAGCGCGACAACCGTCGGGTTGCCGTAACGGCTGTAGACAAAATCCGAAACCTCGCCCTCGACTACGCGGTCGACGTCTTCCATCCGCTCGTAAACGAAAGTCGAAGTCGCGTAAATCGGAGTCGCCGCCGGAACGCCGAGCCGCGGCGAGCGTCTTTCACCGGCATGAACAAGCTTTGTTGCAATCGCCAAATCGCTCATAATTTTCTCTCCAAACGAAAAAAACTCTCGTGCTAAATAAAAGCACGAGAGTTTTTTTATAAAAATTTCCCTTTGCAGTTGTTTAGCAGTTTTTAAAGTGGAGCAAGTTAACCTTAAATCGCCACTTTTTGCGCTTTCCAAAATTTGAAAGCCGAATTAAATATCTAAAGGGCAATTTACAGGACTGGCTCGGAGCGTGTCAAGTTGATGTAATCGTAATAGAAATTTCAGTTTTATTTTGAAGACGGATTACAACGCGCTTCTGCTTTAGTCTGAGTCAATTTTTCCGAACCGGCGGCGAAAATCGCGGCAACCGGTCTTTTAATTTCCGTGACCGAAGCGATTATTGCCGGTTGACGATGCATCAGGAGAAAACAGGCTTGCGATAATATATCCGGCAATAATACCTGTAAGAAAACCTGGATTTGCGCCACGGACATTCATATATTTAAAATTACCTGCCGTTATGCGGCGAATAAATTTTATTGATGTATTATGCGCGACAAAATATCAGATTTTCCTACGACTGTCAACAAAATTTTTTGAAATACTGTCAACAAAATTTATTAAAAACAAAAGGTTGACACGCTGGTTAAATTTTCAAAGAGCGCGGAAGAAACCGCCGTCAAAAAGCCGGTTTAAGCTTCATCCCAAAAACTTTCGCTCAGGTAGCGTCCGCCGCCGTCGCACAGAATCGTGACGATGACCGCATCTTCTTTTAATTCACGCGCCAGGCGAAGCGCCGCGAAAACGTTCGCGCCCGAGCTGACGCCGACGAACAAGCCTTCTTCGCGCGCCAGCCGCCGCGTCATCGCCTGCGCGTCTTCGGTCGAAACTTCCGTGTTTTTATCGGCTAAACGAGCGTCGTAAATGCCCGGCACAATCGCGGTTTCCAGATGTTTCATCCCTTCCAGACCGTGCAGCGGCGAATCCGGCTGAACAGAAATCGCCTGCAAAGAAGGCTTAAATTCTTTTAATTTTCTGCTCACACCGACAAAGGTTCCGGTCGTGCCGAGTCCGGCGACGAAATGCGTCACGCGCCCTTGCGTCTGTCGCCAGATTTCCGGCGCGGTCGTCAGAAAATGCGCCTGCCAGTTAGCCGGATTGTTGTATTGGTCGGGATAAAAATATTTTTCGGGAAACTCGCGCGCCAAGTTTTTGGCGGCTGCCTGCGCGGCGTCGGTTCCGTTTAAAGCGTCGGTTTCGATGATTTCCGCGCCGTAAAGACGCAAAATTCGTTTGCGCTCGAAGCTCGCGTTTTTCGGCAGCGCGAGCGTCACCCGGTAACCGCGCGCCGCGCCAATCATCGCGTAGGCGATGCCCGTATTGCCGCTCGTCGCGTCCAGAATCGTTTTGTCGCGGGTTAGCTCGCCGGATTTCTCGCCCGCCAGAATCATCGCCAGCGCCGCGCGGTCTTTCACCGCGCCGCCCGGATTTAAGTGCTCGGCTTTCGCGTAAATCTCGATTGTTTCCGGCAAATCGCGGGCGACGCGGCGCAGGCGAATTAAAGGCGTGTTGCCGATTGCCGCTTCCAGAAAAGACTGTTCGATTTCTGCCGCCGGAAAATTTGTTTCGATTTTTGCTTCCAAAACTGCTGTCTGCATTTTATTTTTAAGCTTTTACTTTGCGACCTTGCGGAAACCTTCGCGTCCTTTGCGGTAAAAATTTTTCTTAACCGCAAAGAGCGCAAAGTTTTTCGCAAAGGTCGCAAAGATTTTCAATTCCTGTCTCAATAAAAAAGTCGGTCGTGAAACTTTTTTTAGCTTTCACGACCGACTGATTTTTTTAAATTCCGCGTTTTAATTCGTCAAATTTCGACGCCAAATCTCAGCCGGTGCGCTTTCGCGGCGCATTGACAACAACAAAGACAGGTTATCGTTTTTTCCGGCTGAAAATTTCTCATATTTG
>DASVWG010000263.1:0-17515 GCA_036389695.1 Pyrinomonadaceae bacterium
ATCGCATCTTTCAGAGTGATTTTACGACGGTCGATTTCGTAGCCTTTCGCCTGTAAGGCTTCGGCGATGTCCATCGAAGTCACCGAGCCGAAAAGAATTCCCTGCTCGCCCGCTTTGCGCTCGAAAGTGAGCGTGATGTCGCTCATCTGCGCGGCTTGCGCGTCGGCGGTCGCTTTTTCGGTCGCGGCTTTTTTCAAAAGCGCGGCGCGTTCGTTTTCAACCTGTTTGACGTTGCCTTTCGTGGCGAGCGTCGCGATATTGCGCGGCAAAAGATAATTGCGCGCGTAACCCGCCTTGACTTTGACGATTTCGCCGCGTCCGCCCAAATTATCAACGTCTTCACGTAATAAAACTGTGGTATTAGCCATTTTTTATAATCTCCCTTAATTGATTTTAGATTTTTGATTTTAGATTTTAGATTGGATTCGGAAATTATTTTTTAAATTTATTTGGCGCGAGCCAAATTCCGCTTCCAATCTAAAATCATCAATCTAAAATCTAAAATTTTCTAGTCTCCGACAAACGGCAGCAGAGCCATCGCGCGGGCGCGTTTGATAGCGCGGGCAATGCGGCGCTGGTCTCTGGCGGAAATTCCCGAAATGCGACGCGGCATAATTTTTCCGCGTTCGGGCACAAAGCGTCTTAAATAATCGATGTCTTTCCAATCGACGTAATCAGGCACAGCCTGGCGCGGGCGGCGGCGGACAAAACGGCGTTGCCCTTTGTCCATGCGCGGCAAATCGCCCGCGACGATTTCATTCAAATCAAAATCTCTTTCAGCGTCCATTTTATTTTATAAAACTCCTTTCCTTACTGGTTAACCTTCGGCTTCCGTGCCGGTTTCCGCCGCGCTGCCGGCTTCATTGCCGGTGTTGCCGCCTTTAAAGCCGCTGCGTTCGGTGCGGCGTTTATCGCGTTTGGCGCGAAGCTTATCCGCCGTTTTGCGTTCTTCGTCAACGCGCACGGTCAAGTAGCGCATAATCAAATCGTTGACGCGCATACGGCGTTCGAGCTCGGCGATTTCGCGTCCCGTGCCTTCGATTTCAAAAAGAACGTAATAACCTTCTTTTTTGCGGTTGATTTCATAAGCCAGCTTGCGGCGTCCCATATCATCGACGCGCACGACGCTGCCGCCCTGGTCGGTAATGATAGCCTGTAAATTATCGTTCAATTTCGTAATATCGTCGTCCGCCGCATCGGGCGTCACGATATACATCACTTCATATACTCTGTTAGCCAATTTTGTATCCTCCTTTTGGCTTTCCAGCCTCGCCGCTTTGCAGGGCGAAGCAAGAAGGGATTGTTTGAAGGATGAGGGCGGAGGGATGAGGGATGAATTTTCTTGTTATTCATCCCTCATCCTTCATCCCTCATCCCTTAATTAAATTTCGCCATCGCTTTGTCCACGCCGTCACGGATGACGGCGCGGACGGCGTCGGCGCTTTCCTCTAAAATTTTCTCGACCGTTTCAAAATCCGCTTTTGAAAACTTTTCCAGCACGAAGCGCTTCGTATCCGAAACGGGATGTTCGGGCTGGATGCCTATGCGCAGACGAATAAATTCTTCCGTGCGCAAGCAACCGATGATTGATTTCAAACCGTTATGACCGCCCGCCGAGCCTTTCGGTCGCAGGCGAATCTTGCCGAACGGCAAAGCCAAATCGTCGGTTATGACGACGAGTCTTCGCGCGTTTCTGCCGGGCTTTTTCAGCAAGCAGGAAAGCGATTCGCCGCTCAGGTTCATAAAGGTTTGCGGTTTGACCAGCTCGACCGTTTGATTTTCAATCGGCGCGCGCCCAATCAGCGCGCGGCATTCTTCGCGTTTAACCGGCGAATTCGTTTCACGAGCAAGCAGGTCAACCAGCATAAAGCCGAGATTGTGCCGCGTTTGCGCGTAAGCCGCGCCCGGATTTCCCAATCCGACGACGAGCCAGTTTTCAGACAGCGAATCCATCCGTTAGCGAAAATCTTATTCGGCTTCTTCGTCGCCTTTAGCGTCGACCACTTCAGGCTCGCCAGCCGGTTCAAGCTGCGGTTCGAGTTCTTCTTCTCTCACGATTACCACGGCGGCAATCAGAGTTTCCGGCGCTTCGTGAAGCTCCAGATTCGCGTCGGCTTTGATGTCCGAAACGTGAACCGCTTCGCCGGCTTTCAGATGCGAGACATCGACTTCGATAAAATCCGGAATATTCGCCGGTTCGCACAAAAGCTTGATTTCGCGCAGCGATTGGTCGAGCACGCCGCCTTCGGCTTTGACGCCTTCCGGCTCGCCGATTAGATGAATCGGCACGGTCACTTCGATTTTTTCGCCCTTGGTCAGACGACGCAAATCGGCGTGAACCAGGCGACCTTTCAAAGGGTCAATCTGGCGGTCGTGAAAAATCACGTCGCTCGCGCCGACGCCGTCAATATCGAGCGAAAAAACCGTATTCGCGCCCGAATCGGAACGCAAAATCGCGGCGACATCACTCAGCGCGGCGACAACCGCGACCGATTCGCCGCCGCCGCCGTAAACAACCATCGGCACTTTGCCTTCGCGGCGCAGCCTGCCCGTGTCGTTCTTCCCGCGTCCTTCTCTTTTTTCTGCTTTTACAGTAACTTTTTCTGCCATAATTCCTCTGAGTTTGGTCTTCGGTCTTTGGTTTTTGGTCTTCGTTATTTTTACTGCTCGACATTGAGCAAAATTCTCTTGCAAAGACCAAAGACCAAAGACCGAAGACCGTTTTTCAAATAAACAACGACGAAACGCTTGTTTCATCGTGGATTGATTTAATGCCTTTGGCTAATAATTTAGCCACACTCTGCACGGCGATTCTGCCTTCGGCTTCGAGCGCCTGCGCCCGTTCGTCGAGCGGAATCGTGTTCGTGACAATTACTTTTTCAATATGCGAATTGCGTATATTTTCCGCCGCCTGTCCCGATAAAACGGCGTGCGTGAAACCCGCAAAAATTCTTTTCGCGCCTTCTCTGTAAATCGCGTCGGCGACTTTGCAAATCGTGCCGCCCGTATCGCACATATCGTCGATTATCACGCAATTTTTGCCTTCGACTTCGCCGACGACGTTCATTACCTCGGCGACGTTCGCCTTCTCGCGGCGCTTATCGACCAGCGCCAGCCCGGCGTCCAATCTTTTGGCGTAAGCTCTCGCTCGTTCCGCGCCGCCCGTGTCCGGCGCGACGACGACCAAATCGTCGAGCGGATTGTCCTGAAAATATTTGACCATCACCGGCGCGGCGTAAATATGGTCGACCGGAATATCAAAAAATCCCTGAATCTGCGCCGCGTGCAAATCAATCGTCATAATGCGGTGCGCGCCCGCCGTCGTTATCAGATTCGCGACCAGCTTCGCCGCAATCGGCACGCGCGGGCGGTCTTTTTTATCCGAGCGCGCGTAGCCGAAATAAGGAATCACCGCCGTTACGCGCTCCGCCGAGGCGCGGACGAAAGTGTCAATCATTATCAACAGCTCCATCAAATTCCGGTCGGTCGGCGGACAGGTCGGCTGAATGATAAAAACATCAGCGCCGCGCACATTTTCCTGAATATGAAAATTATATTCGCCGTCCGAAAACCGCGTCGTGTTTGCCTGTCCCAAATCACAGCTCAGATGACGGCAAATGTCCTCGGTTAAAACCGGATGCGCATTGCCTGAAAAAATTTTAACGTTACCGTTGACGCTCATTGGATTTTAGATTTTAGATTTTAGATTTTAGATTGGAAGCGGAAAACAAATTTAATTATTCCTTATCCAATCGAAAATCGAAAATCGAAAATCGAAAATAAAAAGGACAACCCGTTTGAGTTGTCCGTTCAGTTTAAAATAGAAACTTGGCTGGGGCGGGAGGACTCGAACCTACGAATGCCGGATCCAAAGACCGGTGCCTTACCACTTGGCTACGCCCCAACGAAAATTTATTGTTTTAGAAACTAATCGGAAACAACTTTTCACTCATCCTGAGTGCTTCGCGGTATTCGCGCCGCGAAATAGTTGCTACGGCAAACATTCGCCAGTCTTGTTCGTTTTCAAGGGCTTTTAATGTCGCTTGCCGTGTTTCTTCTTTGTCAAAGACTGCGTAAACGCTCGCGCCGCTGCCCGACATTAACGCCTTCGATGCTCCAAGCCGGAGAAGCTTTTCCTTGGCGCGTTTGATTTCGGGCTCGATTTTAAAAACGCTCGGTTCAAAATCGTTTTCTAAATTAGAATGCCGTAAATTCAGCTTTTCGGCTTCACTACGGCAATATTTGAGAATACTTTCCGGCGTCCGGTTTGTCAAGCGAAGCGCGTTTAAACCGGCGAAAGCCTGCGCCGTCGGCACATCGATTTCCGGCGCGACGACGAGCATAAATTTTTCTTCCCGCTCGTCAATCGAAAAAATTTCCGTGCCGCGTCCCGTTCCCAGAGCCGTGCCGCCGAAAAAGAAAAACGGCACATCCGAACCAATCCGCGCGCCGGTTTCGCATAAATCGTCAAAACTGATTTCGATTTGCCAGAGTTTTGCGAGTCCGAAAAGCGCGATTGCCGCATCGCTTGAGCCGCCGCCGAGTCCGCCGGGCGCGGGAATTCGTTTTTCCAGATGAATCCGCGCGCCCTTTTTTATTCCGAATTTTTCGCGTAAAGCCGCGCCCGCGCGAAAAATCAAATTTCTTTCGTCAACCGGAATATTCGGCTTATCGCAGGTCAGAGCAAATTCTTCGCTCTCGGAAAATGTCAGATTATCGTGCAGCGAAATCGTCTGAAACGCGGTGCAGATTTCGTGAAAACCGTCTTCGCGCTTGCCCAAAACGCGCAGAAACCAGTTTATCTTGGCAAACGCCGGAAGCGTAAATGATTTCATCTTAACTGATAACTGATAACTGATAACTGATAACTAACTGATAACTGAAAATAGCTGTTGATGATTAGCAATCAGCTTTTAATTATCAGTTATCAGTTATCAGCTCTTAGTTCTCACTTTTTTCTTCCAAGCTTGGCTTTGATGCGGTTTGTGTCTTCGGCGCCCGACGCCAGATTCAGGGCTTTTTGCCAGGCAGTTTTTGCCAGCTCCATCTTATTTTGTTTCTGGTAGACGTCGCCGAGATGTTCGTAAATCGTCGCCGAATCGGAACTGCGGCGGATGGCGTTTTTCAGATATTTTTCGGCTTCGTCGTATTTTCCGAGCTTATAATAAGCCCAGCCCAGGCTGTCCAGATACGACGGATTGTTTGCGTCGATACGAAGCGCCTGCTGGATGAATTTTAAGGCTTCGTCAAATCTTTCGTTGCGCTCCAGAAGGAAATAGCCCAGATTATTCAGCGCAATCGGATTGCCGGGCATTTGTTTCAGGATGTCGCGCAAGGTCGCCTCGCTGGCGGCGTAATCGCCGGTTTCGTGCTGCGCGGTCGCCAGATTCAGTTTCGCAATCTGTTTTCTATCATCGCTTTCCGCCGCGTTAAACGCCAGATTAGCCGCTTCAATCGCTTCTTTCCCGCGTTTCGCCTGCGTGTAAAGCATCGAGATAAAAATGTAATTGCTGAAATCGTCGGACAAAGCCGAAGGCGCGCTCGCGGTTTTGCCTTTCAAAAGATTTCTGATAAGCGTCACTCCTTCGTCGACTTTTCCCAAATCGGTCAAAACCGTCGCTTCCAGCCGGACGAGGCTTTCGTCGGACGGAAAACGCAGGCGCATCCCGCGAATCACCTGCAAGGCTTCCTGCCGCTTTCCGGTTTCCAGATTTAACGAAACAAGCTGGCGGTCGGCAAATAAATCTTCTTTGTCAAAAATCAGGCGCGCGCGGTCAATCGCGGCTCTGGCTTCGGCATAGCGATTCGTGTTTTTGTAGGTCGAGATGATTTTGCCGAAAACGCGACCCGCAAATTCGGTTTCCTCTTCGGTGGCGAGCGCGGTTTTATCGATTCCGCGCATTTTTAAAGCTTCTTCATAAGCCGCAATCGCTTCGCTTGTGCGCTCGGCTTCGGCGTAAACGTCGCCGAGCGAGATTTGCAGGCTGGCGGCGGAATTTTTATCGGATTGATTCAATTTTTCGATGGTGCTTTGCAGCGTTTTCACCGCTTCGCCGGTTTGTCCCAAGCGCACCTGAACGTCCGCTAAAAGCTCGACCAAAGTCAGATTCGAAGGATTGGCGTAAACCGCCTGCCGCAGGGCTTCGATGGTTTTGGCGGACGAGGCGGCGTCGGCGTTTTCGATGGCTTCGCGCAGTAAATCGATGGCGACGGCGTTTTCCGGGTCGTCAGCCACGGCGCGGCTTAAAACTTCGACCGCTTCGCGCGAGCGCTCGGCTTTAATCAGCGCCGCGCCGAGCTTGAGCGTCGCGTTTTCCGGCGAAAGCTCTTCCTGCATGCCCATCACCGTGCGATAAAATCTCGTTTCCAGAGGCGTCGCCGATGCCAGCCATCTTTCCAGCGCGTCGATGCGCTCGCTCTGCCGGTCGGTGCGATTGTAAAACTCGCTTAAAAACGCCCAGGCTTCGGCGCTGCGCGGGTCGAGACGCGCGATTTGTTTCCATTCGTCGACGGCTTTCTGCGCCCAGTTCGGGTCTAAAACGCCGCCGTTCAGACGGCTTTTAATCGTGTAGAGCCGCGCTAAGATTCGGCGCGCGCCGTAACTGTTGGGGTTTACTTTCGCCGCCAGATTCGCCAGCAGTATCGCTTCTTCGATGTCGTTCGGCGGCGTGGTCAGCACCAGCTCGGACAAAGCCGTGTAGCCTTCGGCTAAAGTCGGGTCAAGCTCGACGGCTTTTTGCAGCGAATCTTTGGCGAGCTTCGCGCCAGCCATCATCGCCGCCTGCGTTCGCTGACGGCTCATCTGCCACAAATGACGCTGACCTTCGAGCAATTTGGCGTAAGCCTCTTCGCGGCGCTCGCGCGGGACTTGCCCCGACTTCATCTGTTCGAGATTTTGCGCCAGCGCGGTCGAAAGTCTGGGCGTCGGCTCGGCGGTCGGCTTGGGCTTCGGCGGCGGCGGAAGCTCCGTCTGCGCCGCGACTTTTATTTCGCAAAATAAGCCGCAGCAGGCAGCCGCCAAAATTATTACGAGCGTCGTTTTTTTCATTACTCTTGTAAACCCCTTATTTTAAGACCTGCTCCGCGCCGGCGAGAACTTTTTGCCAGACGGATTTTCTGGGGAAATTCATCAGAAAAACAATCAGCGAAATCGCACCGGCGCGCAGCATCTCAAATTTGTTGCCGCTCAAAACCGCCACCAGAAAGCCCATAATCGCGACGACTTCGCCGAGCGCTCCGAGCAAAATCGTGTTCGCCTGCAAATTATCCAGCAGCGCCGGAATCCCTTTTAAAAGCGCGACCGATTTCAATCTTTCCCACGAAAAAAGCATCCGCCGCAGCAGAAACGAACCGGCGGCAATCAGCAGAATCGTGCCCCACAGAGCGACGCCCGCCTGCTCGGAAATATCGTTGTTTGAATAAGTTATGACAAACCACGCGACGACCGTCAGCGCCAGCATTATCGCGATTTGAACGGAAACGGCTATCACTGAGGTTCGATAACGTTTTTCGAGCAGTTGAGCGTTCGTAGTTGGCGGCGAAGCTTCGTTCATTTTCGACAAAAAAAGGCAGCGAGCATCTTTTATTTATCATAACACTCGCTGCCGTAAATTTCCGTTTATTTCTGCGATTGCGGTCGCGGCGTCTGCGTCTGCGATTGCGGCTGCGGCTGCGTGGTTTTAATCACCGTCGTCAGAGCTTTCGGAATCTGCGATGCGGCGATGTCGCCCTGATTTTCGATAATCTGGTCAATCATCTCGAATTTCGATTTGTCGAAATCGCTGGTCATCAAAACGCCGTTTTTATCAATCGTCAGCGGGTAAATGCCGAAAAACTGGTTTTTGAAATTATTAAAAAAGCTTTCCTTCTTCGGCGGCATAACATTCTTGCGCGCCGGATTCGGTTCAGGGATAGTCGCGCCCATCAGCGTCAGCTGTTCTTTCGCCTTGTCGAGAAATTCGCTGTTCGGGTAATCGCGCACCAGGCGTTGAAAATACTTCGCCGCTTCGTCCGTTTCCTCTTCAATCTGGTAAGTCACGGCGATTTTATACAGCGCTTCGTCCATATAGCTGAATTGCGGGTATTTATCCATAATTTCGCGATAACGCGACTGCGCGCCTTTCAAGCCGCCTTTTTTCTGATTGACCGAAAGCGTGTAGTAATAATTGGCGATGTTCAGATTATGCAGTCCGAGATTGTCCTGCACTTCCGCCAGACGCTGGTCGACTTCTAGGCGCAGGGGCGAATCGGTGCATTGACGGTTCTGGACAAAGGCTTTCAGCTTCGCTTCGGCGCGTTTCGCTTTTGTAATTTCGCGGTCGGGCAAGCCGATTTGACGCATTTCCGATTCGGCGATTTTCAGCATCACGCGGCACGCCAGCGGATGCGTCGGGAAAAACGTCAGCCAGTCCTGATAAGCCGCCGCCGCCTGAATCAATGAACTCGTGTCGCCCTCCAGATAAAACGAATCGGCAATCGCCAGCTTTGCCATCGGCAGATAAGGCGAGTCCGGGTAGGTGGTGATAATCGTCTGGAAAAGAAGCCGCCCGACTTCGTTGTTGTTTTTACGAACCTCGCGCGTGGCGACGATAAAAAGCTCGCGGTCGCGTCCCGGCACGACGTTTCCGATTAATTCTTCGTATTCGTCGCGCTCTTTGCCGTAAGGAATCAGCCATAGAATTTTCTTGGTTTTCTCTTTGACTTCGCGCTGCGTTCCGACGTTCGAAGTCGGGTTGGCGCGCTGCTGCGCCGTTTCCAGAAGCGTGTTGTCGACGCGCGTCTGCAGGGCGGCGACGGTCGCTTCGAGCTGTTCGATGTCGCTCATCTCGTATTTTTCCGAACGGTCGACTTTGCCGCGCAGGTTGCTGACTTCGCTTGAGGCGCCGGAAATTTCTTTTTCGAGCGCTTTCAGGCGTCCGGTCGGCGTTTCGAGCGACGATTTGTCGTCTTTTTTCGTCTTATCGTCCTTGGCTTCCTCTTTCAAAGTCGAAAGCGCGCCGCTGACCGAGCGGCGCATCGTGCTCAGCTTCTGACTCAAAACCTCGAGCCGCTGAAAAGGCGTTCCGGCATCGGTTCGCTGCGCGAAATTCGTCGAGACAAAGCTCAGAATTAAAAACAAGCTTAAAATAGATAATAAATATTTACGGAAAAACATAATTAACTTCTCCAAACGGTCTTTGACCTTTGATTTTTGACCTTTGATTTTTCTTGCTCGCGTCGAGCTATTCAAACAAAGGTCAAAAATCAAAAATCAAAGATCAATTATCAAAATCTAAAATAACTAAACCCAGACTGTAGATTTATCAATCAATTCTTTAACCGCTTCGGTCGGATTTCCCTTGCCGAAAACGGCTGAGCCGGCGACGACGATTTCCGCGCCGGCTTCCGCGATTTTGCCGATGTTTCCGGCGTCGATGCCGCCGTCAATCTCGATGCGCGTGCTTAAACCGCGCGCGTCAATCATCTGGCGCAGGCGGCGCAATTTATCCAGCGAGGTGTGAATAAATTTTTGCCCGCCGAAGCCCGGATTGACCGACATCAGCAAAATAAAATCGGCAAACGGCAGCGCTTCTTCCAGCGCCGCGAGCGGCGTCGCCGGATTGATGGCGACTCCGGCTTCGGCGCCCGCTTCGCGAATCGCCGTCAGGGTTCTTTGCAGATGAACGTCCGCTTCGACGTGAACCGAAACCATATTCGCGCCCGCCTTGACGAATTCGACGGCGTAACGGCTCGGCTCGACAATCATCAGGTGCGCGTCGATTTTCAATTTCGTAATTTTTCTAACCGATTTCAGAACGGGCAAGCCGATTGTAATATTCGGGACAAAGCGCCCGTCCATCACGTCAAAATGCAAAACGCTCGCGCCGCCCGCCTCGATTGCCTCGATTTCCTCTCCGAGCCGCGAAAAATCAGCCGAAAGAATTGATGGAGCTATTTCAATCATTTATTTGTTGCTCAAAATATATTATCGGTTGCTTTTTTCCAAAATCCGCCTACGGCGTGCGGCGGTTGCGCGTATCGCCCGCTGCCGGCGGCTTGTCGTTCGGTTTGGCGGCGGGCGTTTTCGCCGGAGCGGGCGTTTTATTCGTCGGCGTCGTCGTGCTGTTTTTATTGTCCGCGCCGCTGCCGTTTGAATTGCTCTTTGAATTACTGTTCGACGAATTGCCGTTCGAGTTTCCGGTGTTGGCGTTTTTGTTCGCTTTATTGGAAATTACGTCACGCGTTTTTTCCGGCTTTTTGACGTTCGAGTTTTTATTCGACGTTTTCGGCTTGTCGGTGTTGTCGCCTAAGGTTTCGACTTCGTCTTTATCGTCTTTTTTGAGCGGCGCGGGCGCTTCCGTGCCTTCGGGATTTGCCTGCGAGACGACGACCAGAATCTGGTGCCCGGTTTTCACCGTGTCGCCCGCTTTCGGCGCTTGCTCGATGATGGTGTTCGGTTTTTCCTCGCTGTAGCGATACGAACGGCGCTTTACTTTAAGCCCGAGCGCCGCCAGTTCCTTTTCGCTTTCGTTAAAATCCTTGCCGACAATTTCGGGAACCTGTATCTCTTCGCCGCGCAAGCTGAGCCAGACCGTGCCGACCATTCCGACCACAAAAGCGGCGGCAAGCAGCGCCACCATTATCAATTTTCCCAACGCCGACGCGCCTGTTTTCAGCAATCCCATTTTGTTTTCTTAAACCTCTCGAAACAAGAAAATCAATCAACGAAGTCTATCATTTTTTGAAAAAGCGGGCGAGCGGCAAAAGCCTTTTGCTTATTTCTTTCTGAGCGCCGCGATAAAAAATCCGTCCGTCAAGTCTCTCTGCGGAAACGTGCGCGCGAAATTTTCCGCCGTCAAAAATTCGTCTTTCAGATTCAAACCGGCTTTTTCAAAGTTTATGTTTTCAGCCAGAAATTTTTCGATAACCGCTTCGTTTTCAACGCGTTCCAGCGAACAGGTCGAATAAACCAGACGCCCGCCTTTTTTCAAAGTCTTTGATGCGTTTTGCAGGATTCGAAGTTGTTTTCCGTGTAACTCGGCAAAATCTTTTTCCGCCAGAAAATATCGAATCTCCGGATTATGCCGAATCGTTCCCGTTCCCGAACAAGGCGCGTCGAGCAAAACCGAATCGAAAATTTCATCGGCAAACGGCAAATCTTTTTCCGCATCATACGCCGCCAAATTCAAATTTTTTATACCCTGATGCGCCGCCGATTGTTTCAAAAACCGCAAACGATGCTCGTATAAATCTCCGGCGACGGAGAAATTTTGAGTTTTGAATTTTGAATTTTGAATTTCAGATTTTAAATCCTGAATCCTGAATCCTGAATCTTGAATCTTGAATCTTGAATCTTGAATCTTCGTAAATTTACTTCCCGGCGCGGCGCAAACGTCCAGAAAGCTTTCGTCCGGCTGAAGATTCACCGCTTCGGCAACAAGCTGTGAAGATTCTTCCTGAAAATAAATTTTGCCTTCATTGGCATAAGCAAAAAGCATTTCGCTCGCCTTTCGGACGCGCCAGGCGCCGGTAACGATTTCCGATTCAATCAAATCGACGCCGAGCTTTTTTAAAATTTCAACCGTCTTTTCGTCGGATTTCGCCGTCAGACGAAAAACGAGCTGCGGCGTTTCGTTGTTCGATTTCGCCAGCTTTTCCGTCTCTTCAAAACCGAATTGGCGAATCCAGTTTTCAATCAGCCAGCGCGGATGCGAGGTTTCGATGGAAACTCTTTCGACTTCGTCGGCGAATTTCAAATCGATTTTCTCGCGCGTCGCGCGGCGCAAAACGGCGTTTGTAAAACCTTTCGCCGAAGTTTTTTTCGCTTTTTGAACGAGATTGACCGATTCGTTAATCGCGCTGAAATCGGGAATTTTGTCGAGCAGCAAAAGCTGATAAAGTCCGAGCCGCAGAGCGTTTAAGACTTCAACATCCAATTTTGCGATTTTCGTTTTGCTGAACGATTGAACGACGCCGTCGAGATAGATTTTTTTTCGCAAAACGCCGAGCGTCAGACGGTGACATAAAGCGCGGTCTTTCGCTTCCAGATTTTCTTCGTAAAGCGGCAGCAGAACCGACGAAAAGGCTTTTTCCTTTTCGATTTTATTTAAAATCTCGAAGCTGGCGAGACGGGCTGGCGAAATTTTCATTTATTTTCCCGCCGTAGACAAATCCGGCGCGTTTCCCTTTTGCAGATTTTCGTCAACCGAAACGCGGTCGTCGAAAACAAAACATTCGCCTTGCCAGAGGCTTTCGTTTTCGGGAATTTCTTCCAGATATTTCAAAATTCCGCCTTCGAGTTGATAA
This sequence comes from Pyrinomonadaceae bacterium, assembly GCA_036389695.1. Lineage (GTDB taxonomy): Bacteria > Acidobacteriota > Blastocatellia > Pyrinomonadales > Pyrinomonadaceae > JALZHR01. The sequence continues at coordinate 12,286 of DASVWG010000263.1, forward strand.
ACCTGCTCAAAACCCAAACTTTTCACAAACGGCGCGAATTTCTCGCAGCGAATGCCGCCGGTGCAAAACATCGCGATTTTTTTGTGTTTTTCAGGGTCGAGATTTTTTTCGATAAATTCCGGCAATTCGCTGAATTTTCCGGTTTGCGGATTTATCGCGTTTTGGAAGCTGCCGACCTTGTATTCGTAATCGTTGCGCGCGTCCAAAACAATCGTTTCCGCATCGCTGATAATTTCGTTCCATTTTCGCGCCGAAACGTGCGTCCCGATTCCCTTTTCAATTTCGACTCGCTTTTTGAGCGTGACGATTTCCGGTTTTATTTTGACGTGAACGCGGCGAAAAGGAATTTCGGCGTGAAATGAGGATTTGAATTTCAGCGTCGTTTGCAGAATTTTTTCCGCTCGCTCGATAAATTTTTCGACGCTTTCCGGCTCGCCGCAAACGGTCGAATTAAAGCCTTCGCAGGCTAAAATAATCGTGCCGAAGATGGAATTTTCGCGCATCGCGAGCTTTAAAGAATCTCTAATTTCTTCTAATTCACCGATTCGGGTTAAATCTTTGAACTCGTAAAATGTGATGATTTGATACTTCATTATCTGCCCAAAATCTCTCCGGCTTCAAGCTTGACGCCGTTCAGAAAATCGCGTGTCGGCATTCGCCTTTTGCCTTCAAGCTGCAATTCGTCGATTTGCAAAACCGTGTCGCCGCCGCAAAAAACGAGTAAATTATCGCCTTTCGCTTCTAAAATTTCGCCGACGGTTTTCAATTGGTGACTGGCGTTTGATGGCTGACATTTCCAAATCGTCAACTTTTTTTCTTTGTAAAAAGTAAAAGCCGTCGGGAAAGGCTGAAAGCCGCGCGCGCGGTTGGCGATGTCCGTCGCGGTCAGCATCCAGCTAATAAAGCCGTCTTCTTTTTTCATTATCGGCGCGAACGTCGCCTGCGCGTCCGTCTGCGGCTGCGGCGTCAGCTCGTCAAACATCGCCAGCGTTTCCGACAGTAAATCAGCGCCCGTCACGGAAAGCCTCTGCATCAATTCGACGGCGGTTTCGGTTTCGCCGATGTCGGTTTGTCTTTGCAGTAAAATCGCGCCCGTATCCAGTCCGGCGTCCATCTGCATCGTCGTGATGCCGGTCGTTTTCTCGCCGTTGACGATTGCCCAATTGACGGGCGCGGCGCCGCGATATTTCGGCAAAAGCGAAAAATGCACGTTGATTGCGCCTTTCGGAAACGCCTGGAGAAAAGTTTCGGGCAAAATCCTGCCGTAAGCGACGACGACGGCAACGTCCGCCGCGTGCGATTTAAAAAGCTCCAGCGCTTCGGGCGTTTTTATTTTCGTCGGCTGGTAAATTGGCAGATTATTCTGCGCGGCAAACTCTTTGACGGGCGACGCGGTTAATTTATTGCCGCGTCCCGCCGGTCGGTCAGGCTGCGTGTAAACGGCGACGATTTCGTGATTGTCGCGCAAAATTCTTTCCAGTGTCGGGACTGCGGCTTGCGGCGTTCCCATAAAAACGATTTTCATAATGAAACAAAAAATCTATCATATTCGGAAGGATGAAGGATAAGGGATGAGGGATGAAAAATTTTGAGTTTTAAGTATTGAATTTTAAATTTGTACTTAAATGAATCATTCAAAACTCAAAAATTTCTTTATTCATCCCTCATCCTTCATCCTTCATCCCTTCTAAAACGCGCAGTGATAATTTCCGCCTTCAAACGCGCGAATCCATTTGCCGCCGCTGCGGCGATAGGCGATAAAACCGCTGCCTTCCAAGCCTTGCGTGTAAGTGAAAATCTCGCCCGTTTTGTCGCCGTTGTATTCCAGAACGTCGAGCAGAAGCTCGCAATAAATGCCCGAATCGACGCCTTTGATGTCTGCGCCGCTCATCATTTCGTCCTCGGTGACGTTTTTGAATTCGCTGAAACCGAAAGCGTATTTTCCGGCTTTGTTTTTGTCGGCGATAAAAAACAGAACGGCGCGGCTCGTCGCGGAAGTTTCGACGTAGGACGAGCCGACGATTTCGGCTTTTCCGTCCGCTTCGACGTCGAGCGCCGTCATATTATGGAATTTCAGATTTTTTAAAGCGTTCGCCGCGACTTTTTGTTTGGCAAATTCGGCGCGCACCAGAGCGGTGATTTCGGTACGCTCGTCGGCGGTCGGCTGGCGGCGCGCGAATTTTGTCGCGGACGGCGGCGCGTTGGTGGCTAAAGCCATGACAAAACCGCCTAATTTCGCTTTGGTCGATTTGGTCAAAACGTCCGCCATATTAGACGAACATTCCGCTTTCGGGTCGGAGCTTTTGACCGTCACCACGCCGTCGCTCGCGCCGCCGAAAATCAGGCTGTAGGAAGTTTTCGGCTTGTAATAAGTTTTCGCGAAAAGGATTTTGACTTTTTCCTCGTCGCCACCGTCCGATGCCGGAACGAGCTTGCCTTTTTCAATCAGCGCAATCGGTTCGAGCGTTTTTCCGTCGTTCAAAACGGCGAAAATTATCGGCTTCGGCTTTTGTCCGAAAATGGTCGAAACCGTCAAAATAAACAGTAAAATGCAGGCGAAAGGTTTAGCGAAAGATGTTTTTCTCACAGGTTGGCTCCTCGATTTTGAATTCAAATAAAAAATGCGAAAAAACGCCGGAAAATCAAAGCGAATGTCTTCCTTTTTCGGTGCTTTTTCGCATATTTGGTTGACGCGAACGGCTTAAATTTTTTGCGAGACTAATTTCGCCTGCATAAACTGCAAAAGATATTCGCGCCCGCCCGCTTTCGAGTCCGTGCCGCTCATATTGAAGCCGCCGAACGGGTGCGCGCCGACCATCGCGCCGGTGCATTTGCGGTTGAAATAAAGATTGCCGACGTGAAATTCGCGCCGCGCTTTTTCCAGTCTGCCCTGGCTGGTCGAATAAACCGCGCCGGTCAAGCCGTACTCCGTGTCGTTGGCGATTTCCAGCGCGTGGTCGAAATCCCGCGCTTTAATCACCGCCAGAACGGGCGCGAAAATTTCTTCCTGCTCAATCGTGCTCTGCGGCTGAACGTCGTCGATAATCGTCGGCTCGACGTAAAAACCGTTTTCGCTCGTGCCCGCGCCGCCGACCAGAACCTTTCCGCCTTCCTCGATTCCCTTCTGAATCATCGAAGTCGCTTTGTCGAAAGATTTCTGGTTGATAACCGCCGCGACGTTCGTTTCCGGCTCTTCGGGTGCGCCGATTTTCAGTTTTTTCGTCAAATCGACGACTTTTTCAATCAACCGGTCGTGAACTTTTTCGTCCACAATCAGGCGCGAGCAAGCCGAGCATTTCTGTCCCTGAAAACCGAAAGCCGACGCGACGACGCCCTGCGCCGCCGAATCCAAATCGGCGTCGTCCGCCACGATAATCGCGTCTTTGCCGCCCATTTCTGCGACGACGCGTTTAATCCAGCGCTGACCTTTGACCGTTTTCGCCGCCTGCTCGTAAATGTGCAGACCGACGGTTTTCGAGCCGGTAAACGAGATAAAACGCACTTTCGGACTGCCGACCATAAATTCGCCGACGCGCGTTCCCGAACCGGCGACGAAATTCACGACGCCCGCCGGAAGCCCGACTTCTTCCAGCACTTCCATAAATTTATAAGCAATCGCCGGCGCGTCGGGCGAAGGCTTCAAAACCGTCGTGTTTCCCGTGACAACCGCGCTCAGAGTCATTCCCGCCATAATCGCGAGCGGGAAATTCCACGGCGGAATTATCGCGCCGACGCCGAGCGGAATGTATTCGATGCGATTGTCTTCGCCGGGAAACGGAACGACCGGCTGCGGCTGCGCCCAGCGCAGCATCTCGCGCCCGTAAAACTCGCAGAAATCAATCGCCTCCGCCGTGTCACCGTCCGCTTCCGCCCACGTTTTGCCGACTTCCAAAACCATCCACGCCGAAAAATAATGTTTTCTTTCACGCAAAATCGCCGCGACTTTGAAAACGTATTCCGCGCGCTCTTCGGCGGAAACGTTTTTCCACGTTTCGAACGCCGCCGTCGCCGCGTCAATCGCTCGTTCGACCAGATTTTCCGCGTCCGCATCGGCATCGGAAAAACGCCCGACGATTTGCGTTTTGTTCGACGGGTTAATGCTCTCAAACTTCGTCGGCAAATCAATTTTCTCGCCGCCGATGATAACCGGATAATCGCGTCCAAGCTCGCCTTTCACCTGTTCCAAAGCCGCGCGCATCGCTTCGGCGTTTTCCGGTTTTGAATAATCGGTAAACGGCTCGTTTCTGAATTCGTCTAAAACTCTCTGTGTTTGCATTTTTCCCTCGCTTTTAAAAATATTTTTTATCTCTCCGGTAAACTTAAATCGTAATCGTAAAATTCTAATTTTCTGCAATTCCGGCAGCGATATATATCTAAGCTGACGACACGCTCATCTAAATCCGCAAACGCGCCGATAAGCATTTCCCAGCCGCCGGACATTCCGCCCGTTCTGAGCGGAAGCTGTCCCAGATACTCTAAAGTCATGTTACAGGAAACACATTTCGGACGCGCCGGACTTTCCACTTTTCACTCCCATTTGCCGGTTTTCTGCAATTTTCTAATCCTTCGCTCAATAATTTAAGCTGCTTGCAAAATAACTTCTTTCGGTTCAGGTAAAGGCGTTCCGTCTTCCTTGTAAATTTCTATTACCTCTTCGATTGCCTCGCTCAATTCTTTAAAAACCTCAAGCGCATCGTCGCCGTGAACACCGCCATACATTAATTCGGGGCACATTCCGATAAAACAATTATCTTCATCGCTCCAATACACGATTTTTTTGTAAAGGTCAGCTTCTTTTCTCATTTGCTTTTACCTCATTAAGCGCTTCCTTGACCTGTTTGATTTGATATTTTGCGCATCGTTTCCCTCTTTACCAGAAATTGTAACTGGTTTCGAACAAAGCGGATGCGTATAGTTTCGATGGCTTCCCTTTCCGCCACGATTCGTGAAACCGTTGCGCTCAAGCTCGGCAATCAATTCTTTAATCTTCGGCGGCATTGATTATTCCCATTTGCCGGTCTTCTGCAATTTACGAATCTTTCGCTTCGCCATTTCTCTTTTCAGCATCGTCATTCTGTCCAGAAAAACGATTCCGTCGCAGTGGTCTGTCTCGTGCAGCACGCAGCGCGCCGTTAAATCCGTGCCGTCGAGTTCCTGCACGTTTCCGAAAACGTCCTGGTAGCGCACGACGGTTCGCACTTCGCGTTTGACCTGCGTGTAAATTCCGGGA
>DASVWG010000264.1:0-1866 GCA_036389695.1 Pyrinomonadaceae bacterium
AATGCTGCGCGCATAGCCGCGCGGTTGGACATCACGGTTCGCGTCCGGTTATAAATCTGCGGGTTATATACACGGATTTGCCCGTGAGCCAGACAAAAACCGCTCAAAACGAGAGCGATGCCGCCAAATAAAACGATTATCTTCTGCCGCATTTTATTCATTTTTGCCTCTGAATTATGATTTTTCGACACTGGATTTTTATACACCCGTATTTAAAATAAAGTCAACGAAAATATAATTTCGGTGAATTTGAGAGATATTTAAAAATAATTTAGCCGCGCGAAATATTCGCACGGCGGCTTTTTTATTTATGGGAGAATTATCGGATTTAATTTTGAAATCGAGCCGCCCGCCTCAGTGTCCGCGCGGCGCGAGGTTGCGTATCAGCGAATAAAGAATCGCGCCGACGATGCCGCCGACCCAGACCAAAATATTGCCCGTGATAATGCCGATAGGAATCAAAAGCAGCAGGAAAATAAATAAAAAGGTCAGAAACATTCCGCCGACCCAGCCGCCCCAGCTGTAGTCCGAGCCGTGACCGCCGCCCCAGTAAGCCCAGTCTTCGAAGCAGATGCGGTAATAAGCTTCTTTGACCAAATCGTTGGTCTTGCCGGTCACCGCTCTGCATATTACGTTCAGCAGAAAAGAGACGACGTAGACAATCAGGTAAAACGGTCCGGTCAGACGCGCCTGCCAGACGTGCGTTTCCTCGTGCGAATTCCAGCCGCCCGCGATAACCGTTCCGATAGTCGTCGCGGAATAACCGCCGCCGCGCGGATTGTCCGGAAAAACGAAAGCTCCCGAGCGCTGGCTGTTCGCGTCGGGCGTCTTCATCGTCCCGCCCGCCGCGGCGCTGACCGGCAGCCACACCAGCAGCGCCGCCGTCGTGTTCAGCAGCGACCACGTCATATCCAGAAAATAACCGAACAGACTCAGCGGCGCGATGCCGTAAATCTTTTTGCCGAAAGCAATCCCCGAATAAACGCCCCCGATACCGGCGCACGCCGCCGCCGTAATCAACGCCGTCGTCGAAGCGCCCGACCCGAACATCACCAAAAAGTAGCTCAACGCCGCGAGGATTATGCCGACGATGACTCCGATAACAACACCCATAAAAAATTTCCTCCGTCTGTCAGAGACAGTTCATTTCAAAGTAAGTATTAAAATATTTTGTTTACCTTAGTTTCGCGACGCGCGAAACTTTCCCTCTGCTCGGATGAAGTTCCAATTCCAGATTCAGCGCTCTGCCATTGATAAACGCGCATTTTGCTCTGAAAACTTACCTGTCAGACGCGGAGAAAATTTTATTATGCGAAAGGAAGGTTTTACGGCTCAACGCAAAAGAACATTTCCCGCGTTGGGGAAATGTTCTTCTGAAACGGAATCGGATTAATCATAGCTTGCGGTTAAGGATTGGGGTTGAAGACTCCTTGCTCGGACAATATCACCTGATCAGTAAAATCATTTTTGATTGCGAGCGGAAAGCCGACAGTCGAGATTTGAATCCTGCAAACTATCTCGTCATCATCTTCAAAAAAGATGCCGGTGTCTTCATCAAGCACAGCCCTGGGCACGGTTTGCGTAAGGTCAACAGTTTTTTCTGTAGTGGCAGCTGTCACCTGCAGTGGTCCCGACCTTACTAGTTTTAAGAATTTCGAGTTTCTTCCATCGATGCCGAATAGATCGATTTGTTCATTGAAGGTCAGCCCGAGTTTCATTAAATTCCTTTCAAGAATACTGAAATGGGCTACGTAATGGACTTTGACCTCTACGTTATCTGTACCGGATTTGTTTAATTCAAGTTTTTGTTCAGTGATTGTTGGCATAAGTCATCTCCTTTAGATGGTTAATTGGTTAAGGTATCAT
>DASVWG010000265.1:0-1945 GCA_036389695.1 Pyrinomonadaceae bacterium
CACGAAATTTTTTATTATTTGAATCTCGCTGCCGAAATCGAAAAAACGCTTTTCGGGCAGACGAAGGTCTGGGAAAACGAGCCGCTTTCGGATTTGAATGTTTCGGCAGAAAGACGAATGGAAGCGCGTAAGATTTTGGAAAATCACGGCGTCGATTTGTCGAAAAAAACCGTCGCGCTCGGCGTCGGCTCGACCAATTCGCGCGCGAAACGCTGGCACGCGGAAAGTTATGCGAAATTGAACGACCGCTTGCAGGCGGAATTAAAGGCGAATGTAATTCTGGTCGGCGCCAGAGATGAACTCGAAGTTTCCCGTACGGTCGTCGAAAATGCGCGGCTCAAGCCCGTTGTTTTGACCGGAAAAACGAATCTGTCGCAGGCGGTCGCGGTTTTGTCCGAGATTGATTTGCTCGTCGCTAATGATATGGGCTTGGCGCACATCGCGCCCGCGACCGGCACGCCGACGCTCGTGATTTTCGGTCCGACCAACGACAAAACGACGCGACCGGTTAACTCGGAAATCATTCGCCAAACGGTCGAATGCTCGCCGTGTATGCTCCGCGATTGCCCGATTGACCATCGCTGTATGACGCGAATTTCGCCGGACGAGGTTTTTGATAAAACAAAGTCGATTTTAACCGCGAACGAATACGAAAAAGCACGAAAAGCGAAGGACTAATGACAAAGGACAAAGGACGAAAGGCAGTTTTCATCGACCGCGACGGAACGCTCATCGAAGAAGTCAATTTTCTTTCGCGCGCGGAAGATTTGCGATTTTTTTCTTTTACCGGCGAAGCCGTCAGGCTTTTGAAGGAAAACGGTTTTCTGGTCATCGTCATCACCAATCAATCAGGCATCGGGCGCGGGATTTTTACCGAAGCGGCGATGCGCGGGATTCACGAAATCATTCAGACGAAATTGACGGAAAAAATCGACGCTTTTTATTTTTGCCCGCATTTGCCGGACGCGGGCTGCGCCTGCCGCAAGCCGAAAATTGGAATGATTAAACAGGCGCTGGCGGATTTTGCGATTGATTTGGAAAATTCGTGGTTTGTCGGCGATAAAGCGATTGATGTCGAAACCGGACGAAACGCGAACGTGAAAACCGCGCTCGTTTTGACGGGTTACGGGAAACAAGCGATTGAGCAATTAGAAATTCAGCCGGATTTGACGGCGAAAAATCTACTTCAAGCAGCCAGAAGAATCGTAAATCGTGAATAGTAAATCGTAAATAGATTTTAAATTTTCCATTCACTATTCACTATTTACGATTTACTATTCACGATTTACGTTCTTCCGAAGTCGTCGTCGAAGCGTTCGATGTCGTCTTCGCCGAGATAATCGCCTTTTTGGACTTCGATGAAAATCAGCAAATCTTCTTCTTCGTTTTCGACGCGGTGTTTGTCGCCGATTAAAATATCGAGCGATTCGCCGGTTTTGACTAGAATTTCACGGTCGTTTAATGTTACCTTTGCATTGCCGCTGACGACGAACCAGTGTTCGGCGCGGCGCTGATGTTTCTGGTAACTCAAACGCTTTTTCGGCAAAACTTCAATTCTTTTCACTTTGTAGCCTTCGCCTTCGTCCAAAACGGTGTAATTTCCCCAAGGGCGCTGGTCAAATTCATTTATCATTTATCATTTACCATTTAAGAAGTTTGATTTAATGATAAATGATAAATGACAAATGATAAATGTTATAGATGCAGACAAACGATAAATACTTTCAGTTATTTACACAGCCGACGCAGCGGCTGCAAACGCTGATAATCGGGCGCTTGATGGCGACGTTTCTGCTGCTGGTGGCGAGCTGGTTCTGGAACAGCGGCAACGTCAAGCTGTCGTTCGAAGATTTTCCGCGCGGTCTGTTTTTTGTTTTTCTGATTTCGGTCGGGCTGACGATTGTCTATTTTTTCGTCATGCGGCTGAACAAAAATTATCGCTGGC
>DASVWG010000266.1:0-6875 GCA_036389695.1 Pyrinomonadaceae bacterium
CAAAACAAGATTAAAGACTCTACGCTTTTCAATTTTCATTTTTCCCCCTGCTCGATGTTTTCGACGGGAAGCTTAAAAACATCCCGCCGGTTTATTGTTTCCGTAAAAATACAGTCCCCGAATTCGATAAATAGATACACGCGCCAGCCGTATTTTTAATTTCTACGGCACGTATGCCGACTCAACCGGAACGTCGCTTGCCACGCCGAATTGAACGCCGGCAAAACCCGAAACGCTCTGCTGCAGATACCATGTTCCGTCGCGGAAAACCGCCAAATCGGTTTTGCCGTCGCCGTCGTAATCGGCAGGCGCGGGCACGTCCGCCGCGATGCCGAACTGAACGCCGGTAAAGCCCGCCGTGCTTTGCTGGAGATACCAGACGCCCGCGCGATAAACCGCGAAATCGGCTCTCGCGTCGCCGTCATAATCGCCGACGACGGGTTTGTCGGAAGCGATGCCGAATTGAACGGCACGAAAACCGTCGCGGCTTTGCAGCACATACCAGACGCCCGCGCGATAAACCGCGACGTCCGCTTTGCCGTCGCCGTCGTAATCTGCCGCAACGGGCTTATCGCCGTTTGCGCCGAATTGAACGCCGGTAAATCCGTCGGCGCTTCGCTGCAGATACCACGTTCCGTCCGCCGGGCGGAAAACGGCAAAGTCCGCTTTGCGGTCGCCGTCGAAATCGCCGGTTTGCGGAATGTCTTCGGCTGTTCCAAACTGCACGCCGGTAAAGCCCGCGCTCGAACGAAGCAGATACCACACGCCGTCACGATAAACGCCGAAATCCGTTTTGCCGTCGCCGTCATAATCGGCGGGAACAAGTTTATCGGTTGAAATACCGAATTGAACGCCGGTAAAGCCCGTCGAAGAATTGAGCAGATACCAGTTTCCCTGCCGGAAAACGCCGATGTCCGCGCGCCCGTCGCCGTCAAAATCGAAAAGCCGGTTTACCGGAGCCAGCGGCGCGTCGCCGATATAACGAGCCAGCGCGAGCCGCGTGCTGCCGTTAGCCTGAGTAATTCCGCCGCCCGCTGCCACGATTTTTCCGTCCGCTTGCAGCGCCAGTCCGCGTATGAAATCGTCGCCGATAAAGGTGCTGAATCTCGTCGTCGTTTTGCCGCCGGTTCCGAAGGTCGTATCAACCGCGCCGTTAGCATTAAAGCGCGCCAGTCCGAAATCTCTTTCGGCAGACGACGCCGAAACCGTCGCATAACCGCCGGTAACGTATTTTCCGTTTACCTGCCGCACCATAGCGTAAGCCGCGTCGCCGAGCCCGGAAAAGTCGATTGTGTTTTTCCCGTCCGCGTCAAACGTCGTATCGGGCGAGCCGTCCGTATTGAAACGCGCGATTGCCATATCCGGCTGCGCGCCCGCAAGGCGGGCGTTTCCGGCGACAACGATTTTGCCGTTCGGTTCAAGCACAGCGGCGCGTCCCTGGTCTGTCGAGCCGCCGAAATCGAGAGTCGCTTTGCCGTCGCCGTCAAAGCCTGTATCGAGCGAGCCGTTCGGATTGTATCGAGCGAGCGCGAAATCGAAGCCCGGAACGGAACCGTAGCCGGCGGCAATGAGCTTTCCGTCCGTTTGCAGCAGCAGCGCGTACGCTTCGTCGTCGTTTCCGCTGAAGGCGGTGACGAGTTTTCCGTCGTTGTCAAAGGAATTATCGGGCGAGCCGTCAGGGTTGTAGCGCGCCATCGCGAAATCGCGCGAGCTGCCTTGCCGCGAATAACCGGCGACGGCGATTTTTCCGTCCGGCTGGACGACGATGGAATTTATTCCGTCGTCATTGGTCGTGCCGCCGCTGAAATCGGTGGCGGTAAAACCGCCGTTTCCGAAATTGGCGTCAACCGAGCCGTTATTATTAAAGCGCGCGAGAAAAAAATTCAGACCGACATTCTGATCGGGCGGACCGCCGAGCGGAGATTGCCCGCCGACGAGAATTTTGCCGTCCGGCTGAAGCGCAATCGCGTTGACGACCACCTGAATCGAGCCGAGATTCGACGTCACTCTGCCGCCGCTGCCGAAGCTTGCGTCGAGCGAGCCGTCCGCGTTATACCGCGCCAGAATGAGATAATAATTGTAAAAAACCCCGGCAAGCTCGCCCGTCGTCCCGGTCACGACAATTTTTCCGTCGGGCTGAATGGCGACGGCATATGCCGCCGAGCTTGCCGACGGGTCAGGACGAAAATCCGTCGTAATCACTTTTCCGCTCGCGCCGAACGTCGCATCCAAATCGCCCGGTGCCGCCATTACGACGCCCGACGGACAGACACAAAAAAAAGCCAGCGCAAAACAGCCGACCCGCAAAAACTCGCGAAACCCCATTATTTAATCCCTCCTTAATCATCCCTCAAATCGTTTTCGGTAAAGCGAGACGCGCCGCGAACGGACGTTCCCGCATCACAGTGCCGGAAAATTTCGCAAAAAGACAGTAAAAATTCATCGCCGCCGAAATTTAATTCGGCGGGCGCGAAAAACGGTTTAATTCAACAGAATAGAAACACGGAATTTAACGGATCGGAGACGCAAAACGACCGCGCTCCGCGGTGGGCGGAAGAAATTCGGGCAGACATTTTTGGGAGCCCTCCTTGAAAAAATTTCAGGTTTAACCAATTTTACATATATAGTGCGGATTGTATCAACAAAAATATGAGTTATCCGTAATTTTTTTATACGGTTCGGGGCTTAATATCGTATTGCCGGAAAATAAGGTTTTTAGCCGCATTTTGCCGAGCGATGAAAGACGGAGCGTGTTCTTTAAGCATAAGAAACACGCTTCGTAGCTGTCGCGTTTCTGCCTGTTCATTCAAGCTCGCGTTTCTGTCTTTGCGTCGGGAACTTCGTGCCAGCAGCGCGGGCAATAGAGATGTTTTTTTCTTTCTTCAGGCGGATATTCGGCGTTCAGCGGCAGGCGTTCGACGAGAAATTTCTGCTCGTCGGATAAATCCTGCCATTCTTTCAGCAAGGAAGCTTCGCAGCGTGGGCAAATTTCTTTGGTAAATCGCTCGTTGTTCATTGTTGGTTTTTCCCTGTTCATTGTAGAATTTCTCACGAGTCTTTCCCAAATTCATTCAAAGGATTTTTTAATGAAAGCGACATTTTTTCGCGTTTTTTTGCCTGTCATTTTACTTTTTGCTTTTGCCGCGACTTTTCAAGCGCAAAATTACGAAGCGCCGGAAGTTCCGAAATTCGATTTTTACACGCGCGGCGCTTATCGGTCGGAAGTTCCGCGCCCGCAGAGCCTCCTGCGCTACGACGTCGGCGATTTTCACACGACTTACGCGCAGATGGAAAAGGTTATCGAGACGATTGCGCGAACCGCGCCCGACCGCGTGCGAATTTTCGACATCGGCGAAACGAACGAGCACCGGATGATGCACATCGTCGCCATCAGCGCGCCGGAAAATATCAACCGGCTCGACGAAATCAAGGCGAACAACGCGCGCCTGACCGACCCGCGCAGGCTTTCGCCGCCGGAAGCAAACTCGATTACGCAGAATAATCCTTTGATGGCGTGGATGGCTTACACGATTCACGGCAACGAATCGGCTTCGTTCGAAGCGATGATGCAGGTCGTCTATCAGCTCGCCGCATCGAACGAGGCGGCGACGCTCGACATTTTAAAAAATACGGTCGTGCTCGTCGTGACGGGCGAAAATCCCGACGGTCACGAGCGTTTCGTGACGTGGTATAACTCGGTCGCGACCGGCAACGCCGACCGCTCGGCGCTCGAACACCGCGAGCCGTGGACGATTTGGGGACGCTACAATCATTTTCGTTTCGATTTGAACCGCGATAATCTCGCCGTCACGCAAATCGAGACGAAAAATATGCAGAAAGCGTTTTTTGAATGGAATCCGCAAATCGCCGTCGACCATCACGGGCAGCCTTCGCAATTTCATTTTCCGCCCGCCGCGCTGCCGATAAATCCGAATCTGCCGCAGCCCGCGACGAACAAATGGCTCGAAGTTTTCGGACGCGCGAACGCCGCGCAGTTTGACGCGCAGAAATGGGATTTTTACGTGCGCGACATTTTCGATTTGTTTTACGTCGGCTACTGGGATTCGTTTCCGTCTCTGAACGGCGCGACCGGGATGACTTACGAAACCGACGGCGGCGGCTTTAAAGGCTTGCGCTGGACGCGCGACGACGGCTCGATTGCGACCCTCAGGTCGGCGATTGCGAAACATTATGTCGCGAGCCTGACGACGCTCGAAACGGCGGCGAAAAATCGCGCCGCCCGCTTGCAGGATTTTTACGATTTTCGCCGCACCGGAATGAGCGAAACGGGAACGGAAAAACTCAAACGCATCGTTATCGACCCGTCGAAAGACCGCGTCAAAACGGCGGAAATGATTGAGAATCTGCAAAGAATGAAAATCGAAGTTTCCGTCGCCAATTCGGCTTTCAATTCCGCCGCCGCGCACAGCTACGAGACGAAAAACTCGCCCGCCGAGCGCCGCAGCTTCCCTGCCGGCGCTTACGTGATTGATTTGAACCAGCCGCAAAAGCGCCTGATAAAAGCGATTCTCGAACAGGATACGCCGCAGGACGACGCTTTTGTGAAAGATAATCTGAACCGTTTCAAGCGCAACGAGCTGCGCGGCAAAGGTCAGACGAAGGAAGATTACGGCTTTTACGACATCACGGCTTGGTCTCTGCCGCTCGCCTTCGGCATCGACGCTTTCTGGACGGAAGACGCGGGCGCGATTTCGTCAACGCCGGCGACGAATGAATATCTGGAAAACGCGAAACGCGGCGGCGTCTCCGGGCGCGCGCAAATCGCTTATCTGATTCCTTACGACACGGACTCGGCGGGCGCGCTGGCAATCAGGCTTTTAAAAGAAGGCTTTCGCGTGGCGGTTTCGACGAAGCCGCTGAACGCCGCCGGACGAAACTGGCGACGCGGCGTTTTCGTCGTCCGCGTGACGCGCAATCCCGAAAGAATTCACGAAGCGATTTCGCAGGGCGCGCGCGAATTGGGCGTGAATGTCGTCGCGGTCAACACGGGCTTTTCCGAAGAAGGCGACAACAGCGTGGGCGGCGAATCGGTCGTCGCGCTGCAAGCGCCGCGCATCGCGATGGTCGCCGACGAAGCGGTTGACCAGGCTTCTTACGGCTCGATTTGGTGGACGCTCGACCGTTACGGCATCGAATTTACGCCGCTGACGATTAACAACATTCGCGGCGGCGCGATAAATCGCTACAACGTTCTGATTATGCCCGACGGCGCGGCGGGACGTTATTTCAGCGCGTTCGGCGCGGGCGGCGTCGCCGGGTTGAAAGATTGGATTTCCAAAGGCGGAACGCTGATTACGGTGCGCGGCGCGTCGGTTTTCGCGGCTCTGAAAGACGTTAATTTAACGTCTTCGCGGCTGGTCGGCAGCGACGAAGACGAGGAAAAAGGCAAAGCTGCCGACGAAGACGAGACGGACAAACGCAAGGAAGCCGAAAGCAAACCGGCGCCGACGCCAAGCCCGCGAACAAAAAATCAAACGCCGACGCCCGAAACCAGCCCGACTCCGGCTTCGGATTTAAAATTTGACAAAGCCGACGGCATCGCGCCGACTCTGCCGCCGATTGCTTCGCCTTCTTCAAACGCCGGAAAAGTTCCCGAAGGCGTGCCCGGCGCGATTATGCGCGCGACCGTCGATAGAACGACTTATCTGACCTACGGCGTCGAGGACGAAAACGTGCCCGTTCTGCTTTCGTCCGGCTATTTTTTCCGCGTCTCGAAAGAAGGCACGAACGCGTTTCTCTTCGAGCCGAAGCCGCGCCGACCTTTGACGATTTCCGGCTTCGTCTGGGAAGGAAACACCGAAAAGCTTCTGAAAGGCACGGCTTACATTATCGACGAACCGACCGGCAGCGGTCACGTCATACTGTTTGCCGACGAGCCTTTCTTCCGCGGCATTTTCCGCTCGACGACGCGCCCGTTTTTCAACTCTATTTTGTTTAACGGAACGTTTTAAACCGTGAATCGTAAATCGTGAATCGTTAATGGTAAAATAAATTTCTGTAGCGGCAATTTACTATTTACGATTTACGGTTAACGATTTACGATTTTATGTTTACTATCAAAGCCAATTACAGCGATACCGTCGAGGTCAAGACAAGTCTGGAAAACGTGCGCGAGTTTTTCAGCGACATTAAAAATTTTGTCGAATTGATGCCCGGCATCGAGAGCATTCACACGGACGCGAAAGGCATTACGCATTGGACGATTCGCGCCGAGATTCCGATTGTCGGCTCGATGATGCAGAAATTTGCCGTCCAATTGTCGGAAAACGACGAAGACCGCATCGAATGGTCGCCGGTCGCGGGCGAGACGAAAAATCTTCTGCGCTACGCGGCGGATTTTCTGGAAAAAGGTAAAAATTTAACGCTCGTCCATTTTTCGCAGGTCGTCGAGATGCGCCGCAGCTCGGCGCGCGAGCTGCACCTGCTCGCCGGACTCGCGGGCGAATCAATCATCAGCAGCGAGATGAGCAAAAAAATCGCCGAAATGATAAAAATTTTCGTGCGCAAGGCGAAAGAAAAACTGGAGAAATAAATGTGGAAACGGCTGGCTCTGATTTTGTTTTTTTCCGTATCAATTTCCGCACAGCCGCCGCAGCCGGAAAATCTTTATGCGAGAAGCCTGCAAGCCTGTCTGGAAAAAGAGTTTGAATCATATTCGAAGTTTTCGGACAGAGATTTGGAAAACGTATCGGTAGTCGGCGATTATAAACTGACCGACGACTTGCCGACGCGAATCGGAAAATTCACTTTAGACTATTTAAACGGCGACCAATTAAACGAAAAATTTAAATCGCTGGCGAAAACCAAATACAAAGAGCGCGGCGAGATTCCGGTCATCGTAATTTTTCCTCTGC
>DASVWG010000267.1:0-13666 GCA_036389695.1 Pyrinomonadaceae bacterium
AGACAAAAAAATGGTAGGCACTAGCAGAGTTGAACTGCTGACCCCTACCGTGTCAAGGTAGTGCTCTACCACTGAGCTAAGTGCCTATTTGCGGGTTTCGCTTTTCTGTAAGCGAACTTATAAAATACCGAATCCGTTCAATCAGTGTCAAGCGGGCAGGTTTAATAGCGGCGGTATGCTCGCGACGAAAATTTAATAAATCGTTCATCGGGCTGCACGAAACGAAATTTTTTGAATTTTCCAAATCTGTTATCTTTGATGATTATGAACAAAGACAATTCCGTGCAGGAAACGGACGAGATAAAAGTTGTTTTAAATAAGGAGCGCGAAGAGATTTTAGAGACGCTCGAAAACTGGTTTGAAACGCCGCTTTTAATTCTGGGATTAATCTGGCTGGCGCTTCTGGTGATTGAATTTATATGGGGTTTGAGCCCGTTTCTGGATGCGGTCAGCAACGTTATCTGGATAATTTTTATCGTCGATTTCGTCGTTAAATTCACGCTTGCGCCGCGTAAGCTGGAATATCTGAAAAGCAATTGGCTGACGGCTGTCGCGCTGCTTATTCCGGCTTTGCGGATTTTCCGGATTTTTCGCGTTATTCGCGTGGCGCAGGCGGCGCGGTTTGCTCGCGGTCTGCGCCTGGTGCGCGTTATCACGACGCTTAATCGCGGAATGCGCGCGCTGGGCGCGAGTATGGAGCGGCGCGGTTTCGGTTATGTTCTCGCGCTGACGGCGATTGTGCTGGTGGCGGGCGCGGCGGGAATGTATGCTTTTGAAAGGGAAGTCGAAGGCGGTTTGCCGAATTACGGCGCATCGCTCTGGTGGACGGCGATGCTTCTGACTTCAATCGGCTCGGATTATTTTCCGAAAACGTCGGAAGGACGCATTTTATGTCTTTTGCTGGCGATTTACGGCTTTTGCATTTTCGGTTACGTGACGGCGACGCTGGCGACGTTTTTCGTCGAGCGCGAAGCCGACAGTAAAGATTCGGCGATTGCGGACACGGGCGTCATCGAATCGCTGCAAACCGAGATTTCCGCTTTGCGCGAGGAAATTCGTCTGCTGAGCGCGAGATTGAATAAGTGAGCGAAAACCGTCAAACTATTTATCTCAAATAAAATTTCAAGGGGTTAAAGTTTTGATAGAAGCGGTTATTTTTGACATCGACGGGACACTGATTGATTCGAACGATTTTCACGCGCAGGCTTGGGTCAAAGCGTTTGCGAAATACGGCAAAACGGTAAAATTTTACGAGGCGCGGCGGCAGGTCGGCAAAGGCGGCGACCAATACTTACCGGAATTTTTGACGCGGAAGGAAATCAGGGCATTCGGCAAGGAACTGGAAAAATATCGCGGCGAATTTTTCAAACGAAATTATCTGCCGAAAATCGAGCCGTTTCCGAAAGTGCGCGAGCTTTTCGAGAAAATCAAAGGCGAAGGCAAGCATCTGGCTCTGGCAAGCTCTGCCAAAGCCGACGAGCTGGAAAAATATAAAAAAATCGCCCGCGTCGAAGATTTAATCGAAGAAGAAACTTCAGCCGACGACGCGG
This sequence comes from Pyrinomonadaceae bacterium, assembly GCA_036389695.1. GTDB lineage: Bacteria > Acidobacteriota > Blastocatellia > Pyrinomonadales > Pyrinomonadaceae > JALZHR01. Next base: position 1,551 of record DASVWG010000267.1, read on the forward strand.
AAAAATCGAAGCCTTTCCCGGACATTTTCGAAGCCGCGCTGGAAAAGCTCGGAAAAATAAACAAAAAGAACGTTGTGGTCGTCGGCGATACGGCTTATGACGCGGAAGCCGCCGGAAAAATCGGGCTGCAAACAATCGGCGTCTTAACGGGCGGCTGGACGCGCAGCGAGCTGGTAAGTGCCGGCTGCCGCGAAGTTTACGCGGACGCCGCCGAAATTTTGGAAAATTATAAAAAATCTCTCATCGGAAAATGATGAAAATCCGTCAGACAGTGTTTTAAATAATTCATCTTTGTGTGTGGATTTAATACATACACGATTTTAATACTGCCGCGCAGAATATTTAGAAAATAATTAAATTCAGTAAATACTGCATTTAAGCGGTTTAAATGTTTTTCCCGGCTATTTGGCACAACCTTTGCTAAATACTCGGCAGAGGTTGTAAAAAGCCTTAATCAAGGTTAATAACAAGGGAAGGAAAAGGAGAAAAAAATGATTTCATTACTTATTTGGATTGTTTTGGGATTTTTGGCGGGATTTATTGCAAAGGCGCTCATGCCGGGACCGGACGGCGGCGGCTTTATTTTGACAACGATTCTGGGAATCGTCGGCGCGGTAGTCGGCGGATTTATCGGCAACGCAATATTTGGCGCTCCGCTGGCGAGCGACACGAGCAATCTCGGAAACTCTTTGTATAGTTTCATCTTTTCGGTGCTCGGCGCGATTGTTGTTCTGGCAATTTATCGCCTGGCGACCGGACGCAGCTTAAGAGCATAAACGTACTGATTTTTCATCACTCCAGCAACAAAAAAAGGTTAGTCTTGACGGCTAGCCTTTTTTGCTTAATGCCGCGCAGAAACGATGCATCGCGACCGCGACCAGCTTCACGGTGCGATTATCGATATCAAATTTCGGATTGACCTCGGTAAATTCGATAATTCGCGTATTGACCAGACTCGCCGCAAATTTGACCAGCGTAATCAATTCGCCCGCCCGCAAGCCCGTCGGATTCGGCGACGTGACGCCCGGCGCGTCCGACATTCGGACAGCGGTCAAATCAAAGCCGAAAAAAGAATTTAAAGACGAGCTGTGATTGACGAATTTCTGCTTCATCAATTCACGAACTTCGTAATCGGCTTCCGTCCGCGAGCGAAGCTGTTCCAGACTGATAAGATTCACATTCAGATTTTGCAGGTAACGATAATAAACCGGCGAGGCAAGCTGCGTTTGATAGGCGACTTCGTAAAAATAATCCGGTCGCAGAAGCTTTTCTTCCAGAAGCTGTCGATACGGCGTCTCGCTGTTTCTTTCGCGCGCGGCGCGCACGTCGAAATGCGAATCGACGTTGGTCGCAATCCAGTTTCCCGCGCCGAAAGTTTCCGCCATCGCCGCGCCCGCCGGATAAGAAATATCGTTGCCGCCGCCGAGACTGATAACTTTTTTGCCGTCTTTCAAAATTTGCGACACGACTTTCTCATACGCTTCGTGCGTGTCTTCCAGCGAGCCTTCGACCTTTATATTTCCCGCGTCGAAAATCCTCGCGCTGATGCCGAACGGCGTAAACCTGTAAAACTCGCGCCGAATCGCATCGGGCGCCAGCGCCGTCCCTTCGCGCCCGCCATTGCGCCTGACGCCTTCGTCTTCCGGGCAGCCGACAATTACCACACCGGCATCTTCGTATTTCACATTCGGCACGGTTTCGCCGAGCCGCACGTCGTTCGGGTCGCCGCGTCTGAAAAAAATCTCTTCGTCGACACGCTCGACCAATTCAAAAATATTGCTCATAGTTGCTTGATTGATAGTCTAAAACTATCATATTTAAAACTATTCGTCATTATAAATAGAAAAGTATGAAACGAACTATCAAGGCTCCGACCGGCTCGGAATTAACCTGCAAAAACTGGCTTGCGGAAGCCGCTTATCGAATGATTCAAAACAATCTCGATGCGGACGTCGCGTTTGACCCCGATAATTTAATCGTCTACGGCGGGCGCGGGAAAGCGGCGCGGAATTGGGAATGTTTCGACGCGATTCTGGACAGCTTAAAAAATCTCGAAGCCGACGAAACTTTGCTTGTGCAGTCAGGGAAACCCGTCGCCGTTTTCAAAACGCACGCGGACGCGCCGCGAGTTCTGCTGGCAAATTCAAACATCGTTCCGGCGTGGGCGACGCAGGAAAATTTTGATAAATATGAGCGCGAAGGCTTGATGATGTATGGGCAGATGACCGCCGGAAGCTGGATTTACATCGGCACGCAGGGCATTTTGCAGGGAACCTACGAGACTTTCGGCTCGCTGGCAAGACAGAACGGCTGGGGAAATCTCGCCGGAAAATTCGTTTTGACCGCCGGGCTTGGCGAAATGGGCGGCGCGCAGGCGCAGGCGATTACTTTTAACGGCGGCGTCGGTCTGCTGGTTGAGGCTGACCGCTGGCGGATTGACAGACGTCTGCAATTAAAACAGGTTGATTTGGCGACCGAAGATTTAGACGAAGCGCTTCGGATGGTCAAAGAATTTACCGCGAAGAAAGAAGCGAAATCAATCGCGCTTTTAGGAAACGCCGCCGAAATACATTGGCGGATTCTCGAAAAGGGAATCGTTCCGGACGTCGTCACCGACCAGACTTCCGCGCACGACGTTCTTTACGGCTACATTCCCGCCGGTTTATCAATCGAACAGGCAAACGAGCTCAGAAAAACAAATCCGTCCGAATACGAAAAACGCGCGATGGATTCGATGGCGCGGCACGTCGAAGCCATGCTCGAATTTCAGCGCAAAGGCGCAATCGTTTTTGATTACGGCAACAATCTGCGGCAGCGCGCCAAGGACAACGGCATCGAAAACGCCTTCGATTATCCGGGCTTCGTGCCCGCCTACATTCGCCCGCTTTTCTGCGAAGGCAAAGGACCTTTTCGATGGGTCGCGCTTTCGGGCGAAAAGGAAGACATCTATCGCACGGACGAAGCGATTATGAATCTTTTTCCCGAAAACGACCATCTCGCGCGCTGGCTGACGATGGCGCAGGAATCGGTCGAGTTTCAGGGCTTGCCCGCCCGCATCTGCTGGCTCGGTTACGGCGAGCGCGCCAAAGCCGGTCTGAAATTAAACGAAATGGTCGCCTCGGGCGAGCTGAAAGCGCCAATCGTCATCGGACGCGACCATCTCGACTGCGGCTCGGTCGCTTCGCCCAACCGCGAAACCGAAGCGATGAAAGACGGCTCGGACGCCATCGCCGACTGGGTTTACCTGAACGCGATGCTCAACGCCGTCGGCGGCGCGACGTGGGTTTCGCTTCATCACGGCGGCGGCGTCGGCATCGGCTATTCCTTACACGCCGGACAGGTGATTGTTGCCGACGGCACGCCCGAAGCCGCCCGACGCATCGAAAGAGTTCTCACAACCGACCCCGGAATGGGCGTCATCCGCCACGCCGACGCGGGTTACGAGGAAGCAATCGAATTTGCCGAAAAAAATAATGTCAAAATTCCGATGTTAAAGTAGATTTAAGAGAGCTTTCGGAGGATTGGTTAACCGGCGAGAAACTGTGCGATAATTTCCGAATAAATCATCGAATCAAACATATAACCGTGGAAGAAAACAACTCGAAATCATCGTGGCTGAAGCCTTCTTTAGACTGGCTTTTAATTTTTATCCCGATTGCCGTTGCCTTGCGTTTCGTGCCTTCGCTCGATTATCCGACGGCGCTTTTTATCGTTTCGTGTCTCGCCATCATTCCGCTAGCGGGCTGGATGGGCAAAGGCACGGAGCATCTCGCCGAGCATCTGGGTCCGGCGGCGGGCGGGCTGCTGAGCGCGACTTTCGGCAATGCGGCGGAACTGATAATCGCGATGTTTGCGCTCTCGAAAGGCTTGCAGGATGTCGTGAAGGCTTCGATTACGGGTTCGATTCTCGGAAATTTGCTGCTCGTTTTAGGACTTTCGCTGCTTTGCGGCGGGCTGAAATTCAAGCGGCAGCATTTTAATAAAACGGCTTCGAGTATGTCTGCGACGGCTTTAACGCTCGGCGCGGCGGCGCTGCTCGTCCCGACGATTTTTCACACGGTCGCCGCCAATGTTTCGGTCACGCAGGGCGGCTGGACGCCCGTTAAGGAACAGCATTTATCGCTGGCGATTGCCGTTGTCTTAATCATTACATACCTGTTTACGCTCGTCTTTTCGCTGTATACACACCGCGATATGCTCGTCGCCGACGAGATGACGCGCGGCTCGAAAGAAGTCGGTAAAGAGCTCGAACACTCCGGCGAACACTGGTCAAAAGGCAGAGCGGTGCTGACTCTTTTAATCGCCACGTCATTCGTCGCCCTGATTGCCGAATTTCTGGTCGGTGCGGTCGAGGAAGCGGGCAAAACGCTCGGTTTAACGGAAATTTTCGTCGGCGTCATCGTCGTCGCCATCATCGGCAACGCGGCTGAAAATTCTTCGGCGATTTTGATGGCGATGCGCAACAAGATGGATTTATCTTTGGGCATCGCGCTCGGCTCGAGCCTGCAAATCACACTTTTCGTCGCGCCGGTTTTATTGTTCGCGTCTTATCTTTTCGGCACGCCGATGAATCTGGAATTCACCATACCGGAAGTTTTTGCCGTTATGGCGGCAATCCTGATTGTCCAGCAGATTTCCGCCGACGGCGAAAGCAACTGGATTGAAGGCGTGCAGCTTTTGTCGGTCTATGCCGTGCTGGGAATTTTATTTTACTTTCTGCCCGACGCTCATCCGGCAGCCGTCAATACAACAATTCATCCATAAACGAAGCATTCGAATTTGCTGAAACAAATAATATGAAAATTCCGTTGAGAAGATAGAAAATAGATTTAGGAAACATTATGAAAAGATTTTTATCAGCACTTATCGCATCCGCCATCTTTCTGACATTTTCGGGCTTTGAAATAAACGCTCAGAAACCTGTTGACGAAGCCGCATTAATCGCCAAAGCGAAAAAGAGTCACGCCGAGGTGATTACGCTCGATACGCACAACGACATCGATACGCGAAATTTTACCGAAGCGGTCAATTACACGCAGAATCTGCCGACGCAGGTTAATCTGCCGAAAATGCGGCAGGGCGGGCTCGACGTTTCGTGGATGATTGTTTATACCGGACAGGGCGAATTGACGGAAGAAGGCTACAAAAAAGCTTATCAAAACGCGATTGATAAATTCGACGCCATCCACCGTTTGACCGAAAAGATTGCGCCTGACCAGATTGAGCTGGCTTTGACTTCAAAGGACGTGCGGCGCATCAGCCGTGCGGGAAAATTGGTGGCGATGATCGGCGTCGAAAACGGTTATCCGATTGGGACGGATTTAAGCCGCATCAAGGATTTTGCGGCGCGCGGCGCACGTTATATGTCGCTCGCGCATAACGGTCACAGCCAGCTTGCCGATTCGAATACGGGCGAAAGAGACAACGTCTGGCTGCATAACGGCTTGAGCGAGCTCGGCAAAAAAGCGATTGTCGAGATGAACAAATGGGGCATTATCGTGGACGTTTCGCACCCGTCGAAACAGGCGAACATCCAGGCGATTCAACTTTCCAAAGCGCCCGTCATCGCCTCGCATTCGGGCGCGCGGGCGCTCTGCGACCACAGCCGCAATCTGGACGACGAACAACTGGAATTAATCAGAAAAAACGGCGGCGTCGTGCAGGCGGTCGCGTTTCGCGGTTACGTGAACAAGGAAAAAAGCGAGCTTCGAGCAAAATTGACGGGCGAGATTCTGCGCGAGCTTGCCGCCAAAGAGAATTTCAAAGTCCTCGAACGCGCTGACGTTTTAAAAATGCCCGAAGTCGAGCGCGCCGAATACGGAGCGAAATTAAACGCTTTTCGAGCGCAGATGCTGCCGGTTATAAAAGAACGTTTGAAGACATCAGCGCCGGACGTCAACGTTCAGGATTTCGTCAACCACATTGATTATCTGGTCAAGAAAATCGGCATCGACCACGTCGGCATCAGCTCGGACTTCGACGGCGGCGGCGGCATCGAAGGCTGGGACAATGCTTCCGAAACTTTCAACGTCACGCTCGAGCTCGTCCGTCGCGGCTACACCAAAAAACAAATCGAAAAGCTCTGGAGCGGAAACCTTCTGCGCGTTCTCGACCAGGTACAGAAGGTCGCCAAACAAATGCAGAAAGAAGGCTAAAAATCAGCGCGCCGCAACTTGAGCGCGCGCCGGATAAAGTAAAATTCCCGATGCTCAAATAACGAATCAGACGCCGTCATCGGCGTCTGATTTTGTCAGCGCGACGAGCAAAGGCACAAAAAAGATAAAACAAACCGCACCGCGCATCCAGCTCAAATACTGCCAGCGATTGCCGCGCGCCAGCCACTCAGCCGCCGTTAAATTCGATTCCGCGCTTCGCTCGAAAGCCATCAGTTCGGGAACAAAATACAAAAAGGAAACCGTCAAAACGACGATGTAAGCGGCAAAACTCAAAAGTATCAATTTCCGCCGCGCCTTTAATTTCCAGTTCAACACCACCGCGCCAATCAGCGATAAAATCAAAAGCGGATGAATCGTCATCCAAAACCGCGCCTCGCGCAGCCCGTATTTCCCCGTCACAACGACCGCCGAACCCGGCAAATCCGAAAGATAAACCGGAAAATAAACCAGATGCGAATAAACAATCCCGCCCAGCAATACCGCCCAAAAAATAATCGCCAAAAAAAGCGTGTACGTTCCAAGACTTAATCTCTTCAACCGATTTTTCTCCTTCCGCAAAATGTGTGGGAAATTTAACATTTTTTCGTTGAATTGAAAAGAAAATGTTAAAATCCCGATGCTGAAACGAGGAACGCGGCAAGAGAGACGGATATAATTGATTCCTAAAAATATCTGCCGCGTCGGCGGTTGAATGTGCGAAAAGAATGGTGTAAAAATGCCGATGAAAAAAAATTAAGTTTTTCGTCAATGTTGTAGTAGTATTACCGACGGAAAAGGAGTCGGAAAGATGGAAAAACGATTGCCATTGCCGGTCGGAACGGTTTTGCAAGGACGTTATCGCATTGTGCGCCAGCTTGGACACGGCGGCTTCGGTGCGGTTTATGAAGCCGTCGACGATGAGATAGACTTGTCTTTCGCGCTGAAGGAAACTTTTTACGCCGCCGATGCTGAGCTGCGTCAAGCCTTTAAGCGCGAAGCGCGAATACTGGCGAGTCTTTCGCACGAGGCTTTTCCCCGCGTGTCGCATTATTTCACCGAGGGTGACGGCTGTTTTCTGGTGATGGAACTCGTGCACGGCGACGATTTGGATAAATTGCTCGCCGAGCGTGACGAGCCGTTTGAGCAGGAACAGGTTTTAGCCTGGGCAGATCAGATTCTCGACGCGCTCGAAGATTTACACGCCGCCGGAATAGTTCACCGCGACATCAAGCCTTCAAACTTGAAATTAACACCGAAAGGCAAAATCAAGCTGCTCGATTTCGGAATCGCCAAAGGAACGCTCGAAGGCGACACCACGCTTTTAACCACGATAGGCAGTCTGGCAGCGGCGACTCTACAATATGCGCCGCTCGAACAAGTCCTGCGCGCCTCGCCGCAGCATCAAATGATGCTTTCCGTCGTGTCTTCCGACAAAGTATGGGAGATTATGCAGCGCGGCACCGACGCGACAAGTGATTTATACTCGCTCGGCGCGACGCTTTATCAACTGCTGACCAAACACTTGCCCGCCGACGCGCCGACGCGCGCATTGGCAAGCTGGTCAGGACAGCAAGACCGTCTAATAGCGCCGCATGAATTCAAGGCGAACGTTTCAAAAGAGATTTCCGAAGTTCTTTTGAAGGCGATGAGTCTCGAACGCGGCGGACGTCATCAATCAGTGACCGAGATGCGGCAGTCTCTGAACGAAGCCGCGAAATCCGCCGCGAAAAAAATTATTCCGTCGCCCGAACCGGCGCCGCCCGCCGAACCGGAAATCGCCACGCTCGTTGCCGAAAATCCCGAAAAAGATTCATGGAAGGACACGCCGGTAACTTTTTTCCGCACGTTAGTCGAGAGATTAAAAAAACAATCTTTACCGAAACGTTCGTACTCCGGCTTAATTCTGGCGATAATCGCCCTGCCGCTGCTTTCGATAATGTTGGTGTTAGGCTTGATTTTTAAATCCGGCGACCCGATTTCAGGAAACACAAATGATAATCGGGCGAATTCGAACGTTAATTCGACTCCAAATGTGAACATCAAACCGCCCGACCCGATGGATAATTCAACATACGTCTCAGGCAATCCGATTAGTGAGAGCGGGGCTAGGCTCGTCACAATCTCCCCGGACGGAAAAATGTTTGCCTGCGTGACCGCCGATAATACGATAAAACTGTGGAACGCGGAGGACGGCACTTACCTCCAAACCTTTAAAGAACACAAAGGCACAATTAATTCAATCGCATTTTCGCCGGACGGTAAAAGGCTTGCCAGCGGAAGCGCGGACAAAACAGTAAAGCTATGGGATGTTGACAAGCCGGATTCAATATCGACTTTCAATGATTCCGATTCGGAAGTAATGAGCGTCGCTTTCCATCCCGAAGGCGGAAGACTCGCGGTCGGGAACTATAAAGGAGAAATCCTCATCTTGAATATTGGCAACAGCGGTATTCATGAACAGACTTTAAGAACTCCGGAAGCCGCGAGGTCGGTTGCCTATTCATCCGGTCAGCAAATAGCAGGCGGAAGCGCCGACGGTTCCATTAGCTTATGGCAAAAAGATGCCCTCTATCACTATAAACTACTCATCGGCTTTAAGTCTTACATAAATATGGTCGCGTTTTCGCCTGACGGGAAAAAAATCGCGGGCGTCGGCAGCGACTCTACAAATAGAACCGGCGGCTCTACAATTAAAATATGGAACGTCGCCGACGGAACGTTTATAAGAGGATTTAGGCTCGAAAGTGCATCCTCTTGGATAAAATTTTCACCCGGCGGAAAGTTTTTAATGTGCTTTCTGAAAAGAGACACAAGAAACGGCGTGCCGACCGGCGTGCTTCCAACCGTGCCGCCGCCGACGACGCCGACGCCGACACCGCCGCCGACGCCGACGGCAACGCCAACGCCGAAATCTACCAAACCGACGCCGTCCGTTTCGGTATCGCCGACGCCGACGCCGCAATATTATTACTCGATTGTGTTGTTTGATGTAGAAAGCGGAAAAATTAAACAAGCGCTGACCGAGCACACGGATTATATTAATTCAGCCGACATCTCGGCTGACGGCAAAACCATTATCAGCGCAAGCGACGACAACACAATCAGAATATGGCGAGCGATAGTGCCAGCGAGTCTTCTGAATTAGCGATTCGGCGCGGGTTGCGGCGTTGAAGCAGGAGATAGCCGCGAATAATTAACAAAAAACTGCTCGTAATCATTCGGAAGTCGTCGCTTCCGATTAGGAAGTTGCTGCTAATCAATCGGAAGTCGCGGCTTTTGATGCAGAACGGTGAATTTGGTTATTTTTTAAGTCGCGGAAGGGAAATGGAACTACAAAAGAAAAAGCCTTGAAGCGTTAAAACTTCAAGGCTTTTTGATTATCCGGTGCAAAATCGATTAGTATCTGCGGATTTTGCGGTATTTTCTCTTTTTCGGCTTCAGCTTATAAGTGTAAAGAGCCGAGCCGCCCGCGCCGACGCCCGCGCCGATTAGAGCGCCGCGTTTGCCGCCGATGAGACCGCCGAGAATGGCGCCGCCGCCGGTTCCGATTGCCATATTGATTCTATTGCGATGGCGACGGTAATAACTCGGTTTGGCAACGCGGCGATAACGGATTCTGCCGTTGCGGTCGCGGTAACGCTGCACATATGTCTGGGCTTCGACGCTGGTCGGCATCGCGAGCGGCATTATGCCGACTACGAGCACCAGCATGACTAACATTGCGATATACTTTCTCATTTTTTGACTTCTCCCCTTATGAATTTTTGTTTGTTTGCAAAATTAACTTTTGCCGGATTATTTCAATATACTACCGTTAGCAATTACGATGCCAGTCGGAGGAAAGCTTAAATTTAAAGGGTTTAGCTTCTATTTAAGATTATTTTTGTATTTATTTCGTGCATTGAGTGTTCTATATGGTGTTAAATTTTAAATGACGATTTTGGAATGGACATTATCCGCTACGGCGATGTCGCTCATAAAGAAGCACGATTGAATTGCGAAAGAAAACGATGTGGGAGCGCCGATGAGCCGCCCAAAAGTCAGGAACATGTGCTAATCGGCGAAGTATATATTTAATTTTTGGTGTTTTTGTATGTTTTTACATAAAATTCCTGCCAAAGCTCATCAATTTCAGACCATTTGGAAACGCACCAGAATCCCAGACCGAAGAGAATAAAAAGAAAAATTAAACACAATACAAATCCGGCGGCAGTTCTTCCGAAATTTATAGCTAACCCAAATGGGAGCGTTCTATAGTCTCTAACGAAACTTATAAAGTAAACGAAACAGGGAATTAAGCTGAATAGTCTCGGAATACGTTTTAACCAAGGTTGCGGATTAACCGACCAGTATCCTTTATTATTACTGTTTTGCAGACTGAGCATTGGTACTTCATTTTCCATATCCTCGGGGAATCCGTAAATCCTGCCCAAAATAGTAAAAAGAACAAACGATAGGAAAATCAAGCACAACAAAATTCCGATAAATTGGAAAACTCCGACTACAAAACCAAGAAAAAATGCAATCACGAAACAAAGCGATAAAAGCACTGTTGGCACAATGCCGAAAGTTTCATTTTTCTTTCTTACTTTCAAAGCAAAAAGTGAATTCAGATACTTCCATGAAATAGTTTTGATGTATTTTTTGAATTCAAAAATACTTACTTTCAAAGCAATAAAGTAATCTCGTAATTTGGAATCTTTCCAAAGCCTTTCGGTTTTTCCGATATAAGATACGGCTTGGTTTTCATCCTCAAGATAAGGGAAAACAAAAAGTTGCCGAGATGCAAGAATGTCGTAAAATTCTTTTGATTCTTCAGATTGGAGAGCCGCTTTGATACCTATTCTGAGACTGACGATGTAATTTCTCAACCCCAAGCGTAGCATTGTCAAAACAATAATTAAGCTAAAACCGCCTAATAGAGTTAAGTCATTTGAGTCGAAAGAAACTCCAAAAAAAGGAACTTTGAAAGTGTAATTCTCAACTCTGGAACTTCTAACTAGCGGAATATACTCATCGGAAACCTTTTTTGCGCAATTATAGCACTCCAACCTTTTTTGCTCTTTACAGAGCGATTTATTCTCTGCATTAACACAATCGGGAAAATCCGCATCACAATCTTGTCCGACGCAAGTCGTCGGTAAAAGAAAATCAATACCTTCAGCCCGTTTCGCATCCTCCGGATTACCGGGCAATTTCAATTCCTCTATTTTTTTACCAATTTTGTAATTTTGTTCTTCGCGTTTTGCCAAACGGTTGTCCATCCACGATAGATCGCCGATACTTAAATTACCTGCAATAATTAACACTGTGACGACTACTAAAACAATTGTGGTGAATCTAACTCTTTTAGAGGATTCGGTTATGGTTTCCAGATAATCCTTTAATCCTAATTGACCGGGCATAAATTAAATTTCCTTTAACTAAACGTTATGAGATAGATAAAGCCGGAATAAATGTTCTGGTAATGCAGGTTAAATAATTTGCGGCTATATTAAAATAATATCTTGTATTTTTCAAGATTTATTTTTGAGCGCCCGATGGATAAAACTTTCGTATCATATTAAATCTTAACGTAAGCTTGCGACGAAAATCTGCGCTTCGCGTTTTGCGTTTTACATTAAACTCGTTTCCGCTTTAATATATCGAAGCTCAAAATATTTGACGGCATTAACCGAATTTATATATAAATTCGGTGAGACGTTTTACAGGATTTTCCCGCTTTAATCATCAGGAGAAAAAATAATTATGAAAACCGCGCGTGTGTTTTTGTTTTTGGTTTTAATCGTGTTTTGTCAGGGCGTTTTTGCTCAGGCGTCGACGAGCGAACGGCAGAGGATTGAGAGATTAATCGGGCTGGCGAAGGTTTGGGGAGCGGTCAAGTATTTTCACCCGTTTCCGGCTTATCGCGAGATTGATTGGGACAAGGCTTTGATTGAGACGATTCCGAAGGTGAACGCG
>DASVWG010000268.1:0-1710 GCA_036389695.1 Pyrinomonadaceae bacterium
CACGGACTTGGGCGGCGCGCTGAATCCGAACAACGGTCAGTCTTTTACGACCGGCAGGCGCGAAATCAACTGGGACGGCGTGCCGGATAATTTCTCCGAGCCGAACAATTTTCCGCCGAACTTTTTTAACGTCAACAGCCCGCGCGGTGTCGTCTTCAACGCCATCGAAGACGCGACCGGCGCGGCGCTGAATCAATTTGCGGTCAGCTCGACGGCGGCTTCGGGCGTGCCGGTTCGCTTCGGCAATCTGAACACCAGCTATTCGGCTATTTTCCAGACTTTCAGCCCGCAGCGTTTATTCATCGCCCGCAACACGCATATTCTGGAAGTCAATTTTTTTATTCCCGGCACGAAGATTCCGGCGACCGTCAGCGGCTTCGGCGTCGTTTTCGCGGACGTCGATTCGGCGACGGGCGGCAATCGCAGCTTGATTCGCGTTTACGGCGCGGACGGCACGCAGCTTTCGGCGGCGAGCGCGCCGGTGCAGGACGGCGGGCTTTCGTTTGTCGGAATTTCGTTCAACGCGGGCGAACGCATCGCGCGAGTCGTGATTGAAAGCGGCAACGCCGCACTCTCGTCAACGAACAGCGACGGCGTGAACGGCGTCGACATCGTGGCGATGGACGATTTTATCTACGGCGAGCCGCGCGCGACCGAGCATCATTCGTCCGACTTTGACGGCGACGGCACGGCTGATTTGGCGGTTTTCCGTCCGAGCGCGGGCGATTGGTTTGTCTTAAACAGCGGCTCGAACACTTTTACCGGCTTACACTTTGGCTTGAACGGCGACCTTCCGGTTGACGGTGACGTGGACGGCGATTCGCGCAACGATTTCATCGTTTTCCGACCGTCGAGCGGAACGTGGTTTGCGCTTCGCAGCAGCGACGGGCAATTTTCGGCGACGCAGTTCGGCACCAACGGCGACAAGCCTGTGATGGGCGATTACGACAAAGACGGAAAATCCGACATCGCGGTCTTCCGCCCGTCGCTCGGCGATTATTTCATCCTGCGAAGCTCGAACGGGCAGCTTCAGGCTAATCATTTCGGCGCGAACGGCGACATCCCGATCGGCGGCGCGGCGCAGTAAACAACACAGCGAGGCGCGAATCAACAGGTTCGCGCCTCGCTAATTTTTAATCATCGATATTATTTTACATCTGCCTATTATTTCTTGTCGGATGGTATCCATATCAGATTGTTGCCTTCAGGTTTTTGAGTCTTGAATTTGAACTTTCTTTCCTGCTTCCAAAATACCCATAATGGACGGTATGAGACTGACATATCTAGATCCGCATATTGAATAGGTGTATTAGTCAGCGCGATGGCAGGATTAATGCAATTGAAGGATTCCTTATCTCCAGGTTGCAATGTCGAGTACAAATAAGTTTCACCAGGACCAAGTTCTATGCTTGTTAATGTGCCTATCTCTCCTTCATCTTTGTGGGTTTGTAGTTCTTCGCGGAGTTTATCGGGGATGAGGTTATATACTTTGCAGGTGTATGAGACATCACTGAGGGGCAACAAGCTGTCATTACTTATTATAAATGTGGATAAGCCAAGATCAGACCTAGTAAGGGAGTTCTCCGGCTGAATCGATATTTTTGTAAAAAATGAGAAGATTGTTCCGAGAATGGTCAAAATTACAGAAACGCTCACGAGAATACCCCAGATGGATGAGAAGAACCCGCGTAGATTGATTCTCTTAGCTGG
>DASVWG010000269.1:0-4591 GCA_036389695.1 Pyrinomonadaceae bacterium
AAGACCTCGATTTAGACCTTTCGGCGGGAACGCTGGACAAAACCAACGACCCGGTTCGCCTTTACCTGCGCGAAATGGGCGTCGTGCCGCTTTTGACGCGCGAAGGCGAAGTGACAATCGCCAAACGCATCGAGCGCGGGCAAATCAAAACGCAGAAAGCGATTTCGCGCTCGCCGATTGCGGTCGAAGAACTGGTCAGGCTCGGCACGGAACTCGGACGCGGCAGATTAAGCATTCGCGAAATCGTGACGTTTTCCGAGCAAGCCGAATTGACGGGCGAAGAAGACAAAGCCGACGAATACCTGCGCTGGACGATTGAAGGCATCGAAAACGTCCGCGTCAATTATGAGGAAGCTTTACTGGTTCTCGGGCAATTCCGCGAAGAACAGAAAAAAGCCAAAGGCAAGCAGACGAAAAAATTGATTCACCTGCGCCGGCAGGTCGCGCGTCTGCGGCTGGAAATCGCGCAGGAAGTTAAAAATCTGAATCTGACCGAGCGCGCCAAACAACGCTTGATTAAAGCGATTCAGAAAGTCGCCGACGAAATCAGAAAAGCCGAGCGCGAAATCGCGAAATCCGAAGACAAGCTCGAAGGAAAAGTTTCGCCCGCCGACAAGAAAGCGCTGACACAGAAAATTACTGACGCGCGCGCCAAACTTCAGGAGCTTGAAAGCAAATATCACATTTCGCCGGTTGAAGTGAAACGCTCGCTGCAAGCGATTTTGGTCGGCGAATCGCAGACGAATCAGGCGAAGCGCGAACTGGTCGAAGCGAACCTGCGTCTGGTGGTTTCGATTGCGAAAAAATACACGAATCGCGGGCTGCAATTTCTGGATTTGATTCAGGAAGGCAACATCGGTTTGATGAAAGCCGTCGATAAATTCGAATGGCGTCGCGGCTACAAGTTTTCGACTTACGCGACGTGGTGGATTCGCCAGGCGATTACGCGCGCGATTGCCGACCAGGCGCGCACGATTCGCATTCCGGTTCACATGATTGAAACAATCAACAAGCTGATTCGCACTTCGCGAGCACTTGTGCAGGAATTAGGACGTGAGCCTTCGTCGGAAGAAATCGCCAAGAAAATGGACATTCCGGTTTCCAAAGTCCGCAAGGTTTTGAAAATTGCGCAGGAGCCGATTTCTTTGGAAACGCCGATTGGCGAAGAAGAAGATTCGCATCTCGGCGATTTTATCGAAGACCGCTCCATCTTAAATCCGGCGGAAAGCGTCACGGTGATGAACCTTCGCGAAATCACCGACGAAGTTCTGGCGACCTTGACGCCACGTGAAGAAAAAGTTATCAAGATGCGTTTCGGACTCGGCAACACCGGCTCGGAACACACTCTGGAAGAGGTCGGGCAGCATTTTGCCGTGACGCGCGAGCGCATTCGGCAAATCGAGGCGAAAGCGCTGAGAAAACTTCGTCATCCGTCGCGTTCGCGCAAGCTGAAAGCGTTTTTGGAAGGCAAACAATAATCTCGAAAATAACTTTAAAGACGACGAGTGACGAGAAAAATCTTGTCACTCGTTTTTTATTTATCTAGACTAAAGCTATGCCGAATTCAATTGCCGTGCAGATTTTCTCGCTTGTCATTTTGTCGATGGTCGTCGCCTGTATCGCGTGGACGGTGACGCAGGAAGAAATTTTCCGCGAATGGCGCGAACTCTGCAACGATAAAAGCCAGAGCTGCGGGAATATTCTCCAGAGAAAATTTTTCTACGTTTTCACCTGCGAATATTGCTTCAGCCATTGGGTGACGATTTTGATTTTGATTTTTACGGGCTTCCGGTTGTTGATTGACGATTGGCGCGGCTATGTGCTGGCGTTTTTTCTTTTGCCGTGGCTGGCAAATCAATGGATGAGCGTCTATCGCCGCCTGCGCGTCGGCATCAAGCACGAAAACCTGCGCGCCGAAGAAGTCAAGGAAAGATTGGGAGAGTAATTAAAGCAAAGGCTCGCATAGTTTTTCCAACCATCTTAAACCCGAAAAAATGCGTCTTAAAAGAACGGGAAAATCGAAGCGGCAAGGCTAAAATCCTAAACTCTAAACTAATCAGCCGAATATTTTCCTGATAATTCAGGGTTTGAATTTAGAGCCGGACTTTTCTCTCACATTAAGTTTTTATCTTTGGAAACGGACGTTCTATTAAAAATATTTGGCTTAAATCGCCGATAAAGCTTATAATTGCAGGTTTGATGAATAAACGATTCATCAAATAACTTTTTACTATTTCCCGCAAACGTTCTATTCAATAATCTTACAAAAGAAAAACAGCGCCCGAAAAAGACGCTGTATCTAAAAATGTATCTGCCTTGTGTTAGCCTGCCTTAGCTTGCCTTTTATCGTTCCTTATGGCGACTTCCCTTTTGCGAGCTTCGGAAACGTGAGCATAACGCTGTAGCTCGTCTAGGTTGCTATGTCCCAGAATCGCGGCGAGCGTTAAAAGGTCAATTCCGTTTTCCAGTTCGCGCGTGGCGTAAGTATGTCTGCAATCATAAAGCCGGAAATCGAAACCGAGCTTACGGACTGTCGCGCGGTGCGTTCGGTCAAGCGGATAGGTCGGCGGCTCGCCGTCCTTCTCGCCTTTCGGGAAAAGAAACTCGCCTTTGAATCTTTCCAGCCGTCGCCGCAAAATGTCAGTAGCTTTTTCAGATAGCCAGATTTTACGGTTTGACGATTTTGTTTTTCCGTTCTCAACTTGAAGAAATCCCTTTTCGAGAAAAACGTTTTGACGCTTCAAATTATAAAGCTCGGTCGGGCGCATACCGCTTTGAAGTATCATCGCCGCGACATCGCGGACGGGCTGCGGACACGCCAGCAAATAAGCTTTTTGTTCCGTTTCCGTAATAACGTGATAGCGCAATTCTTCTTTCGCTAAATTCTTAACGCCGCGCGCGGGGCTTTCGCTCAGGAAGCCGCCGGAAATCAGACGGCGGAAAATTGTTTTTAAAACAAGTATTTCCATATTTACGGTTGTCCGCGAAATAGTTTTTTGCGTTTTTTTGGAATCCTGCGCCAGACGTTTGAAAATATATTTTTCAATGTCTTTCTGCTCGATGCAGTCAACTTTCTTTTCGCCGAAAAACTGTTTCAACGGTTTGCAGGAAAATTTCATACGTTTGTATGAGTTCGGTTTTTGCGCGTGGTTGACTTCCGACCACTTCAAAAAATCATCGGCGGCTTGTGTAAAGGTCGGCGCTTTGGGTTTGGATTTGATGCCGATTCGACCGAGCGCCAATTCCGTTCTATAAGCCGATTCGACCGTTTCGGCATCACGGCGATTTTTGCATTTTGTCGATTGCTGGAAAAGCCGACCGTCGAAAATGAATTTAAACCAAAAATATTTGCTGCCCGGTCTTTTATAAAGCGCCATTTTTTATTTTCTCCCTGTTTATTTTTTCCAAAAGTGTATTAACCTTCTTAGTTTGTTGCGCTATCAAATTATTTTCAGGGCTTAAATTTGCTCGGTGTTTTTCTAAAATCTCAAACTCTTTAGCGGCTTTATTTTCTAACTCTTTAATTCGTAGACTTCTTTGGTGGAAATTATTTGAGCAGCGTTTTTTTGAACAGCTTCTCCCATTGTTAATTATGCTGTTTGCTTCGATTCTCTTAACCCAGAAAATCTCGTCGCATATTGGACAGATTCTAAGTCGGTGTGCGTCAACGTCGGATAGAATATTTATTAAATTCGATTCAAAAGCAATTCTCCCTTTTTCATTTATTTTGAAATTTACAGGGTAGGTTTTTCTTCTTCCTTTGAATCCGAGTTTTTGAAATATTTCTTCGTTATCAATAAACCTCTTGCTTGATTGATACTCCATACAGCTTCGGACAATTCGCCTTATATCAAATCGCATTTCTTGAAATTCTTCATACCTTAGAAAAGCAGATTTTTCATACTGCGATGCTCTTGCGGCAGAACGAATCTCATCATAAATGTTTTGCGGCACGGAGTTATCGCCAGTTTCAAATAAATAACTATACAACTGCGGGAATCGTTCGGTTTTCCTTTTTAATGATTCAGTGGCTACATCATAAGATTTGATATAAGCCTGTTGCTGTTCGTGAGTCGGCGCTTCCCGTTCGCCCGTATCTAGTTCAGGCGGTAATGGCGCGACCGAACGAATATCTTGCCCGGTCAATTCAAAATAAGCATTACTTAAAAGAATTTCCCAACTAGGTAAATAGTTTTCCCTCCCAAAAGGGACACTATTTATCAGGTCGAGCCACGCTTTAAGCGATGGCGGGCAATCTGATATTTTTTGATATTTCATAAGAATTAATTTCCTTATAGTGTAACTTTTATCTAAATTAACAAAATCAATTTTCCCTTGTTGTTATAGAATGATGTAGAGATAATGTCAATAGCTTAGAGCAACATCTTGTAAAATTTATTCTTATAATGGAGTTAAAATGCTAGACACTATTGCACAAACACAAACCAAGAGAGCACATTCAATTCAATCAGTAGCCGAACAGCTTAGCGTATCCGTGCCTTTCGTCAGAGGGGAGATTAGAAACGGCAACTTACGAGCTAAACGGGTGAAACGCCGTGTCTTAATCCTTGATTCAGATTTGGAAACATAT
>DASVWG010000270.1:0-5319 GCA_036389695.1 Pyrinomonadaceae bacterium
GAATCCGGCGTGCAGGAGGCGACTGTGCCGTTCAGAACGCTGAAAGATTTAAGCAGTTTTTTTGAAGACCAAGGTCGGAAAGCGTTGGAAGCGGGTTTGAAAAGCGGGCGTTATGTGCCGATGTCCGAATTGGAAATAATACAAATGAAACAGGCGCGCGTCGATAAACAGACGGCGATGTATGAACAGTTTCAAGATTCAGCGACGGTGAGGTTATGAATCCAATCATCGAAATCGAAAATTTAACCAAAGATTACGAAACCGGCTTCTGGCGAAAGAAAAAAACGCGCGCGCTCGACGGTTTAAGCTTACAGGTCGAAAGCGGGCAGATTTTCGGATTCCTCGGCGGCAATGGCGCGGGCAAAACGACGACGATAAAGCTCCTGATGCGGCTTTTGTTTCCGACCGACGGCACGGCGCGCATTTTAGGACGCGACATCGCCGACGTCAAAATGCACGCCCGCATCGGTTATTGTCCCGAAAACCCGTATTTTTACGATTATCTGACCGCGCGCGAATTGATGATGTATTTCGGCGAGCTTTTCGGTTACGACGCGCCGACGCGCAAGCGAAAAACCGAAGAGCTTTTAACGCGCGTCGGTCTGGACGAAAAGGATTGGAAAAAACAGCTCCGCAAATTTTCGAAAGGAATGCTCCAGCGCGTCGGCTTGGCGCAGGCTTTAATCAACGAGCCGGAAATCGTTTTTCTCGACGAGCCGATGAGCGGGCTCGACCCGATCGGCAGGCGCGAGATTCGCGAATTGATAACGGATTTGCGCGCGCGCGGCACGACCGTTTTTATGTCCACGCATATCCTGTCGGACATCGAAGCGCTCTGCGACCAGGTCGCGATTTTGCGCGCCGGAAAGCTCGCGGCGACCGGAAAGCTCGACGAATTATTAACGCAAAGCGGCGAAACGCAGGGTTTCGAAGTCAATCTGAAAGGAATTTCGGCGGAAATGATAAACCAAAATTTAGCCGAACTCGGCGGCGCGAGCGTTTCCGCGAAACCAAACGGCATCAGCATTCAGGTTTTATCCGAAATTGATGTCGAAAAAGTCCTGGCAATCTCCAAAGCATCGGGCGGCAAGCTGATTTCCGTTCAGCCGGTGAAACAATCGCTCGAAGAATTATTTGTCAAATCAACTGAGAACTGATAGTTGATAACTGATAGTTGTTTGGCTTTCACTATCAGTTATCAGTTATCAACTATCAGTTATTCAGCTTTTATCGCCGTCACTTTCCAGCGAATCATCGCGCGGTCGTCGTCTTTGCTGAAGCCTTCAATCATAACTCTGACGGGCATTGTTTCATTGGTTCCGAGCTTTTCCTGCTGGTTCGGAACGACCGTCAGAGTTTTATCTTTCACGGGTTTTCCGAGCTGGTCGACGACCGTGACTTTAATCTCCAATCCGGTCAGAGTTTTGTCCGAAAAATTCCGGATTTTACCGGCAATAAACATGGTAATCGTGCCCATTCCGGTCGGCGACTGCATGGTGTTGTTTTCGTCTGTTTGAATGACGATTCTTTTCGTCAGCGCCTCAAATTCGGGCGTTCCCTCGCGGACCGCGCCTTCCATTTGCTGCTGCTGTATCGCCTGTCTCGACGTGCAGGTCGAGTAAAATCCGCTGGTGGTGATAAATAATAAGACTGCGACCAACACGGTTCCGATAATTTTTTTGCCGTTTCCAGATGAATCCATAACTATTTCCTTCGTCTATTAGTTAGATGGCGGTTTTGGAAAAAAGTTCCCTGTAAGTTAGCATTTTAAGAAAATTATCAAACTTATGAAACCCGAACTTATCGAAAACAAGGAAATTTACAAAGGCAAAATCTTCGACGTTTCGCTCGCCACCGTCCGCGAAGAAAATATAACGTATGACCGCGAAATCGTTTCGCACTACGGCAGCGCGGTTATCGTGCCGGTTTTTGCGGACAAAACCGTCGCTTTAGTCCGGCAATATCGTCACGCCGCCGGAAAATATCTTTTGGAGATTCCCGCCGGTTCGCTGAAAAAGGGCGAAGACCCGGAACTGGGAGCGCGGCGCGAGCTGGAAGAAGAAATTGGCGTCGCGGCGCAGCGAATCGAAAAGCTCACCGAATTTTACGTTTCGCCCGGTTTTCTGACCGAAAAAATGCACGTTTTTCTGGCGACGGAATTGACCGAAGTCGGACAAAATCTCGAAGAAGACGAGCTGCTTTCGATTGAAAGACACGATTTCCCGACGCTTTTCCGGATGATTTCACGCGGCGAGCTTGAAGACGCGAAAACGATGGTCGGGCTTATTCTGGCAGGCGCGCGGCTCGGCTTTTCGTTTTCCTAGCTTGACAATGTTAAACGATTTTCGATATTCTAACAGTTCGCGTTCTAGCGAAAATTCCGAACAGAGTGACACTTATGAGTACATATTTTCCCAGCGGAAAAGGGCTGGCAGAAAATCGCAAATGGTTTGTGGTAGATGCGAAAGGCAAAACGGTCGGTCGCCTGGCGACGGAAGTGGCGCGTATTTTATCGGGCAAAAACAATCCGCAGTGGACGCCGTTTATGGATATGGGCGACCACGTGATTGTTATCAACGCCCGTCACGCTATCTTTACCGGCGGCAAAACGGAACAGAAGATGTATCGGCATCACACGCTTTATCCGGGCGGCTTGCGCGAGATTTCGGTCAAAGACCAGTTAGCCAAGCATCCCGAACGAGTGCTGGAATCGGCGATTAAAGGCATGCTGCCGAAAACCAAGCTCGGCAAAGCGATGGCGAAAAAGCTGAAAGTTTACGCCGACGCCGACCACAGCCACACGGCGCAGAAGCCGGAAACCTTAGAGTTATAAAAATTTTAGATTTTAGATTTTAGATTTTAGATTTTGGATTGGAAGCGGAAAAATCAAATTAAAAATCCTTATCCAATCGCAAATCTAAAATCTAAAATCGGCAATCAGTTATGGCAGACATTCAATATTACGGAACAGGCAGAAGAAAAACTTCGACGGCAAGAGTTTATTTGCGTCCGGGCAGCGGCGAAATCAAAATCAATCGCCGCGATTTCGATACTTATTTTCCCAACGAAGCGCTGCGGATGATTATTCGTCAGCCGCTCCGCTTGACGGACACGACCGAGAAATTCAACATTCTGGTGAATGTTGACGGCGGCGGCGTTGCCGGACAAGCCGGCGCGGTGCGTCACGGCATCACCCGCGCTTTGATGGAATATAACCCGGATTTGCGTTCGACCTTGAAAAAAGCCGGACTCGTCACGCGCGACCCGCGCAAGAAAGAACGTAAGAAATACGGACAGAAAGGCGCGCGTAAACGCTTCCAGTTCTCGAAGAGATAATATTAGTTGATAACTGATAACTGATAGTGGATAGTTTATTCTTCTCACTATCAGTTATCAGTTATCAACTATCAGTTAATTAAACCATCACCAAAATTTATTGGTTTGTCAACGCGAAATTTTGGTGAGTACAAAAACCAATAAGGAGAGTAAGTTTTGGCTACAGTTACGATGAAAGAACTCCTCGAAGCCGGAGTTCACTTTGGACACCAGGTTCGCCGTTGGAATCCGAAAATGAAAGAATACATTTTCGGAGAACGCAACGGCATTTATATTATTGACCTGCAAAAAACGCAGAAATTGTTTCGCGACGCGCTGAATTACGTGCAGACTTCGCTGGCAGAACGTCCGAATCAGATGGTGCTGTTCGTCGGCACAAAACGTCAGGCGCAGGACGCGATTAAAGAAGAAGCCGAACGCGCCGGAATGTATTACATCAATAATCGCTGGCTCGGCGGACTGCTGACTAACTTTCAGACCGTTCAGCAATCGGTCAAAAAAATGAAAGACATCGAAGCGATGAAAGAAGACGGTCGCTTTGAGATGCTGACGAAAAAAGAGCGCCTGCAAAAAGACCGCGAATACGATGGCTTGATGAAGAATCTGGCGGGCATCAAGGACATGAAACGCCTGCCCGATATGCTTTTCATCATCGACGTGCGCAAGGAAGAAATTGCCGTCGCCGAAGCCAATCGTCTGGGCATTCCGGTCGTCGCGGTGGTCGATACGAACTGCTCGCCGGAAGGCATCGACCAAGTGATTCCGGGCAATGACGACGCGCTGCGGGCGATTCGCCTTTTCGCTTCGCGCATTGCCGACGCGATTATCGAAGGCAAACAAATCGGAACCGAAGGCAACGTCGCGGTTGACACTGCGGCTGAGGAAATCGAAGAAGAACCGATTGAGCTGGCGACGATTTTAACCGCTGACAGAAGCTTCGGCTCGGCGGATGCGACGCATCAAGACCCGGCGGCGGCGGTCGCCGGCGAAGGCTCGAAGCGCGTTGACGGCGCGGAAGGCGGCGGAGAGACGATTCATTCCGACCTCGACGCCGGAATTCTGGTTTCCGACGACATTCAAAACGCGACGGACGCAAATGCGCCGAAAGAGGAAAGCACGGAAGCAACCGCTAGTTAACCGAAATTAAAAATTTTATTTCTAAAAGCGTAGCTTTAAACCGTGAAAAAGTCGGCGGCTACGCTTTTTTTAAAGCTATTAGCTATTAGCGGTTAGCTGTTAGCTAAATTTTTTGAAAATTGCAATTTATAAATTTATTGAAATTTTAACAGTAGGCAAAAGCTAACGGCTAATTGCTAACAGCTAATTGCTAAAAGATGGAGATTATTATGGCAGAAATTACAGCAAGTGCAGTAAAATCCCTGCGCGAGAAAAGCGGCGCGGGAATGATTGATTGTAAAAACGCTCTGGTCGAAGCGAGCGGCGACGAAAACGCGGCGATGGAAATTCTTCGCAAAAAAGGAATGGCGACGGCGAGCAAAAAAGCCGGTCGCGTGACGGCGGAAGGCGCGGTCGGCTCATACATTCACATGGGCGGCAAAGTCGGCGTGCTGGTCGAAATCAACTGCGAATCGGATTTCGTCGCGCGCGGCGAAGAATTTCAGCAGCTCGTTAAAGACGTGGCGATGCACATCGCCGCCGTTGACCCGCGTTATGTCAACCGCGAAGAAGTTCCGGCAGATGTTTTGCAGAAAGAGCGCGAAATTTTGATGGAGCAGTTGAAAAACGACCCGAAAAACGCCAGCAAGCCCGAAGACGTTTTGAACAAAATCATCGAAGGTCGGCTGAACAAATTCTATGAAGAATCGGTTTTGCTCGACCAGCCGTTTGTCAAAGACCCTTCGAAAACAATCGGCGAACTGGTGACGGAAAAAATCTCGTCGATTAAGGAAAACATTTCGGTGCGCCGCTTCGCGCGTTTCAAAATGGGCGAAGGCATCGAGAAGAAACAAGACGATTTCGCGT
>DASVWG010000271.1:0-17721 GCA_036389695.1 Pyrinomonadaceae bacterium
CCCATAAGCACTTTATCCAATGTCTCAGCCGTATAGCAAAGACGGAAGAACCCGGGCTCATCATTAAAACATTCCTGCCCGCGCGTGAGCAGAACGTTTGCCTCGCCGGCAATATAATTATTGAGTCGTCGCTCTCTCAAATCGTCGTGGTTGTAAATTTCCGGGCACAGCTCGCCGTCGTCATTATAATTCTTCGGGACACGATTCAGAAAGGGACGCAAATCGAGCCAGAAAAACAGCGCTCCGTCATTTTGCTCGTAATAACTGATATTTCCTTTCTTGAGATGCTCCGCCGTTTCACTGTATTGCTTTTCCAGCAGGCTCTTATATAAAACCATGGCATCATTAGCCAGTTTCGGGTCGGGCGTTCCGTCATCGCCCAGAAAAAGCTTTTTCGTCAGGTAGTAATTCGGAGTCACAAAAGGTGAAAACCAGCACAGGCTCGCCGCGCATTCCGAATCTTTGAGAGCCGATTGAACCGTTTTTGATTGTGTGATGATAAAACCGGCGCGAAAACCGGCAAGCCCGAAGTCCTTTGACAGTCCCCAGGTCACATGCACGCGGTCAGGCTGTTTTTGATAGGCGTCCAGACTCAGGGCGCTGACGAACGCATCCTTGTTTTTGACCTGTGAACAAGCGTATATCTCGTCGGATATAATATGCCGGTCGGGCTTTTCCAGAAAAATCGAATAGACTTCCTCCAGCTGCTCGCGGGTATAATTAGTGCCGAGCGGATTATGAGGATTCGTCAGCACCAGCAGCCTGGCGTTCGGATATTTGTCGAGGGCGTTTTTGACATTAGCGCCGGTCAGGTTGACTCCGCCGTCAATCGGGAAAGGAATAAACTTCAAGCCCGCCGTCTGGCTGAATGACCAGTGAAATCCATACCACAGAGGAGCCGGAAGCAGGACTTCATCGCCGGGCTTGAAAAGCGCGAGCACCAGAAGCTCTAAAGCCGCGACCACGCCGGAAGCCGCAAATATGTCTGTCGAACTGACCGAGACATTCCATTGATGATTAAAGAAGTCCTGCAGGCTTTGCAGATAATTGTCACGTCCCCAGACATGCGGAAGCGGGTATCTGATGTTCTCCACACCGACCGGTCCAAGGTCGTTAAAAACTTTCTCGTTATAGAAATCCAGGAGCAAAATATTTTCCGCCGTGGATAAATTAACGACTTCGGGATTGATAAACGCTTTATAGTAGGCTGCTCTCTGGTCAGGACCGACTATTCCCGAAATTTGCTGCATATGATGCTTTCTGCTAAGTTCCATTTTATCCTCCTGTGCCTTTCGGCTTAATCGTCCTTCGACTCCGACAGCAGCGCCTCTAAATCTTCTTCGGAAAGAGATTCCAATTCGCTCAGCAGTGCTTCCAGCTCGGATTGTTCTTCCTGCGCCGCCTGTTTTTGGATAATCTCCAGCGCCAGAAGCTCAATCGTCGGGCGTTCAAGGACCCTGTATAAAGGTAACTCCAGACCGAACTCGTCCCGGATGCGCGAGACAAATTGCGTTGCGGTTAAGGAATGTCCGCCTAAATCGAAAAAATTATCGTGAATCGAAACTTTTTCGAGCTGAAGCAGGTTGCACCAACAATCCGCCAGAAACCGCTCGACCGGCGTGCGCGGCGCTATATAAGTCAGTTCCCGGTCCGGCTCCGAACCCGTTTCCTCAGGCTCCGGCAGCTTGCGGCGGTCAATCTTGCCGCTGCCGGTCAAAGGGAAGCTGTCCAATCGAATAAAATGTGTGGGAATCATATAGACCGGCAGCTTATCGGCTAAATAGCTGCGCAGCTCCGCTTTATCCAAAACGGCATTGTCTTTCACGACCAGATAAGCCGCCAGCTGGTCGTCGCCTTGTTTCGACTGTAGCTTGACGACCACCGCATCCTTGACGCTGTCGTGTCTTTTCAAAACGACTTCCAGTTCTCCGGGTTCGATGCGGAAGCCGCGCAGTTTAATCTGCTGGTCGGCGCGTCCGAGGAAGGTTATCGCGCCGTCATTATCGTAACGGCACACGTCGCCGGTTCGATAAAGCAACCCACCGCCTTTTTGGAAGGGATTTTTGATGAATCGCTTGCTGCTTTCTTCCGGTAAATTGAGATAACCGAGCGCGACCGCGACGCCGCCGATGTAAAGCTCGCCCGCTACTTTCGGCGGCTTCGGCTCAAGGTTTTCATCCAGAATGTATAGCTGAACGTTGTCTATCGGCTTGCCTATCGACGGATTTATCGCCCATTCGGATGCCGCGCCTTCCAGCGTATGCGCCGAAACGACGTGACTTTCCGTCGGACCATATTGGTTTATAAGACGCGCTTCGGGCAGCTTTTCAAAGAAGCTGCGCACGTTATCCGTGACTTGAAGCTTATCTCCGGCAACTATCACCTCGCGGAGTTTTTCCAATTTCACGTCTTTGCTTTTCGCCGCGTTGGCAAGCTGTTCGAGCGCCACGGGCGGCAAAAATAAACGGGAAACGCCTTGCTTTTTCAGAAAATCCAGCAGTCGAGGACTATCGCGGCGGACGCTCTCGTCGATTAATTGCAGGCAGCCGCCCGACGTCAGCGTCGAAAATATTTCCTGGCTGCCGACGTCGAAATTCAGCGGCGCATATTGCAGAGTGACGTCGCCGGGCTTAACGCTTGAGGCGCGCGCCTGCCACTCGACCAGATTGACAATCGAGCGATGAGGCATAACGACGCCCTTCGGCTGTCCGGTCGAGCCGGATGTATGAAGAACGTAAAGAGGCGTCTCAGGGTCGTATGCGATGTCCGGATTGTCAGAGCTTTGTTTGTCAATCTCTTCCGCCGCGTGTTCCAGCACGATTGTCTCGACAAACTCATCCAGCTTCACCCGCGTCTCCACGGAAGTTATCAGCAGGGGCGCGTTGACATCGCTCAGAATATATCGCAGGCGCTCCGGCGGATGCTCCTGGTCTAAGGGAACGTAAGCGGCGCCCGCTTTCACAATACCGAGCAAAGCGGCAATCTGGTGAACATTGCGCGGCAGACAAAGGGCGACTTTGTCGCCGACCTGAACGCCGCGCGCGGTCAAATAATGAGCAATGCGATTGGCGTAGGCGTTAAGCTCGGCGTATGTCATTTGCTCGCTCGCTTTACCGGAAGCGAGCGAGACGGCGACCGCGCCGGGCGTTTTCCGGCATTGATTCTCAAACAAATGATGACAGCCTTTCGTTGCGGAGTAAGCATAATCCGTTCCGCTGCTGTCCGCCAGACAGCGCTGTTTTCTCTCGGCGCTCATCAATTCGTAAGAGGAAATGCTCGCCTCGGGGTCTTGCACAATGCCGTGCAGTAATTTGACGAAATAGCCGCTAATATCCTCGATGGTCGCGGCGGAAAACAAATCGGTATTGTATTCGATGGAACACTGCAAAGTATCGCCCGTCTCGGAGACGAACAAAGCTAAATCGAATTTCGCCGTGCCCGTGTGCCCGTCGAGATTTTGCGACATTCCGGCATCCGTTTCCGTCACGTCCGTCATCAATTCCTGGAGCGGCGGAATATTTTGCAGCGAAAACAATATCTGTATCAAAGGGCTGTGGCTGAGGTCTCTTTTCGGATTCAATTCGAGCACCAGTTTCTCGAACGGCATATCCTGATGTTCGAAGGCTTCGATGGTCATCTGTTTGACCTCCGCGAGCAGTTCGACAAAAGGCATCGACGGCTCCATCTGCGCCCGCAGCACCAGAGTGTTAACGAAAAGCCCGATGAGATTTTCCAGCTCCGCGCCCCGGCGACCCGCAATCGGCGTTCCGACCAGAACGTCTTCCTGTCCCGTCAGGCGATACAAAAGAACGGCGAATGCCGAAAACAACGTCATAAAAAGCGTCGTTTCGCGCCGGTTGGTCAGCGCCCTGATTTCTGTCACCAATTCCGGCTCAAGCTCGAACAGGTGAACATCGCCGGTGAAGGTCTGCTTTAAAGGACGCGGGTAATCGCTCGGTATTTCGAGAACGGTGTTGGCGTCTTCCAGCTGCTGGCGCCAGTATTGCTTGAGGCGGCTCAGTTCCTCGCCTTCCAGCGTTTCGCGCTGCCAGACCGCATAATCGGCATACTGCACGCGCAGCTCCGGCAGCGCGGCGGGTCTGCCGCCCAATTCCTCCTGATAAAGCGCCGCCAGCTCGCGCTGAAAAACGCCGATTGACCAGCCGTCGGAAATAATGTGATGAATCGTCGTGATGATGGCGGTTTCGCGCGCCGACGCGACGAGCGTTATCCGAAACAACGGAGCTTTGCTCAAATCAAACGGCGTGCTGGTGACCTCGGTGCAAATTTCCTGTAGTCTTTCCGCGCACGCCCGCGCATCCAGGCGGCTCAAATCCACAAAATCGACTTCGACGGAGAGCTCAGGATGAATGGCTTGCTTCGGCTTTCCGACGAACTCGATAAAACTGGTTCTTAAGGATTCGTGTCTCGCGATTAGCCGGTTGACCGCTTTGTTGAACGCATTTCGATGTATCGAGCCCTTTACATTGGCGATATAGGGAATGTTGTAAAGCGCCGTATTGGGTTCGAACTTCTCCAAAAACCAAAGCCGTTCCTGAGCATAGGAAACCGGTGGGGCAAACACGTCCTGACTTCCCGTTTTCTCAATTTTCATAAATCATTCCTTAACTCTCAATTTGCCTGTTCGCTCAACTCTCCGTCTCGGATAGCTGCACCCGGTATTTTTCTCTGGATACCGCTTTGAAATCCGAGACGCGATGCCCGTTTCTGGCAGTTTCCGATTCATCCTCGATGAGCTGCGCGACCGCGCGCAAGGTTGGTTTTCTGAAAAAATTCTGCACCGACAAATCAACCTCAAATTCGTCGCTGATGCGCGTGATGAGGAGCGTCGCCATCAGCGAATTACCGCCCTGCGCGAAAAAGCTCTCGTCATCGTCAACGTCGTCGACCTGTAGAATATCGACCCAGACGGCTTTCAGCCGCCGGCGTATATCGTCCGACTCGACGCTGCTTGCCGCCGATTTAGACTCGTGCGACGTCGCAAAGTGCTTAATCAAAGCCTCTCTATCAATCGCCCCGTTAGGCATCAGCGGAAATTCGTCCAGCAGAATGAAGCGATCCGGAATGAGATGAATGCCGTCGCGCAGCACCAGAAAATCCCGCGCGCTCTCGGCTGAGACCTGTTCGGGTTCGGCAATAATGAAGGCGACCACGCGCGTGTCGGCTTTCTGACCTGTCTTTAAGGTGATAACTTCCGCCGCTCTTATGTGTTCGTGCCGGCAGAGAATCGTTTCGACTTTCGTTAATTCGACGCAGCAATCATACTTTACAAAGCTATGTTCTTCGCCCCGCAGCCAGCTTAAGCGATTATCTTCCAACAGCTTCACTCTCAATCCGGTCTTGACATCCAGTTCCGTCGTTTCTGAAACCGGCAACAAGCGTCTTAAATGCAGTTCGCCTTTAGTATAGAACGGCACCGGCTCGCCGTTTTTATTCAGGACTCGATGTTCGAAACCCGGAACGGGCTGCGCAATGGCGTCGTAATCGGACTCCGCCGGGTCGTCTTCGAAGGGGAAAAAAGTAGTCCAGATTCCGATGGCGGAATTCGAGTAGAGTCCCGTTATCCGCGTCTTCGGGAAGCATTGCTTTAACTTGTCCGCCAAAATTACGGACTGCTTTTCACCGCTGAGGAGAATATTACGCGGTCCCTCAGGATTCTTTCCTTCGGCACGCAGCGCAGGAATTTCCGCCAGCAAATTCTGCATCAGCGGCGTGGGCAAATCCCAAACCGTTATTCGCTCAGCCAACAGGTCTTTCAAGGTTGACGCGTTCGCGATTTCGACGCTCGCGCCGGCAATCAGCATGCCCAAAGTATCGTATAGCTGTTCGCCGGAACCCAGACTGGGAGACAATAAGCAGCGGTCCTGCGCGCTTATCTCGCAGCGTTCGTTGAGCCAGCGGAAAAGACTCACCAGCTCGGCGTGGCTGACCGCAGACTTCACCAGACTATCGTCGCCGCCGTCGATTAAGACGCAAGCCGCGCTGAAGCGCTCCTCATCTTCGACCTTACTTCCGGCGTCGTCCTTTTCTATTACGGGGGCGGATTTTCGTTTTGTCGCCTCACTGCCCGCTGCGACACTAATCCGCTGTTCGACAGTCGCGACATCCGGCGCGAAAATACTGCGGTCCGGCGCGATTTCAAGCGATGAAGCGCCCTTCCCGTTGGAAGACGCCGAATATTTTACGGTGACGCAGTGTTCGATGCCGGTCAGAGAATCTCGAAACTGTTGAAGCTCTGCCAGATGCGCGTCCTGACAAATGACGCATTCAGCATCCAGCGCCTGAAGTATCTCGCCTATCGGCTTTCTGATGGAAAGCATCTTAATCGGCGCAAAAGCCGCTCCAATCTTCATCACCGCCAGCATGCTGACAATCATCTCCGTGCCCGCATCCATCAAAATGACGACCGGCTTTCGCGCGTCCAATCCCAAATCGCGAAGAGTCTCCGCCAATTGCTCCGCCTGGCGATTGAGCGTTTCATACGTCGTGATGCGGTCGCCTTCCGCCACGGCTGTATTTTCCGGATGCTGCGCTGCCTGAGCCTCTATTAGTCGATGAAGGCGTTCGGTTTCGAAGCCCGATGTCGGCGGCGGCGGTGCGGAGTCCTCGACTTTGTCCGGAGTATCGGAATCGCCGGCATTGTCCAGCCTTAAATCCGCAAGGCGAATCGTCATCCGGCTGAGACCTTGTCGCAGAACGGAATTAAACAATTTGAAAAAGTGTCGAATCGTCGATTCCTCGTATAGATGGCTGTCGTAGCGGAAGGTGACCTTGATTTTGCTTTCGACGATTTCGAAAAGAACGACCATATCGTATTCGCCGTCCGGTATTCGCTCGTTGAATCCCGCCATTGCGGCGACGACGGACAGGCGCTGCGGGCGGCGCTTCTCGGGTATGTTGAGCAGCATCCGCGAAAAAGGATACTGTTGGTTTTTGTATGCGCCCGAGAGAATGTCTTTGGTCGTCAGCAGCGCGTCCTTAAATGAAGCTTCCGCGTTCAGAGTGCTGTTAATCGGCAGTAGATTGGCAATGACGCCTTCCGAAGTCGCCGGACTGAAAATGGTGACTTCAGGCTCGCCCGTATATTTGTATAAACAAATCTTTAAGGTCAGAACGAGCGTGGTATACAGGATAAAATGATTGCCCGCCGTCAGGCGCTGTAAAAGGATATTGACTTCTTCGTCGAGCTCCCGCTCAAGCGTCGAGAGCTGCCGGCTGCCGTCTTTCGGACGCGGATAATCTAACGCGATGTGCCCGTCAAAAGACATTGATTCGAGCTTGTCGCGCCAGTACTTGAGAGCCTCGTGCATCGCCTTGTCATAAATCAAAGGTACTTTTTTCACATTCCTCGCGCCTCCCGCGGTGGTCAAGATAGTTGTTATTTTTGGAGTCCGGATTCGTGTTAGATTACTAACGCCGAATCGCCCGGACGTCGTCGGTTGATGTCGTATTCCGGCAAGTGGCGTCGAAATTTCGCTTCGCGGCTGCCGTTCGGGCAGCCGCGCGGAAAATCAGCCTTGCTCGCGGCTTTGAGATGACACACTCGTTCAGAACTCTCCGGTTCAGGCTCGACCGAATCGGTTTTTGCGTCGCGCCGGGACGGCGTCAGACGGCAAACGGTAAACGCGCGGCGCGCGCAGCGCGAGAATATATCCCGGAAACGTATTCACTCAGACGATATACGGCGCGGTCACACCTTATCTCAGAGCGGCGAGATAATTTTGTTGTGTCCATAAGTATCTTGTCCGCCGACCAGCATGGTCGAGTATTTTTCCAGCGGAAAGACCTCGCCGAAGTGCGTGAACTGACCTTCATGATACGGATAGACCTTGACGTCCGTCGGAATGTAGCGAATCGCCAAGCCCATCCGGATTTTGTCTTTCGTCGTATTCGCTTCCGAGGCGTGCAGACAGCGGGAAGTAAACATCAGAACCTGTCCCGCCCGCATCTCGAAGTGAATCGCTTCCGATTCGTCCGGTTTCCAGTTCGGGTCTATTTTCAACTTTTCAAAGTCGTACCCGTAGAAGCCGGCGGTCGAATCGGGGTCGTAGGGAACATTCCTTTTTTCATCGAAAAACCACGTGCGGTGCGTCTTGGGCACGACTTTCAGGCAGGCTGTTTCCCGCATCGCGTCGGTAAAGGCGAACCAGACGGTCAGCTCCCACGAGCCGTCGTGCGGTTCGGTCGGCACCAGCTTCGAATCGCCTTCAAAGGCGACAAAGCTCTCCGCCTGATGCCAGGCGGTGGCTTCACTGCCGGGATATTTGGGAAACCATTCGGTGCGCCAACAGAGAATGTTCGGACCTAAAATACTCTGGACTCTCCGGACGATGGCGGGATGGCTGACAATATCGCTCAGTATTTTGTTGTCCAGATGCCGGTCATAATTCATCTGGTTGTTGCCGTAAATAGCGTTCTTTTTGTCTAATAACTGGACTCTTACTTTCTTCCACATCGCCTCAGTTTCCTCAGGCTCGTAAATCGTAAAAGGTCCGATGTAACCATTCTCATCAAAAAACGCCTTATCCTGATTTGCGGCGACTGAACGGTTTTCTACATTTAGCGTGGATGTTGACATTGTTGCATTCTCCATTTTCTATCTCCTTAATCTCACCACCGAAAACAAGTCTCAACCTGACAGGGATTCCGAAATCAACCGGAACGCGTTATGTGCAGCGAAGAGCGGGTGTTGTCTCCCGTGATTGATTCGGCTTGTTCTGAAGCGATTCATCTAGTGCCTTAGCCAACTCGAACAGCGAAGATTTCTCGTCATCGAAAAATAACGGGGCTTCGAGCGAGACACCTTTTTCCGTCTCGATTCGGTTCAATATAATGTTTAGGGTTAACGAGTTGCCTCCGACATCTAGAAATTTGTGCGGCAACCTGACCTCGTCCAATCCGATAATCTCCGTCCAGAGCGACGCGATGTATTTCTCGCTGGCGGTTCCCGGTTCCTGATTGTCGGCGGGCGGAGCGTAATCCGTACGCTGCCCTGAATTTAATACTTCCACTTCTGAATTTTGTGTCATTGTCTAACTCCAATCGAGGCAAATAATGTTTATGTCCAAAAAACGATGGTTTTCCTTCGGCAAACGAAGGCGGAAACTAAAAATCGACCTGACTTTTCGAAACCGCTCGACCTTTGCCGCACGGCTCTATCCGGTTGCGGCTCCGCTGCGCACCAGCACATAATCCTGCGCCAGCAGCGGATTGACAATCTCCGACGTTTTCTCTCTGCCCTGCTGGAAAGGCAATCCCGCTTCGGCGGAGTATTTGCTGACTATCGAAGACCAGGGCGTCTCGCCGTCCATCAGCGCCAGCAAGCTGCACGAGCTTTCATCGAGCGGCGCGACATTTCGACCCAGCAGCCAGGAACTCGTCGATGAAAAGACCGGACGCTCGCGGTCGAAAGTCACGCCGCGCAGCGGTTCCAGTTTATGACTCTCGCGGTTGATGCGCCACGTCGATTCCAATCTGCCGTTGACCAGCGGGATGTCTTCGTCGTTCAATTCGGCGGCGATTTTGAATCCCTCGGTGACGAATTTCTCGATGGTCGGCGCCGGTTTTATCTCGTCCAGCGGGTGGTCGATATTTCGCATAAACTGCTGAAACAGCGGAATCTGCTTTGCCAGCGCCGGATGCGGATTGCCGGGAATCGTGTTGATGAAAAATGAAAACGCCTGCTGCGCGCCGAGATTCTCGTCAAACTTGAGCATCCGGCGGGCTTCCCAGAACAAATCGTTGCGATGAGCGCTGGCATTTCCGGCGTAGAAATAATGCAGAAAGTCGCGCGTGACTTCATACATCTGCCGGTAATTATTGGAGTAGAATTTCGCGGCGGCGGCTTCCATACCCGGGTCGTTCAGCACGGTGTGAATACACACGGAAGCGGAATATCCCGCCAGCATCGCCAGAGATACGCCGGTCGACAAAAGCGGGTCGAGAAAAGCCGCCGCGTCGCCAGCCAGATAATATCCGGGTCCCGCCGTTTCATCGCACGTATAAGACCAATCGCGCACGGCGCGCATATCTTCCGTGCGCACGGCGTCGGGACCGATTAATTCGTTGACGTAGGGAGCTTCCGAAAGCGCTTCTTCATAGAAGGCTTCGGGACCTTTGGCTTTTATTTCTTCATCGAATTCGCGCCCCGTCACCAGTCCGAGACTAACCTCGCCGAGCCGTTCGCTGTTCATCGGAATATACCAGAACCAGCCTTTCGGACAGCTTTCGATGATGATGTGAAAGCGCCGGAAATCGTGCACTCCGCGCACGTTTTTGAAGTAGCCGTACAGGGCAATCTGGCGCATCTGCTCATCATATCGGCGCTCGGTCACGCGCCGTCCGATGATTGACGACGAGCCGCTGGCGTCAACGACGAACTTTGCCTCGACCGATTTGGTTTCGCCCGTCTCGTTGTCGCGATAAGTCAAACCGGTGATTCTATCGCCGTCCTTTATCGCATTCAGAACCGTCGCGTTCATATTAATTTCGGCTCCGGCTCGACCGGCGTGGTCGAGCAGGATTTGGTCGAACACGGAACGTTCGACGTGGAAAGCGAAGCTTGACGGCAGGAAAGGCGTATCCGCGAAACGTATATCCCAGGGTTCTCTGGTTTTTCCCCAGATAAAAGTGGCGCCGGTTTTTTCGACAAAACCCGCCTCGCGACAGGCTTCGACCAAACCGAAATCCTCAAGCACCGGCATCATACTGGGGAGTAGAGATTCACCAATCCGGTGTCTTGGAAATTGACTTCGCTCAAGGAGCAAAGTGCGGTGCCCGAGCCGGGCTAAATATCCCGCCGTTGTGCTGCCTGCGGGACCTCCTCCTACAACGATGACATCATACTGATTAACCATAACAAATCCACCAACTTTATTTAATATAGGCTGAAAATTGAATCGTATTTGCCGGTAAGCAGAAAATTTATCGCTAGTTAGACCAACTCAAACGGATAAAGTATGTTATTGACAGAAATCTAACGGTCGGGGCATAGAAGAATGCCCTTCTTAATGAGTTAGGCGTAGCCTTAAATTATAACAACTTAACAGCATTGGTATATCACGCACCTGCTATTTTGTCAAGCATTTTTTCCGCCACGCCGCCGGTCATTTTATATAACGAAAGACCCGCCGCAAACCCGTCATTGCGATATAAATATTTCTGCTACAAAGAACTTTTCCCCCTTGTTTAATCGGCAAAAACGATACGTGTTTAGATTTTTGCGAAAACCTGAAAATGTACTCAAGAAGCGGCGTTTCCTGACCGCCAATCAGGGAGTTTCGGGAAGCCTTTAGCGAGCCTCGAAACTACCGCGTGTCTCTCCTCCTTATCAGCTCACGATTCAATAACCGATGTTCCTTTCCATCTCAAACGGCTATACCGGCAAGATGCGCGTCAATTTCATCGAGCGTCGGCGAACCGGCGCGGCAGAATTCGTAGTGATTGCCGTGGTCGTCAATAAACTTCTTGGCGCCTGAAACAGCCTCGCCCACCGCTTCGGAATTCTCCATACTGGAATGGACGTCCATGCGACCGGTCAGGATAAACGTGTTCTGTCGTATATCTTTAGCGATATTCAGGGCGTCAAAGTCACGATACGCCATGTAATTTTTCGCGTATCTGAACAGGTATTCTTCCCGGCTGAACGGAAGATTGATTTGCCTGTCCAGCTCCGTCTGCGGACTCGCTTTGCTGGCTTCCGATATTTCCGCCATTTTCGCGAAGATAAAGCCCGCCTGTTTCCGGCTGGTCGCCACCACGGGCAGAAAACTATCGATACTGCGCTGATAGTCGGTCGCCGTATGACCTTTTTTGAAAAGCTGATACTCGCCGTTGACCAGTATTAATTCAGTGAAAATATCCGGATATTGCTTCGCCGCCAGCAGAGAGATTCCCGCGCCGGAGCAATAGCCGATGAGATTACAAGCGTCAATCTCCAACGTCTGCAAAATGCAGAGCATATCCTCGACATGCTCGTTCGGCGTCATCTTTTCATCACCGGAAAATTCCTGCTCCAGATTCAAAATATACCGGCTCTCCCAGGTCACGACATTGAAGTTAGGCTCAAATTTCTCGAACGCGGCGCGCGCCACGCTGGCGGGAACGCCGAACGGCAGAGCGATTAATATACTGGGTTTGTCTTTGTCCAGAGCCGTATGACAGCAATTCAGTATCGCGCCGCTGCTGCCTTGAACAGAACATTGCCGGAATTCCATAAAATATGTCACTCGATTATCGGCGCATCACGTGCTGTCACCTGATGCGCGTCAGTCCGCAGATAAACGCCGTGTTTTCAGAGTCGCGGATTCAACTCGCCTCGATAAAATGACTCGAAAGCTCTTTTCGAATCGACGTCGAGCTGCTTCGATACTTTTTCGACGGCGTCCGTGCTGCGTTTGATGTTGGTTTCGATTTCAGCCCACAGCGCCTGCGGCGAAAGCGTATTTCCGGACGCTATCTGATGTCCGACCAGCGCGGCGCTCGCGCTGTTTGCCACAATGTCCGGCACGACCCTGACGGCGTTTGAATGAAGCGTGTTTCTCGCGCCGGGCAGGAGTGCGAGATTTGCTCCCTCGACGACCAAAGGCGTCCGGATGCGCGCGGCGATAGTCTCATCGACCAGATAAGAGCCAGCCGCCAGCACCAGCACATCCGCCGGCTGCGCCAGTAATTCGTCGCGCTCGACGATGACGCACGAATCCGGAAGCTTATCTTCGTCAAGCAGTCCGTTATCATTCTTCGCCGCCATCAATGCGTCGAGGTCAAAACCGTTAGTCTCAAGCACGGCTTTACGGCAATCGCTGACTCCGACAATCCGGGCTCCGGCTTGATTCAAATGACAGGCGACTCCGGCGCCGACCACACCAAATCCCTGTATGAGCACGCGCGCGCCGCGCAAAGCGCCGTCGAGCGATTGCTCGATAGACCAGAAAACGCCTTTCCCCGTCATATTCTGAATATAGCCGTCCAGCTCGAATAAACGGTCGGGGCACTTCGTCGCGTGCCCGTTTTTCTGAGCGATGCCCAGCTGCGGCATTTTCAGAGACTTGTAAATTTCATCGAGCATCCATTGCTTCGCGCCCATATCTTTTCCGAGAATGGTGTTGCTCGACAACGTCTCGCGGCATTCTTCGGCAAAGCGGTTGAGAAATTGTTTCAATCGCGGGTCGTCAGGCGAAGCGCGCAGTCCGGCTTTCGCGCCGCCGACGGGCGAGCCGTGAACGGCGAGCTTCATCGACATATTAGCGGCGAGCTCGACAATCATGTCCCGCGTCACGCACGTATCGATTCGCGTCCCGCCAAAGGAGATAGCTTTGTCGGTAGAATCGACCACCAGGTAGGCTTCGAAGCCGGTCTCGCCGTCTTCGACTGTTATTTCTCGATAACTTCGCACTGGAATCTATCTCCTCGTTTTTCTTTCAAAGGATATGTTATTTAAAGCCGACTAACGGTATCGAGCGACAAAACAGCAGCAGCTGTTCGATTTCAAGAGATTCGCGCCGGTCGAACCATCCCCGCGCGCCTGCCTCTTCGAATTTTTCCTTGACGAGCATACCCAGATTGCGAATATCGCCGGATTCGATATTAGACAGCGCGTTCTGCAATTCGACGACGCATGGCGGCGCGTTATCGCCGGCGAGCGATTTCCGGATTCGGCGTATGTAATCGGGCAGCAGCAGCATATAGGCTCCGACCGTCCTGATTTCCCCGCCGACCTTTAAATCTTCTTCGCCCAGATGAATGAAATTAGACCAATCCGGCAGACGGTGATTGGTGATGACGCGCGAAATCCGCTCATTAACCGAACCGATATGAATGCCGTTCAGCGTATTTGCGAATTGCGTTCGGCAATGTTCCAGCCGGTAGCGCAAAATCTGCCGGTAGATGCCTCGGCTCCGAAACTGCGGCATAATATAACAGCGACCGAGCACGCAAAAGCCGGGATGCGGAAAGTCGCGCGTCAGGCGGTAGGCGACCGCGCTCGCCGCGCACAATTGCTGTTCGTCGCCGTGCTTCAGGTAGAAAAAGAAAAGCTTGGTCGGGCGGTGATTGTTTTCCCACTGGAGAAGCTCATCCAAAGTCCCGTCCGGACCGAAGTTTCTCCAGCTATGAACGCAGTCTTCGCTTCTCAAACATTCGAGCAGACGGCGCAAATCGCTGGGGCTGACCGACTGGCTGACGATGAATTCTTCCTTAACGGTTGTCGCCGGATTGTAGAGTTTGCCCGCTTTCGCCCCCGTCATCGGGGCTCTGACATCGACGAGTTCTTTGAAGTTAGCTGACATGATTATCTCCCGAAGAGTTCCGTTACAATTGGAACGTGAATGCCCGATAGCCAAGATAATTGCAGGCTCGGTCAGTTACTTTCCGGCAGCCGGCTCGCGTCCCCAGTTCCAGCCACGCATCTCTGCTGAGAATTTTTCCGTTGCCTATCAAATGGTGAATCAGAATATTCGACTGCGAATAAAGCCAGAGCGTTTCCGGAATGCTCTCCTTGTCGCTGTGCGGCAATCTCGGTTGTTCAAACGCAATCACCGTCCAGTTCGGCAGCAAGGCTTTCAGCTCGCGCAGCGCGTTGACGAAATGCTCTTCGCCGCGCGCTATCAATTCATGAAAATGAAGCGAATAAATCAAGCCGCCGCGCTGCGCGTCCACGCTTCGGCACCACCGTTGAGGCTCGAAATAATTGGCGTTAATCCAGCGAATATTGTTTATTTTTTTCGCCTTCGCGCTTTCCGCGTTTCTCTCGACCGTCAGCTTGTTTTTGTCCAGACCGTAGAGCACGCGGTCGGAATAATTTTCTCCGAGCTTTTCCAGCAAACCCGTCAAGCCGACTTCGACGATGCTTTCCACGCCCGATTGCTCGATATGCTCAATCAGACTGTTCCAAAAATTTCCCGCCAGTTTGAACACGCCGTTTTCGGCGTATTTCCCTTCGCGGTTAAAGTCCTCGCCGTAGCGCCCTTTGCCGCTCAGCATCCGGCTCAGATTTTGCCAGACCGGACCATACGCGCCGACGCGGACGTCGAACATATTGATAGCCGTCTGCTGCGCGGCGTCCCCGTTCATCTTCGAAAATCTATCGACCACTTTTTTTCCGAATTCGGACAGGGAATATTTGTCTTGCCGGTCTCGCTCCAACAGGTTGTCCACTTCAAAAACGTAGTCGAGCAGCGCGTCGGTCGCGCCGACGTCCAGATGCAGGCAGTCGGCAATCTGCGGCGCGGTGTAAGAGCCTCCTTTATGCAGCAGATTGAGCACGCCCACCTGGTTTAGGTGAAACAATATTTGAGCTTCGACATAAAATGTCGCTCGATGGTGAAACCAGCTTTCCGGCGATTCCATTTAATCTCCTTTAATCGCAAAGAACTTGTCTTTATCCACTCATTGCTTCTTCATAACAGATAAAACGCGTCGCGCTCGTATCGGCGTGGTGCAGACGTTGATTGACCTTATCCAGAATTTGCCGCTTATCCGTCTTTCCGGAGGAAAGCTGCGGGAAACGGTCGAATAGAAAATACAGCGAAGGAATCATGTAATACGGCAGCTCGTGCTTGAACACGGACTGCAAATGCCCGAAGATTTTCTCGTCCGGCGGCTCGTCGTCGGCGCTGATAAAACAGGCGGCGATAACTTTTCCGAGCGCCGGATGAACGGCGACGACCGGATGCCCTTCCTTGATGCTTTCCGCCGCGTCCATCACCCTTTTAATCTCGCTCAGATTTATTCTGAAACCGGACAATTTAATTTCTTCATCGACTCTGCCGATGTAATCCAGATTGCCGTCGGGCAGCCACCGGCAGATGTCGCCGGATTTGTAATAGCGCTTGCCTTCGATATTGATAATTTTGGCGTTTGTCTGCCGTTCGTCGTTCCAGTAGCCCTTCATCACCTGCCGCCCGCCGAGCAGCAATTCGCCTTTCACGCCCGGCTCGGAGACGATTCGGTCTTCATCCTGCAGCAAAACCTCGGTGCCTTTCATCGGTTTGCCAATCGGATAAAATTCGGTTCGGTGCGGCTCGATTCGGTCGATAATGTATGCCGTGCAGATGACGGTCGCCTCGGTCGGTCCGTAACCGTTGACCAGCGAAAGCCCCGGAACTTTGCGCAGCCATTTCTGCATCGTCTCGACGTTGATTATCTCGGCTCCCGTCATTATTCGCCGCAGCGAAGACAAATCGCATTCTTCGAACAAGGTTCCTTCGGTCATTAAAGTCATCACCGGTCCGACCGCCGTGAAATGCGTGATTCGCTCGCGGGCGAGCAATTGCAGCAGATTGTTGGCGATTAACGGCGGGCGCGTCAGATGCACGGTCGCGCCGCGCGAAAGCGGAAAAAACAAATCCATGACGTGAACGTCAAAATGCAGTTCCGAAGTATTCATGCACCTCGAACCGGCGTCTATCGTCATTATTTCGGCAAGCGCGTCGTAGAAAAAATCGACGCTGCCGTGTTCAATCAGCACGCCTTTCGGTCTGCCCGTCGAACCCGACGTATAAATGCAGTAAGCGACATCTTCGCCGGTAATCGGCGGCAGCGAAATGTCTTTCTGACTGTATTGGAAGTGTTCCGCGAGACTCGCTTCGTCGAGCAGGCTGCCGGGCGTTGCGCCGTCGTTCGCCAGCGCGTCATAAAACGTGCGGCTGGAGACGATAAATCGCGGCGATACGTCGTTAAGTATGAACAACAAACGCTCTTTCGGAAGCTTGCGGTCGACGGGCACGTATGCAGCGCCGCATTTCAGGCATCCCAGAATCGCGACGACGACCGCAGCGCTCTTCGGCAGGCAGAAGGCAATTCTATCGCCTTTCCGCACGCCGCTGGATAGCAAAAAGGACGCAAAATTCGTGCTGAGACTTTCCAGCTCGCGAAAAGTATAGCGCTGCTGCCCGTCCACAATCGCGTCCTTTTCAGGATACAATTCGGCAGCCTCACGAATTATGCTCGCCATGTTCATATGATTAGTTTTGCCGGGGTGCATCGCAAAGCGTTATCCACCTCCAAAATGAATTATCCGGGCGGTCGTCACGGCACGTCTGGGTGATTCGGAGAAAAGGTGCTGCATCCGATATGCCCAAAATCGGAGATGCCTCGTGCCTTAGAATGTCAGTAACCGCACATTCTATTTAACCGGATTCAGGTTGTCAATCATTTAGCTCGAAACTGAATTTCCCTTCTTCGATAAGCTGTATCGTGTCTCTCGTCGCCGCCTCTTCCGCGCCGTGCTCGTCGGCGGGCAAGCTGACCGTTAAAGGTATATCCATCAGCGGAATCGAGGGATTATCGACAATATTTTCAGCGATTATCCGGAAATGAGATATCATGTTTTCGATAGTCTCGCTTTCAAAAAGGTCTGTATTGTATTCAAAGCCGCCGCTAATCCGCGAGCCGTTTTGCGTGACGGTCAGATTCAGGTCGACTTTCGATGTGTTGGAATGCACAAAGGGAAAGTCTTCGTTCTGCATCGTTTCCCCTTCGGCAAGAGGATTGGACGATTCGATTAACGAGGCATTCTGGAAATTGAACACGACCTGATATAGCGGCGGATAGCCGGGCACGCGTTCGACGTTAAGCTCGTGAACGAGCTTTTCAAACGGCAAAGCCTGATGCTCGAAGGCGTCCAGCGAA
Organism: Pyrinomonadaceae bacterium; assembly: GCA_036389695.1. GTDB lineage: Bacteria > Acidobacteriota > Blastocatellia > Pyrinomonadales > Pyrinomonadaceae > JALZHR01. Next base: position 17,650 of record DASVWG010000271.1, read on the forward strand.
ATTTTCTGGACGGCTTTCACCAGCTCCGCAAAAGTTTGCGTATCCTGCAGCTTGACCCGCAAAATAAGCGTA
>DASVWG010000272.1:0-6218 GCA_036389695.1 Pyrinomonadaceae bacterium
TCGAGTCGAAAACGACTTCGGTTTTCGCCAATTTACCGTTCACGAATTTCCTGATGGAAATTTGAAAGTCCTTGTTTTTCAAGTCGCCGCCGGAGAATGACATTTTTCCGAGACCGATGTTTTCAAAATAAAGAATGTCCATCAAATCGGCATTGTCGGTGCCGTAACCGAACCGCATTTTGATGTCGGATTGGGCAAAAGCCGTCGAGATTGATAAAACAATCGCCAGCAAAATTAAAAGTAAATTTTTCATAGTTTTTTTATTTCTCTTCCAATGGACGCCGCCCGCGCCGGAAGCGTTACAAAATTTTACGCTTCCGGCGCAAGCCGTTTTCCGACATACTTTTGCTAATCGGCGTGACTTGCTAAAATGTCAGACGGCTTGACGCCCGGATAAATTACCGTATGTTCAATTAAACTCGATGAATTAAATATGCCGTTTGTTTTTACCAAAAAGGCGAAAGCGCTTTCGCGCCTGATTTTACTAGCGGCATTAGCGTCGTTGTTTTTCTCCGGCACGGCAGACGCGGAAGTTTTGCCAATCAAAAATTTACACTTCGGCGGAAGGTTTGATTTATGAAAGCGTGATTCGCATTTATCAGGACTCGCGCGGTTTTTTGTGGTTTTGCACGAACGTCGGGGTTTCGCGTTTTGACGGCTATCAATTTACCAGCTACGCGATGCAGGACAGGCTGCCGAATCCGACCATCACCGATATTATCGAAGACGGCAACGGCATTTTCTGGCTCGGCACAAACGCTTCGGGCGTTTATCGCTTCGACCCGCGCCGGAAAGCGGCGGACGAGAATTCGTCAAAGCCGGTTTTCGATTCTTTCACGGTTGACGACGACAAAAACAGCAACGCCGTGACACGCTTTTTCAAAACTCGCCGGGGCGAAATTTACCTGGCGACCGAAGGCGGCTTGTATCGTCTGCACGACGAGGAAAAGGAAAAAATTCCGTCGCATCGCGTTGAATCTGCCGCCTGCGCCGAATCAATCTTTTGCCGTGACCGCTCTGGCGGAAGACGCCGGCGGCGACAGCCTCTGGATTGGGCATCAATTCGGGCTTTCGCGCCTTTTGCCTGACGGCAATCTGATTCACTACGAAGTTCAGCCCGGCGGCGGCACTGATTGGCTACGCTCGCTCGCGTTCGACCGCGAAAATCGCCTTTGGATAATAACGAACAACCGTTCCGGCGGATTTCAGCGGCGATGACCTGACCGATTTCGCTGTGGCGCGCAACGAGAGCGGCAGCAAAATCTGGTATATTCAACGCTCCAATCAGTTAGGAACATTCAGCGCGATTCAGTGGGGCATCTCGGAAGATTTAACGGTTGCCGAAGACTACGACGGCGACGGAAAAACCGATTTTGCCGTTTTCTGCCCGTCGGACGGTTTCTGGTACGTTCTGCGCAGCAGCGACAGCCAGCTGCAAGCGGCGCAGTTCGGAGTCAGCGGCGACAAGCCGCAGCCTGCCGATTACAACGGCGACGGAAAAGCCGATTACGCTGTCTTCCGTCCCTCAATCGGCACGTGGTTTGTCGCCAGGGCGAGCGGCATTCCGGCGCAAAATTTCGATTCGATTCAATGGGGAGCGGCAACCGACATCCCAATTTCGTCTCTTGCCGCGCTTTCCAACTAAATTAAGCAGTCACGTCCAGACGTGGACTCTAAAGAGAAGCTTCTCTTTAGAGTCCATGTCTCACGCATCCGTGTTTTCGGCTCGATGTTTTGCTCTGAAGCGGCGAACTTTCGCCAGATTGCCGCAGTCTTTCATCACGCACCATTGCCGGGTGCGGTTGCGGCTCGTATCCAGAAACAGCCAGTTGCAGACGTCGTTGACACACCGGCGAATTCTGGTTAAATCTCCGTTTACAAGCAGGTCTGCTGCCGATTCGGAAATTTGCCAGAGCATCGCGTCAAGCGCTTCGGCGTCGTTAATCCATTCAAAAACAAAGGCTTTATTGGCAGCTGACAATCTTTGATGACGGCGAGCGACGCTTAATTCTCGATTCAGCTTCTCCAAATCTTCCGCCTCCGGCTGCCAGCCTTCCATCGCCGATTTGAAAAGGCGATAAATGCTTTCGCGGAGATTCAAAGCTCGTTTTAAAACCGCGTTCGCCGCCTGCGAATCGGCTTCGGCAAGCTGCAAAAGTTTTTTCGCCCGGCTTTCTTTAATCAATCCGGCTTTCAGGCTCCAGCCGACCAAATCGGCGTAATTTTCCAGCTTGTCCGAAGGGAAAGCGTCATAATAATCGCGCCCGCTTTTTTTATTCGGGCTGCTGATTCTGCCGTTGACGGTGTTTACAAAATCAAGACTGATATTGCCGCCGATGAGCTTAAATTTATTCGTATTTATATCTAAAGGCATATTTCGACGACTCAGGAACGAACGGGCGCGCCGGGCGAGCTTTTGTCACCGGCGGCGGCGAATGTTTTTTTTTCCATCGTATCAGTCTTGGCTCGCGCCATTTCCGTCAAAACTTCGGTCAGTTTAGCGATGCCGCCGCGTATCTGCGCCGCGTCAAACGCCGCGTAGCCGAAGACTAAGCCGTGACGCGGATATTTATCGATGCAGTGAGCGGAAATAGGCGACAAACGGACGTTTACTTCAGCCGCTTTCAGCGCCGCCTGCCGGTCGTCCAGATTGTCGGGCAGCCAGCCGACCAGATGCATTCCGGCGTCGTCGGCTTTCATCTCCAGCAGCCCTTTTAAATTTCGCTCTACTTCTTCGATTAAAATCTTCTGTCTTTCTTCGTAAAGCGTCCGCGTCCGGCGAACGTGGCGGGCAAAATGTCCTTCGGAAATAAATTCCGCTAAAGTCGCCTGGTCAATCAACGGCGAATGCGCTCCGTTGAGCATCCGCGCGGCGGTGAAAACGTCCACCAAATCGGGCGGCACGACCAGACAGCCGAGTTTAAGCGACGGAAAAATCGTTTTGCTGAAGGTTCCGACATACAATACGCGCCCGTTTTGGTCGAGTCCCTGCAAAGAGGCGAGCGGATGCCCCGCATAGCGATATTCGCTGTCGTAATCGTCCTCGATTATCCACGCGCCCGTGCTGCGCGCCGTTTCGATGAGCGACAGGCGGCGCGTCACGCTCATCGTTACTCCGAGCGGATACTGGTGTGAAGGCGTCACGTAAATCAGCTTCGGATTTCTGCTTCGCTCAAGCGCCGCCTTAAAATTAAGCCCGTCTTCATCGACCGGAACGGGAATCAGTTTTGCTCGCGAAAGCGTAAACAAACTGCGCGCGCTCGTATAACCCGGGTCTTCCATCCAGACTTCATCGTTCGGCTCCAGGAAAACCGCGCTGATTAAAGCCAGCGCCTGCTGCGCTCCGGCAGTGATGATAACCTGTTCAGGCGCGCAATTTACGCCGCGAGCGGATTTTAAGTGAACGGCAATCGCCTGTCGCAGCGGGTAAAAACCGGCTAAATCGCAATTAACCAGTGTTGCCGTCGGCGCGTGCCGGTTCCAGCGCGCCGCGATGCGCGCCCAGGTATCGAAAGGAAAAGAATCAATCGCCGTAAAGCCGTTCTGAAAAGGCACGAATCTGTCAGCCGAATGTTCGCGCAAAAGCTCCTCCAAATCCCGCGCCATTTGACTGCCTTGCCGGGAAAGATTTAACCGGCGCGAAAAAGCGTCTGTTTTCACGGCGCGCGTCTTCGGCATTTGCAGCGGTTTTTCGGGCAGCTCGCTCGCCACAAACGTTCCCGCGCCGATTTTGCTGTCCAGATAGCCTTCGGCAAAAAGCTGGTCGTAGGCATTGACGACCGTCATCCGCGAGACGCCGAGCTGCGCGGCGAGCGCCCGCGACGACGGAATGCGCGATTTTGACGAAAGCTCGCCGTTTAAAATCGCCAGCCGCAGTTTTTCGTAAATCTGGCGGTGCATCGGGACGTGAGAAACGGTTCGGTCAGAGAGAGAAACAAACGGAAACGTGTTGATTTGCTTTTTCATACTTTGTTGCTGGCTTGCTGAACCGGCGCGTCAAAAATTCTTGTATAGCAGCTGTGTCTGTTATCAAATACGAAATAATTAAATTCTCGACTTTAGAATAATACACGGATTTGTAACCGTCAATTTTAAAGTAGGAAGTTACAAACATAATTTAATTGGACTGCTAAAAAAACTCCAAAATGGTACTTGAAAGAATGCCATTCGCAATTATTATAGATTTTATATTTATTGCAGGAGTTTTTTTATTTGTGAACGAACAATTACCCGTCACCGCCAAAACCAAATTGCGCCGTCTGCCGAAACGCGGCGCATACGACGTTGAAACAATCTATAAAATCCTGGACGAAGGCTTCATCGCCCACGTCGGTTTTACCGGCGCGGGCGGTCAGACTTTCGTCATTCCGACCGGCTACGCGCGGCGCGGCGGCGAGCTGCTGATTCACGGTTCGGGCGCGAGCCGGATGATGCGCGCCCTGTCGGAAGAAATCGAAATCTGCGTGACCGTAACTTTAGTTGACGGGCTGGTTCTGGCGCGCTCGGCATTTCACCATTCGATGAATTACCGCTCGGTCGTCGCATTCGGCGCGGCAAAAATTATCAGGGATGAAAATGAAAAAATGGAAGCTCTCCGTCTCTTTACCGAACACATCGTTCCGCGGCGCTGGCGGGAAGTTCGGCTGCCGACGACAAACGAGTTAAAAGCGACGACGGTTCTCGCGCTGCCGCTCAACGAAGCATCGGCGAAAATTCGAACGGGAAATCCGGTCGACGATGCGGAAGATTACGCGCTCGACGTTTGGGCGGGCGTGATTCCGCTCGAAATGAAAGCCGGCGAGCCGTTGCCCGACCCGCAGATGAGCCGGGAAATTGCCCGACCGGATTACATCGCAAATTATCGTCGCCGACCGCTGCGGGAAAACAAATAAAAATCGAATGCCTTTGTAAACCGGACTGGAACATTAGTTGAAAATTGGCACTTGTTCCATTTCGCATCTCTTTTAAAATATTAAATTTACCGGCGGTTTTGTAAAAGGATTATGGAAATCACACAAATACCGGCTGTGAAAGCAGAAACGCTTATTCGCATACCTGGTGATTTTTTTTGAGGAGAAAAGTATGAAGTTATTCGGATTTCTGACAATTTTATTTATGCTTGGAGCTGTTTATCAGGTTGCGGCGCAGGAGACGAAAATAAAATGGTTCGGACACGCCGCTTTCTCGATTACGACGCCGAAAGGCAAAATTCTGTTGATTGACCCGTGGCTCGGTAATCCTCTGAACCCGGAAGCAAAAGACGGCAAAGACCCTTTAGCTTTCGTTCCGAAAGTCGATTATATTCTCCTGACGCACGGGCATCGCGACCATGTCGGCGACGCGGTGGAAATAGCAAAAAAAACGGGAGCGACGCTTATCAGCAATCCCGAATTAGCGGGCAATTTAGTCAAGCTGGCGGGTTTTCCGGAGAAACAAGCGCAAACGGACGCGATTATGGGAATCGGCGGCGAGATTCAAATCGCCGACGGCGAAGTGACGGCGGCAATGACCGCGGCGGTTCATTCGAGCAGCGTTTTTAATCCGAAAGCGGGCGCGACCGAAGCCGAAAGAGCCTACGGCGGAAACCCTGCCGGATTTGTCCTGATAATCAAAAACGGTCCGACAATTTATCATTCCGGCGACACGGCTTATTTCAAAGATATGGAAACCGTCGGCGAAGAATACCAAATCGATTTGGCTTTGCTCAACATCGGCGGTCATTTCGGAATGGAGCCGCGGATGGCGGCAAAAGCCGCAAAATCCGTTCGCGCAAAACTGGCTGTTCCGCAGCATTACGCCACCTTTCCCGGCATCGCCGAAAATTCAAGCGTCTTTGCCGCCGAGCTGAAAAAACTAAAAATACCTTTTTATGAAATGAAACCCGGCGAAACGATAGTTTATCGCGGCAAACAAATGATAAGTAAATAAAAATGCGTCCGATTCCTGCCGCGAAACTGCGAAAAGCAACGCGTTCAGCTCAGCGCAGCAATTTCTGCACTTCGCTGCTCGATACCGAACCGGTCGTCCACTGGAAGCTGCCTTGATTTTGCATTTCCAATCCGGCGCGTATCAGAGAGGACAGCGCCGCCCGCGCGAGCGCGCCGCCCACGCTGATGCGTTTCGCGCCCGCCTCGCTGAGCTGCGCGACGGTCGCATTTTTAATAAACGGCGCGAGAACATTCAAAGGCTTATTCAATGCGCCCGCAGCCAGTCGCACT
>DASVWG010000273.1:0-6029 GCA_036389695.1 Pyrinomonadaceae bacterium
AACCGACGACAAGTTAAATCCATTAGCATTTGAGGGGAAATGCTAAAAGCCGAAGAATTTGCAGATTTATTATTTGCAGATTTCCGGCGCGGGTTTAATGCGTCGTTTTTTGTTTGAAATGAAGCTCTTGAACCAAGTAAAGCTCTGCCATTAAGGAGTCCAAAGCATATGAAATCGCTCAAAACATTTTACCGGATAACTTTAACCGTCATATTACTGTTTGCGACGAGCAATTTGTTCGGCGCGTTTGCAAATGCCGCTCAACGACGACGCGCTGACGAACAAAAGTTTCTTCAGACAAGTATCGATGACGATATAACACTTACATTAGGCAAGCCAATCGAGCGGAGTCTCGCCGGAAACGAAGCGCATTCCTACAAAATCCTTCTCGCCGCCAATCAATATCTGCACGTCGTCGTCGAGCAGCGCGGCATTGACGTCGTCGTCACGCTATTTGCGCCGGACGGCAAAAAAATCGCGGAAGTCGACAGCCCGAACGGAACGCAGGGAAAAGAGCCGCTTTCGATTGTCGCGGAAACGGCGGGAAATTATCGTCTGGAAATTCGCTCTCCCGAACCGAAAGCCGCCCCGGGAAGCTATGAAGCAAAGATTGCCGAGTTAAGAGTCGCCACCGCACAGGATAAAAAGTCAACTCTCGCCGCGAAGCTAAATGCCGATGCCCTCCTGAAGATAAATGAAGGAACAGCCGTAGCCATGCAAGCCGCGCTTACGATTTATCAAGAATCGATGCAGCTCTGGCGCGAGTTGAAAAATGCTTCAATGGAAGCCGAAACGCTTGATAATATCGGGACTATTTACAGCAATCTGGGCGAGAAGCAGAAAGCGCTGGATTATTACAATCAAGCCCTGGTAATAGAACAGGCGTTAGGCGCGCGCGATAAAGAAGCTGCCGTTCTCTCGAATATCGGTGTGGTTCTCAGCGACCTGGGCGAGAATCAAAAAGCATTGGATTTTTACCGCCGGACACTGGCAATCCAAAGGGAAACTGGTAACACGAGCGGAGAAAACATTACTCTCAACAATATCGGTATCATCTATGATGATTTGGGCGAAAAGCTCAAAGCGCTCGAATACTACCTTCAATCGCTTGCAAGCACGCGAGAAGCCAGCGACCGCCGAAGCGAGGCAATTACGTTGAATAATATCGGCGTAGTATATAAGGACTTAGGCGAAAGCCAGAAAGCGCTCGATTATTACAATCAAGCCCTGCGCCTGAGGCTGGAAATCGGCGACCAGCGAGGTCAGGCTCAAACGCTGAATAATATCGGCAGGATTTATAATGATTTAGGTGAACCGGAAAAGGCGCTGGAATATTACAATCAATCTCTTTCGCTCCGGCGAAAAGTCGGCGATCGACGCGGCGAAGCCATTACATTAAGTAACATTGGTGTAATCTATAATAATTTAGGCGAAAATCAGAAGGCGCTCGATTATTTCAAACTTGCTCTCCCGCTCGGACAAGCCGTCGGAAACCGGCAGGGCGAAGCATTTACGCTAAACAGCCTATGTGTGATTTACAACAAACTGGGCAAGCAACAAATTACACTCGATTATTGCAATCAGGCTTTAACTCTCTTTCAAGCTGTCGGTAATCGTTTAGGGGAAGCTAATGTTCTTAATAATATCGGTAAGGTTTATGATGATTTAGGCGAGAAACAAAAAGCGTTTAACTATTACAGTCAAGCATTGACCCTCGCGCGCGCAGTCGGCGACAAATCTGAAGAAGCTATCATCCTCTACAATATCGCACGCTACGAACGTAATCGCGGTGACCTCATTACAGCCCTGGCTCAGAGCGAATCCGCGCTCGGCATCATCGAATCTTTGCGAATAAAAGTTGCCAGCCCGGAGCTGCGTGCTTCCTACTTTGCTTCATCACAGGATTATTACCAATTCTATATTGATTTGCTGATGCGTCTGCACAAACAGCATCCGGAAAAAGGTTTTGACGCGAAGGCTTTGCAAGCGAGCGAAAGGGCGCGGGCGCGTTCCCTGCTGGAAACTCTGGCGGAAGCGAGCGCGGATATCCGGCAGGGCGTCGACCCGGTTTTGCTTGAGCGCGAACGCTCCGTTCAGCAGTTGCTTGCCGGAAAATCCGAGCGACTGACGCGGATTTCAAATGACGAGCGATTAAAGGCGCAGAAACCCGCCGCCGAGAAGGAAGTTAACGAATTGCTGGCGCAATACCAGGACATTCAAGCGCAGATTCGCGTTAAAAGCCCGCGTTATGCGGCGTTGACGCAGCCCGTTCCGTCGGATTTGACGCAGATACAGGGACTTCTCGATAAAGACACGGTGCTGCTTGAATATGCTCTCGGCGAAGAACGAAGCTACTTGTGGCTGGTCACTCAACAGTCGCTCAAAAGTTACGAATTGCCGAAACGCGTATTGATTGAAGAATCCGCCAACCGTCTGCTTGAAACAATCACTATCCAAAACAATGCGCCGGTTAGCAATAACGCGGAATATCTCAAGCAGCAGGCGCTCGTCAAACAGACAAGAGCGGATTTTCCGCGAGCCGCCGCCGAATTGAGCAAAACGCTGCTCGGACAAATCGCTGCTGAAATCGAAGGCAGGCGGTTGTTGATTGTCGGCGACGGCGTGCTGCAATACGTTCCGTTTGCCGCCTTGCCCAAACCCGTTCCGGTGAACGGCAAAATGAGTGCCGGCGAAGCGTTGACGGCTTCCAGCGAAATTGTCAGCCTGCCGTCGGCTTCGACTCTGGCTGCGCTGCGACGCGAAGAAGGCGCGCGCCCGCCGCGCAAACCTTATACGAAGACGGTCGCCGTCTTTGCCGACCCGGTTTTTGATGCCGACGACGTTCGGGTTTCCTCCGTCGTAAAAAGCAGCAAAGCGCAAAGCCCGACAACTACGACGCTCCCGGAAGCTCAAAAACCGGATAGCCGCGTGCCGCCCGCAGAGCCGGAAAACCCGGTGCCGCGCCCGGCGAAAGAGGTCGGAATGAATAATCGCGCAGTGCTCAGACGATTACTGGCGAGCAAGGATGAAGCCGAAGCGATTCGTGCCGTTGCGCCGACCGGACAAACGACTTTACTGATGAATTTCGACGCCAGCCGCGAGCGCGTCATGACGAGTAATCTTGCCGAATACCGTATTGTTCATTTCGCTACTCACGGTCTGCTCAACGAAGAAAACCCGGAACTGTCCGGCGTAGTTTTTTCACTGGTCGATAAACAGGGCAAACCGCAAAACGGCTTTCTTCGCCTGCACGAAATTTTCAACCTGAGCTTACCGGTCGAGATGGTGGTTTTGAGCGCGTGCCAGACCGGTTTGGGAAAAAAAATCAAGGGTGAAGGTCTGGTCGGTCTGACGCGCGGCTTTATGTATGCGGGCGCGCCGCGCGTCGTCGCCAGCCTCTGGGCGGTAGACGATACGGCGACGAAGGAGTTAATGCGGATTTTTTATCAAAAAATGCTCCGCGAAAAATTATCTCCGGCGGCGGCGCTGCGGGCGGCGCAAAATGAGATGCGCGAGCATAAAATCGAAAGATTTCGGCTGCCTATACACTGGTCGGGTTTTATCCTGCAGGGCGAATGGCGGGATACGGCGCCTGACAGAAATTGATTAAATTTTTGCCGAGATAAAAGGCTGGTTTAAAAATGAGTACCGATATGTCCTTTTCCCTCAACAGACTGCTCGATTGGCTCGACAGCGATTCTGTTAAAGGCGATGAAAGGTATCTTCAATTTCACAAGGAATTGGTTGCTTATCTGGAGCCTCGCGGAGCACATACCGTTGCCGAAGACCTCGCCGACGAAGCTCTCAATCGGGTTGACGAACGGCTGGCGAGCTCCCTGCTCAATGAACATTACAACTCGACGGAAATCAAAGACGTTCCCGATTTGTGCCGGATTCTGACCGGGGAAGGCGCGAGAAATTCACCCGGCTTAAGCAAAAGAATTTGGAGTCTCTTATCGCCCGCCGACCAATCTCTCGTCGCCACTATCGCGCGCGGGGGAACATTCGACCGCTCCCAAAGAAAGCGGCTCAGCGAAGCCCTGAACGATATTTTGCGCCGCCGCGACTTTTACCGCGCGGAGGATTTCAACCCGTCCGTTTTTCGCCGGGACGCGACAATAAATTTTTTAACCGAAAGGATTGAGGCTGATATTGCTCGCGGCTTGACGCAGTTAGCCGAAAGCGAAATCGAAAGATTTAATCGCCGCCTGCTCGACGCCGCTTATCCGCAAATAATTAAAATCAATCTCGCCGACACGCCCGACGCGAAAAAGCTGGCGCGATGCAAGAACTATGCGGGCAAAGTTTTACTGGAATATCTAAAACAGCCGCACGTTTTCAAGCCGTCAATCAAAGAGCCGGACGAATCAGAAACGAATGCCGCGAATGCGGAAAATCCGCTTGATACTATCGTCGAAAAAGAAGACGAAGATAAAAACCGGCAAAGGCTGGCGTGTCTCAGAGAATGTAAAAGCGTGAAATTATCGCCGCGCGACCAGGCGGTGCTGGACTTGTATTATACCGGAATAATAATCCGCTCGCCGGAAGACGAGCCTCTTTCAGATCCGGAAATAAGGCTTGTCAGGAAAAGGCTCGCCGAGAAATTCGGCGTCACGCCGGAGACAATCCGGACAATCGCGCATCGACGTAAAGAGATGGTCTTACAATGTATTAATAGATGTATGAAGCGGCAGGAAAAAAATTGAAACAATATCGCGCTTTGTCGTCATAGAAGACGGCGGAGCTGTACGATAGAGGAAATTCATCGATGACCGTGAAACAAAAAAATGAATGGAGCGAGCCGTATCTGCGAGACGATTTACCGGCGGAAGAACACGAACGGCACGCGGCGGAATTAAAAGCCAACCCCGATTTGCTCCGCGAGCTGCTGCAGATTAAATCACCGGCAGACGAGGAGCAGGCGGCGGCGTTATTGTTCAACGAATTCGGCGCGGCGGAGCAAAACCGGCTCGACGAGCGGTTGAGAAGATATTTGCTGCGCGACCCGGCGTTTGAAGATGAAGAAATCGCTCAGCTTGAAGAATTGATGCTTGACGACGAACGATATTTCGACCGGATGATGTTAGTCGAAAGCGAGCTGATGGAAGATTATTTGCGCAGCGCGCTCACGGCGGACGAAAAGAAGAGATTTAAAGAGTTTTTCCTGATTACGCCGGAACGCCGGGAGAAATTAGAATCCATTAAAGCATTGATGGCTGATGCCGCTTTGGTCAAACCGCTTCTCAAGACTGAACCGGCATCTTTCTCGTGGCGGCAATCCCTGGCTGCCTTTATGCGCTTGCCAAACCTGCTTGCCGGAGCGGCAGCCGCCGTTCTTCTGTTTGTCGTTATCGGTGCGCTGTGGTGGCTCAGCCGGAGCGCTGAACGTCAGGGACCGTTGATTGTCACTGTGCCGGAGAATAAATCAACGCGAGACCCGAACCAGTCAAATATCTCGAACCAGCCCGTCAACACGCCCGAAACCGGCAACGTCTCGCCCGCAAAGACAACTCCGCAACCGGCAAAATCGCCGCCGGGTAATCAAGGGCGGAAACAGGCTGAATCCCCCGAACCGACTCCGGCTGCCAAGCCGCCCGTAAATGTGCCGCGCGCCGTCGTTTTCGCTCTGGTCTCCGGCGTATCAAGAAGCGAGGGCAGCGCGGTCGAGAAAAAAATCGAAGCGAGCACAAAAGCCGTCGAGCTTCGACTTCGGCTCGACCTTGACCGTAAATACGATGATTACAGAATCGCCGTGCAGGATTCCGAAGGCAATGAGGTCGGACGAGGCGAGAAATTGAAAGCGAGCAGGAAAGACGGCTTGCCGACCGTGGTCGCCGCCTTGCCAGCCAAATCTTTTAAAGCCGGCGATTACACGGTCATCCTGAGCGGAGGAACAAAAGGCGCGTATCAGGAAGCGGCGCGATATTCTTTCAGAGTTCTCAAATAAGACAATCTCCGGCAATACTGCTCACGACGCGCTCCGTTACTTTTGCCGGTACGCGCGGAATCCCGCATTTTCGCCATTAACG
>DASVWG010000274.1:0-3945 GCA_036389695.1 Pyrinomonadaceae bacterium
CGACGCGCAGGCGTTCGATACGCTCGTGGTCAGATATTCGGCAGACGTTTACGCATTTTTGATTCGCCTGACCGAAGACGTGGAAGAAGCGCGGGATTTGACGCAGGAAACTTTTTTAAGAGCGCTCAAATCAATCAAAAATTTTCGCGGCGACGCGGATTTGAAAACGTGGCTCTTTCGCATCGCCATCAACGAATCGCGGAATCGCTTTCGCTGGTGGAAACGCCGCAAATCGAACGTCACAATTTCGCTCGACGCGGAAAATCCCTTGACGGAAACGCCTCTGAGCGAAACGCTTTCGTCCGGCACAGCCGCCAATCCCGAAACGGAAACGCTGCGCCGCGAGCGCGAAAAAGCCTTGCGACAGGCTTTGCTGGAACTGCCGGAAAACTTTCGCGAAGCCGTGATTCTGCGCGACATCGAAGGTTTCACGTATGAAGAAATCGCCGCGACTTTAGACGCCAACGTCGGCACGGTTAAATCCCGTATCGCCCGCGGACGCGAAGAATTGCGGAAAAAGTTGAATGGTTTTTGATAATTTAGTCCTTAGTCCTTTGTCCTTTGTCCTTCGCAAGTTGAATGAAAATTGCGTTTTAAACTTTTGCTCAACAAACGAAGGACAAAGGACGAAGGACTAAGGACGAAGAAGCGAATGATTGACCCGCCCCGGTTTCACTTTTGAAGACGAAAATCGGTGCCAAACGAAAAAGGGGTCGAAGGTGACGAAAGGTTCGGCGCGGTCAATCGGAAAAGCTTTTACAAGCGGACGGCAATATTTGAAATAGACCAGCAACAACAACAAACTTGCCGCACGCCGAAAAAAAGCGATTCCGAAAAATCGCACTGAACAAAACAGTTGTTCCCGGCTTAAAACCGGAAACAGCCGGGGTCGGTCAGTCATTCGCCGGATTGGTCATTCGTCCTTTGTCCTTCGTCCTTCGAAAGTTGAGCAGAAATTCAGAATGTAATTTTCGCTCAACTTGCGAAGGACAAAGGACAAAGGACAAAGGACGAAAATTTATGTCTTGCAAAGATTTACAAGAAGCAATCGCGTTTTACGCCGATAGCGACACGCTCGAAGAAAATGTTCGCGCCCGTCTGGACGCGCATCTGGCGACGTGTCCGCTGTGTCGCGCGCGGCTTGCCGAATTTCAAACATTGCAAAACGATTTGCGCGTTTTATCGCGCCCCGCAATGCCCGCAGATTTATTAAACTCGGTGAGAAGCGCCGTCGCCGTCGAAATTAAAGCGTCCGGGCGCAGGCAGCCGTTTCTCTATTCGGAAGGCTTTCGCCGCTGGCTGCAATTTCGCTTTATGCCGTATGCCGTCGGCACGGTCGCTTCGCTGATTTTGACGACTTCGCTTTTGCTGAGCCTGCTTTCAAGCAGAAACGCGACGATTGAAAACAATCTGGCGAGCAATGATTCCGGTTCGTCGCGGATTTTGCTGGCGGCAAACAGCAATCCGATGATTGACGAGCTGAAAATTACGCCGTCCGAATATGCGGCGATGCGTTTCGGCGTGGCGAACGAATCGCCCTCGGTCAATCCGACCGGCGCGCTCGTCGCCCTGACCAAATCAATCGTGCGCGGCAAGATGCGCGACGACGAAGTGGTCGTGGTCGCCGACGTTTTCGGCAACGGCGTGGCGCGAATCTCCGAGGTCGTCGAAGCGCCGCGCAACGAAAGCGATTTGGAAGCGCTGGAAAACGCTCTGCAAAAAGACCCGAACGAAGCCGCTTTTCTGCCCGCCCGTTTTGATAATCGGTCGGATGTCGTCCGCGTAATTTTAAAAATTCAACGCGTTGACGTGGTCGAAAAAGTTGACACGCCTAAGTCCAAGCCTAAAAACCGCTAATACGCCTCACACTCTTTAAGTCCAAAGTCCAAAGTCCGAAGTCAAAAGTCAAACATCTTTTCCGACTTTGGACTTTGGACTTTAGACTTTGGACTTTGGGGCTTGCTACAATTTGTCTATGAGCGAACAAAATACCTTTCAGGACAATTTCCAGGACATCTTAAAAACCGTAGAGAAAAACGCCAACGAGTTTTTCGAAGGCGTGGCGGACGTTTTTGTCGGCAAAGCCGACACCTTGCGCGACGGCACGGAACACGACGTCGTGCAATTGCCGCGCGACCTGGCGGCGCACAAAAACGTGCAGACCGAATGGTGGTATTACACCGGGCATTGCGAAACCGACGGCGGAAAGCGCTTCGGCTTCGAGCTGGTTTTTTTCAAGCGCCGCACGGATTTGGACAAATTCAGCATCGTTCCCTTGCGGCTTTTGGGAAATCCGATTTTTTTCGCGCATTTTGCGATTACCGATTACGAAAACAAGCAGTTTCGCTACGCGCATCGCAAAAGCTCGAACGGATGGTTCGATTTTCCCGCTTCGGCGAGCGAAAAACATTTTCATCTGCGTCTGGGCGATTGGTCGCTGCGCGAGGCGAACGACGCGCACATTCTGCGGGCGACTATCGGCGACATCGTTTTCGAGGCGACGCTGAAACCGTCGAAAAAAGTCGTTTTCAACGGCAAAGAGCAAAACGGCGTTTCGTTTAAGGACGCGGGCGAAGCGTCGCGTTATTTTTCATATACGCGGATGGAAACCGAAGGCGACATTATTTGGCACGGCGAAACCGAGCATTTCAAAGGCTCGGCGTGGATGGACAGAGAATTCGGCACGTGGACGCCGACCGAAAATCAAAAAGGCTGGGACTGGTTTTCGATTCAGCTCGACGACAATCGCGAATTGATGTGTTACCAATTACGCAACAGCACGGGCGGAATCTCGGAATATTCGAGCGGAACTTTTGTCGACGCCGACGGAAATTCGGCGCATTTATCGCACGAAGATTTTTCGATTGAGCCGACCGGCTTCTGGAAATCGCCGCGCACGCAGGCGACTTATCCGAGCGGCTGGCGCGTGAAAGTGCCGCGCTACGATTTGGATTTAACCGTCACGCCCGTCACCGACGACCAGGAACTGGACACGCGCGGCACGACGATGATTGTTTACTGGGAAGGCGCGTGCGAAGTGAAAAGCGAAAACGCCGACTCAAACGGGCGCGCATACGTCGAACTGGTCGGCTACGACCGCTCGCACGAAAGCCCGAATCTGGCGTCGTTTCTGATGGGAAATTCCTTCGAGTTTCCGAGCAAATCTTATTTTTAAAACGAGGGAAATTAAGGAAAGAGGAAATTAGGGAAAGAGGTCTGATTCCCTAATTTCCTCTTTCCTCTTTCCTTAATTTCCCTAATTTAAACTTTTTTTAGACCAAAGCGACCTCTCTCACGTCTTACAATCTGGAATTTATTCAAAGCATTCAGAAAAGCTGAATTTTACGTTTAAAAACAAAAGAACTTGTTTTTTTACGCCGAATCATTTATAAATTAAAATGCAAAACATTGACTAACGAACTTTCCTACATTTCGTTTTCAAGCTTTCCATTTTAACGTCATAAAACTACACATTTCTGTTAGAAATAAGGAGGAAGGGCATGAAGAGTTTTACGTCGCGCTTTATCGGGCAGATTTCCGGCGCGTTTTTCGTAATCGCCCTGCTGGCTTTGCCGGTATTTGCAGCCGATATAGACCCGGACCCGGATTCACCGACGCCGGTTTTGATTAGTCAGCCGACATCGACGCGCGCGCTGGCTGCTTGGGCGGACACGTGGCGCGGGACTTTACCGAAACCTTCAAACAGCGTCTTCGCCTACGGCGCGGATTACCGCATCAAGCTTTTCATCACGAACGTCGAATTGATGAACGGCGAAGGCGCGAACGCTTTCCGCGTCTACATTCAGGATTTCAAAAATCGTGAATATCGCCTGCCGGTTCTGGATATTCGACCGGTGAACAATTATCCGTGGATTTACGCTTTGACGGTGCAGGTCAAAGACGAAATCGGTTTCTGGGAAGAACGACCGGCGAGCGGCGACGTTT
>DASVWG010000275.1:0-5733 GCA_036389695.1 Pyrinomonadaceae bacterium
ACGAGTTTGGTGGTCGTCTTTTTAAGCGTAAGGTCACCTGATAACAAATCTTGAAAAAGTGAGGTAAATACTATGGCTACTTATGAGGAATGTCTGGCTGCTCTGCCATCATTTCGTAATGATTTATCACAACAACAAATATTGACGCCCTTTTCAACGACAATGGCAGAATCTCTTGCCGCCGGCGCAGCTTCCGAATCCGGCGAAGCTGTTGCAGGTTTTACAGATTTTACTACTCAGGGAGCTTTTGCCGCTTTTGCTACTCCGTTAAATAATGTTCACGCAACCGGAGTCGGCATACGCGAGCGAAAGGGCGAATATGACCCATCCGAACATGTCATCAAGGTTTTTGTCTTTGACAAAACTGAAACCGACGTAATTCCCAAAACATACGAAGGCGGCAAAATCGGCATCGATGTAGAAGTTATGCCGATTCAAATTGTTCGCAATCCTGAAAAACCAAGTCGCCAAAAGGTTCCCAAAGCTAAAAAGACAAAAGACGCCGGTTCAGCCGCGCCGCCGCCGGTGGCGCCGCAAGCGTTGCCTCCGCAGCGCCAGCGAATTCGACCAATTCCGGGCGGTGTTTCAATCAGTCCGCTTAACGCGAATTTTGTCGGGACTTTAGGCTGTTTTTTGCTTCGCCGCAATATAGATACGGAAGAAATTTTTGTCCTGAGCAATAATCATGTTCTAGCCGATGTTAATCGCCTGCCGCTCGGAACATTGATTGTTCAGCCGGGACCGGAAATTCCGCCTTTTCTAACAAATCCTGCTGATGCGTTCGCCGCGCTTCACACATTTATCCCGATTCAATTTCCGGGCGGCGCGGGAAGTGCGCCGGTTTTTAATCGTTTTGATGCGGCGATAGCCAACGTAACGGACGGCAGTTTAATCCAACGCGGACAGATGTTCGGCGGAGTTCATTATGATCCCAGCCGAGTTTTGAATCCGGTGCCCGGGATGCGAGTGGTGAAAATGGGTCGGACGACCGGATTTACGCGCGGAATGATTATGGCGACAAATCTACAGGGAACGCAGGTCAATTACGGGACGCCGCAGTTTCCGCGTATTGCCGTTTTTCGCAATACGATAAGAATTGTCGGAGACGGCGGCGCGCCATTTAGTTTGCCCGGTGACTCAGGTTCTGTTATTTTAGAGGAAGAGACCGGGCATCCGGTCGCGCTGCTGTTTGCCGGAGATGGGGTCAGAACCACTGCCTGTGACCTCGGCTCGCTTTGCCAGCAGCTAGGTGCGTTTCCAATTTGATTTGCGGAATTTATTTTGCAGATACAATCTGGACGCAATCTTTGGACGAACTAAGGCGGTATATTTGAAGTAAAATGGCGATACCAGAAAAACTTTTGAAAACGCTTGAAGAATTGAAACATCCAGCGCTGACCCAAACTGGAGCGACTATAACGACGGACGGTCAATGGGCGTTACTTGCCCAGGTACGCAAAGGTATTAAAGTGCCGATAAAAGAGATAGAAAAGGCTGCCGGTAATTTTCCGGTGGTTTACGAAGAGGAAGAGGAAACTTTACCGATTGCGCGTCCCGCTTTCCCATCTGAAGGAGAGTAAACATTCTTTTTCCTGCAAAATACAAAATAACTTAATTTGATAAAAGGCTGATACACATCAGCCTTTTATTCGCTAAAGCGGAAGATTCTATTTCCGCAGCCAGCCGAAAAGCCCGTGAATCGTCACTTCCCGGTTCGTTTCGTAAATCGCGCGCGTCAGCGGAATCGACATCGGGCAAACCTGCACGCAGTTTTGCGCGTTGCCGCAGTTTGTGATTCCGTCGTCCTGCATCAGGGCTTCGAGCCGCTCGTCGCGCGTCATTCGTCCGGTCGGGTGCATATTCTGATAGCGCACCTGCGCAATCGCCTGCGGTCCGATGTAATTGTCTTCGTGATACTGCGGGCAGGCTTCCAGACAGCAGCCGCACGTCATACAGCGCGAATAAGCGTAGCGTTCCTCGACTTCTTCCTGCGACATGCGCGGCGCGGGTCCGAGGTCGTGCGTGCCGTCCAGTTCAATCCACGCGTGCGTCCGCTTCAGATGATTAAACATCTGCGAGCGGTCAACCACCAAATCGCGCACGTTCGGAAATTTCGACATCGGCTCCAGCGTAATCGTGTTTCCGCCCGCCGCAATCAGCAAATCGTCAATCAAAGCCGAACACGACTGCCTGACGCGCCCGTTAATCACCATCGTGCAGATGCCGCAAACCTGCTCCAGACAATTCATATCCCAAACCGGCGGCGTGGTCTGCCTGCCTTCTTTGGTAACGGGATTTTTGCGAATCTCCATCAGCGCCGAAATCACGTTCAAATTCCGCCGGTACGGAATTTCAAAAGTCTCCGTATATTGCGCCGCGCCTAATTTCTCGCGCCGCGAGATACGAATTTCAATTGTTTTAGGCGGATTTTCCAGCCGCTTTTTCTCCCCGTGTACGTTTGCTTCGTTCATAAATTTTCTTCTTCAAATTCAATTCCGCTTCATGCTGTTCAAATCAGTCAATTTTTATTCGAGCGATTTTTTGAACTCTTCAAATCTTTTCAACGCCTTTTCCTTAATAACAGCTAAAGCATTTTCCTTTTTCAGGTCTTTGCTTTTCGAGTTTGGAAAAATGAAAAACAGAACGTTTTCTTCAATACTCGAATCTTCATAATCGGTGCAATGCCTTTCTTCGTTTCGAGCTTTGCATCTATCCACTCCGACCGCTCTTAGCAGCGCCGCCGAGCCTTCACCGATTCTAAAATCTGGACCCGTGTCGGCAACAAAGACGGGAATCATTTTGTCTCTGTAAATGACGATGCCGAAATCGCCCGCTTTCAGTCCGGTCAGGCGGTTAAATTTCTCGCCGGAAGGAATTACCATATAAGGAATATTTTCGGCATCGACAAACGCCTGTTCTTTGTAAAAAACACATTTATCTTCTTGTCGATTATATTCTGTGGTGGTCGGATGCGGCGGATTCCACAAATGAGTCGTCCGGCATTGGTCTGTCTTCCCTTTTTCTCCACATGAGCAGGCTTTCCAGGAACCGTCCAGGTCAAGTCCCATCTTGGAATCAAAAAAAATTGTTCCATCGGGAAATTTAAGCAGCGCCTTCAGATTATTTTTATCCCGACGGCATCTGGGCGTTCTATCGCATTTGGCAAATTCATCGCGATAACTTTCGTCAACAGGCTTTGCCTTCTTAAAATCTATTCCCTTCAATTGTCCGGCGGATAACTTAGGCGGCTTATAATTCACTTGAGAATAAGCCGGAATGGCTAGCGCGAACAAAAAAAACAAAATCTTTGATTTTTTTAAGCTAAACATATTTACCTGCCTTCTGCCCGAAGGGTTTAATCTTTCTACAGCTTATTCTTTAAATGACTCGCCTTTAGTAATTTTCTCGCCTTCCTTGCGCAGCATTTCTTCGCGCCCGATTGGTTTCAATTCGCTGCCGTCTTTTAAAATTTGCGGCGCGCCGACTTTTTCCGTGGCGGCGGCTTTGGCTTTACCTTTCGTATAATCACGTTTGCGCGGCTCGATTAAACCGAGGTCTACGGCTTCATAGCTCAAAACCGGCGCTTCCGCCGACCATTCGGCAATCGTCGTTTTCAGGAAATTTTCGTCGTCGCGGTCTGGAAAATCCGGCTTATAGTGCGCGCCGCGCGACTCGTTGCGATTCAGCGCGCCGAGCGTGATGACGCGCGCGAGCTGGAGCATATTCCAAAGCTGCCGCGCGTGCGGCAGAGCCTGCGTCGCCCAGAGATTAGAATCGTTTATCGAAATATTCCGGAAACGGTCTTGCAGTTCGAGCAGTTTTTCGTCCGTCGCTTTCAGGCGGTCGTTGTAGCGGACGACCGTCACGTTATCGGTCATCCATTTGCCCATTTCTTCGTGGATTTTGTATTGATTTTCCGAGCCTTCGTTTTTGATAATCTGCCCGTTAATTTCCTGCTGGCGTTTCAATTCCGAAGAATAAATGCCGTTTGTTTCCGCGACACCGCGCTCGACGTTTTTCGCGTATTCAATCGCCGAAGGCGCGGCGACGAAACCGCCGTAAACGCAGGAAACCAGAGAATTTGCGCCCAGGCGGTTCGCGCCGTGAATCGAATAATCGCATTCGCCCGCCGCGAAAAGTCCGGGAATATTCGTGCGCTGCTCGAAATCGACCCACAGCCCGCCCATCGAATAGTGAACGCCCGGAAAAATCCGCATCGGCACGTAGCGCGGGTCGTCGCCGACAAACATCTCGTAAATTTCGAGAATCGCGCCCAGTTTTCTCGTTAAAGTTTCCGCCGGAATGTGCGTCAAATCCAGATAAACCTGATTTTCGCCGCCGACGCCGAAGCCTTCCAGACAAATCTGGAAAATCTCGCGCGTCGCGATATCGCGCGGCACGAGATTGCCGTAAGCCGGATATTTTTCTTCGAGAAAATACCGGCGCTCGGCTTCGGGAATGTCTTTCGGATTTCGGTTATCGCCCTGCGCGCGCGGAACCCAGACGCGACCGCCTTCGCCGCGCGCCGATTCCGACATCAGACGCAGCTTGTCTTCGCCCGGAATCGAAGTCGGGTGAACCTGTATAAATTCGCCGTTGGCGTAGCGCGCGCCCTGTTGATAGGCGGCGGAAACGGCGCTTCCGGTGCAGACCATCGAATTGGTCGATTTTCCGAAAATAAGTCCGGGACCGCCCGTCGCCATAATCACGGCGTCGGCTTGAAAGGCTTTCAGCTCCAGCGTTTGCAGGTTCATCGCGACGATTCCGCGACAAACCTGATGGTCGTCCAGCACGAGCGACATCATTTCCCAGCCTTCGTATTTCGTCACTTTTCCGGCTGATTCCCATTTGCGCACCTGTTCGTCCAAAGCGTAAAGAAGCTGCTGCCCGGTCGAAGCGCCCGCAAACGCCGTGCGGTGATGCAAAGTGCCGCCGAAGCGCCGAAAATCAATCAAGCCTTCGCGTGTGCGCGAAAACGGCACGCCCATCCGGTCAAACAGATAAATAATCTGCGGCGCCATCTCGCACATCTTCTGCACCGGCGGTTGATTCGCCAGAAAGTCGCCGCCGTAAACCGTGTCATCAAAGTGTTTCCACGGCGAATCGCCCTCGCCTTTCGTATTCACGGCGCCGTTAATGCCGCCCTGCGCGCAAACCGAGTGCGAGCGTTTCACCGGAACGACCGACAGCAAATCCACATCGTGTCCCTGTTCGGCAATTTTCAACGCTGCCGCCAATCCCGCCAAACCGCCGCCGATGACGGCTATTTTAATACCTTTTGAAGCCATAGAATCTAGTTTATAACTGATAACTGATAACTGATAGTGAAAAACGAAGAACTATCAGTTATCAGTTATCCACTTTCAGTTAATTAAAATCTTCGCGGAGCGCTCGGCTCGACGACGCCTTTTTTTTCCGCTTCTTCGCACAATATTTTTGGAAATAAACCGCACGGTCTGACAAAGGCGACCGCCGCGTTAATGCCGACCGCCGACAGGAAAATCGCTAAACCGATTGAAGCGTAAAGCGCCATTTTCTGCGCCTTTTCGCCAATCAGAATTCCCCAATCGAGCGCGAACAGCCAGACGCCGTAAGCCAGGTGCCAGGCGGTCGCCGTGATGCCTAAAATATACAGAATCATCACCCACGGAATATTAAATTCGCGCGCCACGATGTCGTAGGCGAGCGTCGCGTTGCCGGCGACCGGCGTCGTATTTAAGCCCGGAATCAAGC
>DASVWG010000276.1:0-7151 GCA_036389695.1 Pyrinomonadaceae bacterium
GTCGAGCCGTTGAAGGCGTTTCCGCTGAAAAAAGATTTGGTGACGGACGTCGCGTGGAATTACGAAGTCAAAAAGCGCATCAAAAAATTCAAGCCGCGCGCGCCCGACGCGCCGGACGGAACGTGGCGCATGCAGCAGGAAGACATCGACCGCGTGCAGGAATTTCGCAAATGCATCGAATGTTACCTGTGCCAGGACGTCTGCCACGTTCTGCGCGACCATCATAAACACGAAGAATTTATCGGTCCGCGATTTCTGGTTTACGCGGCGGCGCTGGAAATGCACCCGCTCGATACCGAAAACCGGCTGGAAGAATTAAAGGAAAATTTCGGCATCGGCTACTGCAACATCACCAAATGCTGCACGAAAGTTTGCCCCGAACACATCACGATAACCGACAACGCGATTATCCCGCTCAAAGAGCGCGTCGTGGACGAATTTTACGACCCGATTAAAAAACTCGTGCGGATTTTTCGACCGAAGAAAAAAGACAACAAATAAAAGTTTTGAATTTTGAGTTGAAACGAATCATTTAAAATTCAAAACTCATAACTCAAAATTTTTTTAAAATTGCGGAGCGATTATGTTTGAGTTAAAACCCATACATCCGGAAGCCGTCGCCGCGGCGCTCGAAAAGGCGAAGCATTATCGCCTTCTCAACGAGCCGGGCGCGGCGGAAAGCATCTGCCTCGACATCCTGCGCGTCGAGCCGGACAATCAGGAAGCGCTGGTCACGCTCGTTTTGGCGATGAGCGACCGCTTAGCCAGAGATTACGCCATCGGCGACACGCAGATTCAGGACTATTTATCGCGGATTAGCGACGATTATGAGCGCGCGTATTACGCCGGAATCATCTACGAGCGCCGCGCTAAAGCAAGTTTGAGAAAAGGCTCGCCCGGCTCGGAATCGACCGCTTATGAACTTTTCCGGCAGGCAATGAACTGGTTCGAAAAAGCCGAAGCCATCCGCCCGCCGAAAAACGACGACGCAATCCTGCGCTGGAACGGCTGCGCCCGAATCATCACGCGCAACAAGCTCGAACCGCGTGAGATGGACGCCGATTTTCTCGAATAAAAAGAGTGAAAAAGTGAAAAGGTAAAAAGGTGAAAAAGTCAGTTGAGCTTAATTCAACAAAACTTTTTCACCTTTTCACTTTCATCCGACGTAAGGCGCGGTTCCCGCGTCGACAATCTTCCAGACTTCGGATTCGGGCACGAAAAACGGCTTTCTAGTGATACAGATTTTCAAAGTTTCCTTCGCCTCATCGTAAGTCGCCCGCAGATAAACTCCGAAAATCCCTTTAAATTCAACGTCGTCGCCTTCGGGAACAATGACGCCTTCATTCGCCAAATCTTTCCGCAGATGACCTAGCTCTTCTCTGGTAATACCGCCGTAATGTTTGCAGTCTGGCATAAGAAACTCCTCGGTGAATTTATATCTGATTGAATTTTAACAGGAAACCGGCAACGAAACGGAAAAGGGCAGCCGCGACGGCTGCCCCAAACTATTAAAATCTAAAGTGGAGACGAGGGGGATCGAACCCCTGACCTCGTGAATGCCATTCACGCGCTCTCCCAGCTGAGCTACGTCCCCGTGTTTTCAAAACGTGAGCCTTCCGGCGAAAAATTAATATACCAGCCGAGCCGCCAATACGCAACCGTTGAGCATTTGGTTTTATCTTGCTAGTCTGTAATTTCCGTTTATGTTAATTACCGATTTCGAATACGAGCTGCCTGAAGAACTCATTGCGCAGCAGCCGCTTGCGCGTCGCGAAAATTCGCGGATGCTGGTTGTTAAGCGCGATGAAAACGTGTGGCGTGACGATAATTTCGTGAATTTTCCCGACTTTCTCAAAGCGGGCGACGTGCTGGTTTTGAATAACACGAAGGTTTTTCCCGCGCGGCTTCTGGGCGAAAAACAGACGCGTGCGAAAATCGAGCTTTTTCTGGTTCGCGAGCTTGAAAATCAAATCTGGGAAACGCTCGCGCGTCCGGCAAGACGTTTGAAAACGGGCACGAAAATTTTTTTCGGGGAACGGCTTGAAGCCGAGATTTTGGAAAAAGCCGAGGCAGGACACTGCATTGTCAAATTTGAATCCGAAGGCGATTTTAATGAAGTTCTGGAAGAAATCGGGCAGACGCCTCTGCCGCCTTATATCAAACGCGAGGACGGCGATTTTGATAAAGACCGCGAGCGTTATCAAACGGTTTTTGCCAGCGAGCGCGGCGCGATTGCCGCGCCGACCGCCGGACTTCATTTTACGCCCGAAGTGCTGGAAAAAATCAAAAGTTCGGGCGTCCGGGTTGTCGAAATCACTTTGCACGTCGGTTACGGAACTTTCGAGCCGGTTCGCGTCCGCGATTTAAACGAGCACAAAGTGATGGCTGAACAATACGAAATTTCCGAAAGTGCGGCGCGGATTTTAAACGAGGCGAAATCAAATAAACAAAGAATTATCGCCGTCGGAACGACGACGACGCGCGCTCTCGAATCTTCCGTTTCAGCGGCAGACGGAAAAATTCAAAGCGGCAGGCGTCTGGCGGATTTGACGATTACGCCGGGTTATAAATTTAAGGTGATTGACGGGCTTTTGACGAATTTTCATTTGCCGCAATCTTCTCTACTGGTTTTAGTTGCGACTTTCGCCGGTTATGAACTTATAATGAAAGCATACCGTCACGCCGTCGCTTCGCGTTATCGCTTTTACAGCTACGGCGATTGTATGCTAATTCTTTAGTTGAGAGTCCGGAGAGTCCGGAGAGTCCAGAGAGTCAAAAGAAATTTTTTCAATTTGACTCGCGACTCTCCGGACTCTCCAAACTCTCTGGACTTCTTATGGCAGTTTTGGATAGAATTCGTCAGTTTTTCGTGCCGTTTGAGGCGCAGGATGATTTTGAAATCGTCGTTCCCGCGCCGCCGACCGATTACGCAATTCACACGCTGACCTCGAACCGGCTCGACGAAATCTGCCGCCTCAATCGCCGCTGTTTTAAAAAAGGCGAAAATTACAACAAACAAACGCTGACCTATCTGCTCTCCGAACCGAATACTTTGAGCTATTGCATCACGACCGAGAATAACGAAATGGTCGCGTTCATTTTTGCGACGAGCAATGTCGATGGAACGGGACACATCACGACCATCGGCGTCGCGCCCGAACATCGCCGCCGCCGGCTCGCGCAAAAGCTTCTGGTTCACGCCGAAGCCGCGATGCAGCGCCGCAAAATCAGCGTGATTCGCCTGGAAGTCCGCGTCAGCAACGTCGCCGCGCAGAGCCTTTATCGACAATTCGGCTACGCGACGGTGCAAAGGCTGGAAAATTATTACAACAACGGCGAAGACGGATTTTTAATGGTGAAATCGCTGTTTTAATATGATGTCAAAAATTAATCCCGGCAAATTATTCACAGTAAGCAAGACTGTCAAGATTTATTGAAATCTTCGACTAAATTATCTTTATCGAGCGCAAATAAAATCAGAAGCAAACTTACATTATTTTAATTCATGCCGTTCACGCTTCCGAAAATTTACCCGATTACTGACGTTTCCATCAGCAAACTTTCTCATACGGAACAATTTAAACGACTTGTCGAAGGCGGCGCGCAGATGATTCAGTTGCGCGAAAAAAATGCTTCGCCGCGTGAGTTTTATGAATCCGCACGCGAAGTTTTGACGCTCGCCGAAGAAAGAAACGTAAAAGTTATCATTAACGACCGCGCCGATATTGCTTTTGCCTTAAAGACGGGCGTTCATCTCGGACAGGACGACTTACCGCCGCACGCGGCGCTTAAACTGTTGGGAAACAAGGCAATTATCGGATTTTCCACGCATAGCGTCAGACAGGCAATCGAAGCCGTCAAGCTTCCGGTTGATTACATCGCCGTCGGTCCGGTTTTCGCCACGAAAACGAAACAAAATCCCGAACAAGTCGTTGGACTGGAAGGCGTCGAGCGCGTGCGCGAAGCCGTCGGGAATTTTCCGCTCGTCGCCATCGGCGGCATCACGCTGGAAAATGCCGTCGATGTTTTCAGCGCGGGCGCGGACTGCGTCGCGGTTATCGGCGACCTCGTCGGCGAGCCGGACAGAATCACCGAAAAGCTGAAACGCTTTCTAGAACTGTAAAAATTTGTTTGGCAAAGTTTAAAAATAACTTGCTTTTCGCCCGCTTAATGAGTAAAAATAGAAAGAGCCTGACGGTTAGCCGAATCTAACCGCGATTTTAAAACTTCAAAGCTTGCCCCAAATCCTCTGCCACGATTTGTCCAAGGAGTAATTTCCAAAAATGAGTTTGCTGGATATAGCACCGATTATTGAGCAGATGCTGCTCATTTCCGATAATGTCAGCGATTTGAATTTCAGTGTCGGACAAAAGCCGCAGGTGGAAATCAGCGGCGTACTTTATTCGGCTTCGCCGCTCGGAATGAGCAAATTGACGCCTTTTCAGACCGAGATGATTGCGATGTCCATCCTGCGCGATACGCCCGAAGCCGCCGCGCAGCTGGCGCAAAGCGGAACGGCGGATTTAAGCTGGAGCCTGCCTTCGCGCTGTCGTTTCCGCGTCAATATTTTTCAACAAAGAAACTCGTATTCCATCGTCATGCGCGTGATTCCGCACGACATTCCGACTTTTCAATCGCTCAACATACCGCCGCAGCTCGAAGACGTTTGCGGCATCCGGAACGGTCTGGTTTTAGTGACCGGTCCGACCGGTTCGGGAAAAAGCTCGACGCTCGCCGCCGTCATCGACCGCATCAACGAAACGAGAAGCTATCACATCGTGACGATTGAAGACCCGATTGAATTTCTGCACTCGCACAAAAAATCGACGATCAACCAGCGCGAAGTCGGCGCGGACACAAAAGATTTCGCGTCCGCCTTACGCGCCGCGCTGCGTCAAGCGCCGAAAGTTATTCTGGTCGGCGAAATGCGCGACCTCGAAACGGCGGAAATCGCGCTCGAAGCTGCCGAAACCGGGCACCTCGTTTTATCGACTTTGCACACGATTGACGCGGCGAAAACCGTTGACCGCATCATCGGTCTGTATCCGAAAAACGAAGAAAAAATCATCCGCATGCGGCTCGCGCAAACGTTTCGCTACATTATCTCGCAGCGTCTTATCCCGAAAGCGAACGGCAAGGGACGCGTCGCGGCGGTCGAGATTTTAAAATCGAATCCGCGCACGCGCGAATACATCGAACGCGGCGAAAGCGACGGCAAAACCTTGCTCGACGCAATGCGCGACGGCGAGATTGACGGAATGCAGGATTTCGATACGGTGATTCGGCAGATGATTGAACAGGAAACCATCACGCTTGAAGACGGACTTTCGTTTGCCACCAACCAAAACAATCTGCTGTTGCAGCTGAAAGGACTTTCCTCGACCGAAGATTACGCCAACGCGCTGCCGAAACCCAATCCGGGAGTCGCGCTGCCGCTGCCGCCGCAAGCGCCGAAAAACTCCGTGCTCGATATGATTGAATAAGATTAGTCATTCGTCCTTTGTCCTTCGTCCTTCGCTGGTTGAATTTAAGCTGCGTTCTTAAGTTTCATTCAGCTTGCGAAGGACAAAGGACTAAGGACTAAGGACGAAAAGATTATGATAATACGCTGCGATAATTGCTCGGTTTCCCTGCAACTCGACGAATCGAAAACGCCGAACGGGAATTTCACGGTGCGCTGCCCGCGCTGTCAGAATTTGATTCGCGTGGCGGGCGGGAAAGGCTCTTCGACGATTAACCAGTTGAAGGAAAACACGCCCGCTCCGGCGATGCCCGACGGCGCGCAGGGCTTTAAGACAAAGGAATCCGAATTTGAGATAAATCACGCTCTGCGCTCGCTGCTTTCCGCCTTGCAGATGGAAAACAAAGTTCTGGATGCGGACGACGCTTCGGACGAAAAACCGCGCCGCGTTCTGCTTTGTCTCGGACAGCATCGCGAACGCGTCGCTAAAATGATGGCAGAAGCGGGCTACAAAGTTTATCTGGCGCAGACGCCCGCGCAGGCAAACGAGCGGATGCGCGAAGGCAAAACTGAAATCCTGATATTCTCGCCCGATTTCGCGTCGGAATTCGGCGGCGCGACGATTTTGCAGCAGAAGATGAATTCGATGTATTCGTCCGAACGCCGTCGTCTGTATCTGGTTTCGCTCGAAGAAGCCGGCACGACGCTCAACGCTCACGAAGCCTTTCTGCGCAATCTGAATTTAATCGTCAACACCAACGACATCGAACAACTGCCTTTGATTATCAACCGCGCCCTGCGTGATTTTAACGATTTGTATTTTTATTTAAATAAAGCGACCAACGCCGCGCCAATCTAAGAATAAAAAAAAGTACTGAGAGAAAAGTACTGAGTACTGAGTGAAAGCATAAACTCAGTACTCAGTACTTTTCTCTCAGTACTTTTTAAATAAACCGTCCGCGTCCGAGCTGATAATGTCCGGTTAAAAACGGATTCGTGCGCTTTTCGTGTCCGACGGTGGTTTCCGGTCCGTGTCCGGAATAAACCGTCACGTCGTCGCCGAGCGTGAGAATTTTATTTGTAATCGAATCCATTAATTGTTCAAAGCTTCCGCCGGGCAAATCCGTGCGCCCGATTGAACCGGCAAACAGGCAATCGCCGACAAAAACTTTTCTTTCGCGTTCTTCAAACAAAACGACGTGACCGCGCGTGTGTCCCGGACAATGCAGAATTTTAAAGCGCAGCTTGCCGACCTCGTAAAGCTCGCCGTCCTGCCAGTTGCGCGTCACTTTCGGCGGATTTTCGTATTCAAAACCGAGCTGTGCCCAAGCCGCGCGCGGAATTCCCAGAGCCTGCGGCTGTTCGGGCAGAAGATAATATAAATCCTCGTCGTCTTTGTGCAAAATAATTTCCACATGTGGAAAACTTTTGTGTAAATCCCGCGTGCCGCCGACGTGGTCGAGATGCGCGTGCGTCAGCGCGACGGCTTCGAGATGCAAATCGTTTTCGTTTAAATATCCGGCGATTATGTCGGTGTCCGCGCCCGGGTCGATGCAGATTGCGCGACGCGTTTCCTCGCACGCCAGAACGCGCGTGTTTTGTTGAAATGCAGTGGTGACAAAGGTTTCGATAATCATTTTATTTTGCTGCTGCCGGTTTATTTAGATAACTTTAATCTATTTTAATCGAA
>DASVWG010000277.1:0-2376 GCA_036389695.1 Pyrinomonadaceae bacterium
GAATGATACCGAATACCGCACGCGCCGCGATTACATCGCCTCGCTTTCCAAAAAATTTCGTGAAACCGGCGTCATAACGGACGTCGAATACATGGAAGAAGAACAAAACATCTGGCGCATCGTCGCCACGCGGCTCGCCGAACTGCAATCGAAGCACGCGTGCGCTTTTTATCTCGACGCGAAGAAAAAGCTCGGCATCAGCAACGAGCGCATCCCGCA
The DNA here is from genome assembly GCA_036389695.1 of Pyrinomonadaceae bacterium. Classification (GTDB taxonomy): domain Bacteria; phylum Acidobacteriota; class Blastocatellia; order Pyrinomonadales; family Pyrinomonadaceae; genus JALZHR01. The sequence goes on from DASVWG010000277.1 coordinate 220, forward strand.
GCTTTCGGAAATGAACCGGCGGCTGAAAGCGATGTCGAATTTTCGTCTCGCGCCGATTGAAGGCTTGGTCGAAACGCGCGGATTTTTAAGCTGGCTTTCCTATCGAACGATGCTCTGCACGCAATACATCCGCCACGCTTCGCGCCCCGAATACACGCCCGAGCCGGATATCGTCCACGAAGCCATCGGGCATATTCCGAATTTTACGAATCGCGATTTCGCGGATTTTTCGCAGTTTATCGGTCACGGAGCGCGCATCGCGACCGACGAGCAGCTGGAAGAGCTCGGACGACTTTACTGGTTTACGGTCGAATTCGGTTTGATTCGTGAAGGCGATGAAATCAAGGCTTTCGGCGCCGGTCTGCTGTCGAGCTTCGGCGAGCTGGAATACGCTTTTACCGATAATGTCGAGCGGCGACCGTTTGATTTAAAACAGGTCATCAATACGCCGTATGATTATTCGGAGATGCAGCGGGTTTTGTACGTCATTCCGTCGTATGCCGAATTGAAAGATGTGACGCGCCGTTATATCGAAAGCTTCGGGAGATAAAATGAAGCTTATTTTTCAAATCTGTCTGCTTATTGTTTTCTTCTTAACGGCGAGCGAAATTGCTTATTCCTGCACCTGCGTGTATTTCGAACACAAAGAGGAAATCAAAAAAACGGACGTGATTTTTACGGGGAAAGTCATTGAAATTATTGAGGATACAAGCCACGCTCCGGCTAAAATCGAAAACGTTTCGCCCGGCGTGCAGCGTCAATTTGAGACGAGAAAGCGTTATCTCGTTAAGCTCAAAGTCGAGACCGGCTTTAAAGGCGTGACGGGCGACGGCGAAATCACGCTCGTTCAATACGAATATGAAAAGCCCGTTCCTTGCGGCGGGTTGCTTTTTGTCAAAGGAAAGAAATATCTGGTTTACGCTTCAAAATACAAAGACGAGTTATCGGGCGACGACGGATGCTCGCGAACGCGGGAATTCGACAAAAAATCAAAAGATTACAGAGAGCTTTTGCAGCTTCGCCTGAAATCGAAAAGTAAGGAACTTTCTTAAACTTCAGCGGTTTCGGCTATCAGTTCTTTGACAACTTTTTGCAGCTTTTCCGGCTCGTAAGGCTTCACCAGATATTCGCGCGCGCCGGCATCTGTCGCTTTTTTTATCTCGGATTTCTGCCCGACCGCCGAGGTGAAAATTATCGGGATGTGCGGTTTGAGCTCGTGGATTCTGCGGCAGACTTCGATGCCCGAACCGTCGGGCAGCCAATTGTCCAGCACGTATAAATCGAAATGCTCGCTTTCCAGCAAAGAGAAAGCTTCGCGCAGGCTGCTGGCGAAAACGACTTCGTATTCGGAGAATAAGATACTTAAAAGCTCACACGTATCCTTGTCGTCTTCGACGCACAGAATTCTTTTCTTCGGTGAAGTTTTAGTGTTTGAGTCTGACACAGAAAAATTCCCTTTGTTTGATTGATTGAAACTAATTGCCGCGTAAAATACCAGACCGGTAAAAATGCGGCGCTAAAATATCGGTCAATTACGTGACTTATCAGTAAATTTTTTGTCGTTCAGAAATTTGTCGTATTCATCTTTGACGATAAAGTAACACTCGCAGGCGGATTGTTTCAGGCGCTCGAAATCGACGATTTCGATTTTTCCGCGACTGTAGCGGATAATGCCGCTCGCCTGCATCGAATTGGCAATCATCCCGACGCTCGTTCGCTGGACGCCGAGCATATGCGACAGAAATTCCTGCGTCAGCGATAAATGTTTATTGTTCGAGCGCTCGCACATCACGGTCAGCCAGCGACAAAGCCTCGCTTCAATCGTGTGAAAATGATTGCAGACGCACGTTTGCGAGATTTGCTTGATAACGACGTAAACATAACGCAAAGCGACATCGTGAAACGTCCCGTTTTTCCTGAACAAAGCGTGGACTAATCTCGCATCGATGCGAAAACAATCGGCGGGCGCCTGCACCATCGCCTGATACGCCATTTCGCCTTGTCCGAGAATGCACGGCAGCCCGATCATTCCTTCAAAGCCGGTGTAGCCGACTTCGACCGTTTGTCCCTGTTCGGTTACGGAAAGCAGCGAAACCATCCCGGTATTCGGAAAATAGACGTGACGAATCGCATCGCCCGCCTGATAAAGAACATCTC
>DASVWG010000278.1:0-14690 GCA_036389695.1 Pyrinomonadaceae bacterium
GCTCGCGCAGATGCTCGTCCTGAATGTCCTTGTAAATCGCCAGATAACGGTCGGTGACGAGTTTGACAGCCCATTCGCAATTGATTTTCTGGTCGCGGATTGCCGTCTCGATTTTACTTATTACAGACTTGTCTTCGAGCAGGAGCAGATGAGTCTCGAAAATATTCGCCTGCGTCTCGCCGTTTTTTTGCTGGCTGAGCTTTTTCAGTTGCCGCTTCGCCACGCGAACCGCGTTGTTCAGACGACGGATTTCACGCTCGATTTGGAATTCTTTGAGCGAGATGCGGTAAAACTGTCTTTTTTTGCCGTGCAGGCTGATGACTTTCCCGATGGCGACGCCGCGCGAGACGGCGCGCGCGCGAATTTTTATTTCGTTTTTTTTGTGAGAGTTCGAAATATTTTCTTGTGTCTCTAAAAATGCCATTGAATAACTGATAACTGATAACTGAAAAGTGAGAATTGAAAACATTTTTCAGTTATCAGTTATCAGTTCTCACTTCCCGGTTAATAAAATTTAATCGCCGAAGCCGATGTTAAATCCGCCGCCGCCGCTGCCCTGCGACGGGAAAAACGGTTTCAAAAGTCCGGCAAAGGCGGCGAGATTGCGCGTCTGAATCAAAATCTCGCCCGGTCCCGAAAATTCCGCGACGACGCCTTCGCCGCTCAGAAAACTGCGGAAAAAGCTTTTCGTCGCCTTGCGAAGCTGATACTGCATATGACCTTCCCACGCCACGAGATGCCCCGAATCGACGACGTATCGCTCGCCCGCGCGCAAAGTTTTGCGGTGAATCGCGCCGAACGAAGAAACAAGCAGAAGTCCCGCGCCGGAAACCTGCAAAACGAACAGACCTTCGCCGCCGAAAAAGGATTTCGCGCCGCCCCATTTCGTGTTCACCTGAAGGCTCGTGTCGCCCGCCAGATACGAGCTGGACTGTACGAAAAAGGTTTGATTATTCATTTCGATTCCGACGACATCGCCGGGCGCGCCGGGCGCCAGGGTGACTTCGCCCGCGCCGCCGCGAGCCGTAAACGTCGAAACGAAAGCCGATTCGCCGCCGACCGCGCGTTTTAAAGCGCCGAAAACGCCGCCTTTCATTTCCGAATGAAGCTCGACATTCGCCGACATCGAAACCATCGCGCCCGCTTCCGCCGAAATCGCCTGTTCGGGCTGCAAAGTGACGACCGCCAGCGCAAACGAACCGGCGTGTTTGATTTCCCATGTGTAGCCGCGCCCCTGACCGCGATTGTCGGCGTCAAAATGAAATGCGCCGCCTGCCGATTGCTGGTTTTGATAATTCGCCTGCGGCTGTTGATACTGTTGCGGCGGCGGCGGCGGCGGTTGCGGCGCGGTTGGTAAAGTCAAACCGCACGAGCCGCAGAATTTCGCATTCGGAAGTAAAGGAGCGTTGCATTTTGGACAATTCATATTTTCTTTAAATATTTTATCAAAAAAGAAGGAATGATAAAGTTTGAAACATTACAAAAGTCAGAACCGCCTGCGGTAGCGGGCGGTTTAAGCTGAGTAATTCGAGTTATAAGTTTCAGGTTCTAAGTTCCGCAGGCAATTAAAGTTAAAACCTGAAACTGAAGACTTCAGATGCCCGCGTTTAACCGCCCGCTACCGCAGGCGGTTCTGACCTGGGCTGATTAATTCGTTTTCACCGGCGCGGCGGGGCGCGGCGGCAGTTTGACGGTGCGATTTTTTAGTTGATTCATCAATTCCGTCACCGCGCGTTCAAGCTGCGGGTCGCGTCCTTCGATGACCGATTTCGGGTCGTTATCGACGACGATGTCCGGGTCGACGCCGTAGCCTTCGATAACCCATTCGCCTTTCGCGTTCAGAAAGCCGAATTCCGGCACGTTGACCACGCCGCCGTCAATCAGATTTCCGCGATTCGTGATGCCGACGACTCCGCCCCAGGAGCGTTTGCCGATTAAAAGTCCGAGCTTTGCTTCGCGAAACATCGCCGGGAAAATATCGCCGTCCGACGCGGAATTTTCGTTCAAAAGACAAACCATCGGACCGATAAAAACGGCGTCTGGATAAGTGTTCGGAATTTCGCTCGTGCGGGCAAACTGCATTGCCAGAAGCTGCCGGCGCAGGCGCTCAATCAGCATTCTGGAAACGTTTCCGCCGCCGTTTGCCCGCGCGTCAACGACTAAGCCTTCTTTTCTGGTTTGCGCGTAAAAATATTTGATAAACTCCCGGATACCGTTCGCGCCCATATCGGGAATGTGTATGTAGCCGAGACGACCGCCGGAAAGCTGTTCGACTTTCTGCCGATTTTTCGTAATCCAATCCAGATAAACAAGATTGGCTTCATCGGTCACGGGGCGATAAGTGACGGTTCGCGCGCCGTCGAAAGTCGGTCGGTCGTTTAAAGTCAACTGCACCGGATTGTCCGCTTTATTGCGCAAAAGCTGATACGGGTCAATGTTTCCGGTCAATTCCTCGCCGTTGATTGCCAGCACGTAATCGCCGACTTTCGCGCTCACGCCGATTTCCGTCAGCGGCGAGCGATAAATATCTTCCTCGTTCTGCCCGCCGAAAATTTTCGAGATTTTATAACGTTTCGCCGCCGCGTCGAGCGCGAAACGAGCGCCGGGCAGAGCCACGCGCATACGCGGCGGATTCTGCCAGTCGCCGCCTTCGATATAGGAATGCTGCGCGGCAAGCTCGGCGACCATTTCGGCAATCACGTAATTCAAATCCGAACGATGCGCGACGTATTGCAAAAGCGGTCGATACTGCTCGCGCAGCGCTTCCCAATCGTAGCCGTGCATATTTTCGACGTAGAAAAAGTCTCTGTAGCGACGCCAGACTTCGTTAAAAATCTGATTCCATTCTTCCGCCGGAACGCGGTCGTACTGCAAACCGGCAGTCGAAACGTTCTTTTTGCCCTGCACGCCGAGCGGCGAAGCGTCCATCAAAACAAAATTTCCGGCTTGCGGGAAAATGATTTTCGAGCCGTCTTCCGAAAGCGAATAACCGAACGCGCCTTCCGTCAAAACCGTCTCTTTGCGGTCTTTTAAGCTGAACGCTTTCAGCGTCGGCGTGCGGTCGCCCTGCCGCCCGTAATAAAACGCCGAGCCGGTCGTGTAAAACAGAAAATTTTTGTTCGCCGAAAGATTATTGATATTGTCCGCATCGACCGGAACACGCGCTGCGCGGCTACCTAAACCGTCAAAATCGATTCGCAAAACCGCGTTCGGATTCGGCGGCGCGGGCGTCGGCGTCGGCGTTGCCGTCGGGCTGCCGCTCGGCGACGGCGACGGTGTCGGCGATTGTGTCGGCGTCGGCATCGGGGTTGGCGTCGGCGTCAGCGACGGAACGCCGGATTCGAGCTTCGGTTCTTCCTTTGTAATCGTCACCTCGTCGCTTTCGTTCGGAAACGGATGTTTGACGTCTTTTCTTAAGGCGAGCGCGTAAATTCCGACGTTGCGGTTGCCGGCGTAATTAAATTCAATATTCGAGATAAGCGGCGCGAATTCTCTGACCGAAAGATAATACAGGTAATTTCCGTTGGCGTCCCAAGCCGGATTGAATTCGTTAAACATCGAATCGGTCACTTTTTTCGTCGTTCTGTCCGCTTCGCTCCAGATGTAGACGGACGAAAGACCGTTTTCTTCCGGCATCGAAAAAGCTAGATGATTGCCGCGCGGCGACCATGTGTAATCGCGCACCTGACCTTGCGGCGAATCGGCGATTTGCACAAATTGTTTGGTTGCCAAAGTCAAAACGTAAACTTTTCCGTCCTTGTCGCTGAAGGCGATATATTTTCCGTCGGGCGACCATTCGGGCGCGTAGCGCATCGCTTTGCCGCCGCGCGTGATTTGCTCGGCGGGCTTCGAGCCGTCCTGCTGGACAAGCCAGATTTCCTCCTCGCCCGATTTGTCGGAAATATATGCGATGCGCGAGCCGTCGGGCGACCAGCGCGGGAATTTATCGTGCACGCCGCTCGATTGGGTCAAATTTCGCGTCGCGCCCTTTTCCCCCGGAGCCGAAAAAATCTCGCCCCGCGCGCCGAACAAAACGCGCTCGCCTTTCGGACTTAAGGAAACATCCGCGATAAAATTCGCGACTGAAATTCGATTCGGACGGCTGGAAACGGCGTCGGTCGGAACGGTTATCGAAACCGGCGCGGATTTTCTGGTGCGCGTGTCGAAAATCTGCAATTCGCCGTTCAGTTCATAGACGATGCGGCTTTTGCGGTCCGAAGAAGCCCAGCGCACGTCGTAAGTTTTGCCCGTCGTCTGCTGCGCCGATTTGTTGGTTTTCGTGTCGTAAGCGTAAAGATTAAAATGCCCGTCGCGGTCGGAGACGTAATAAATCGTGTCGCCAATCCACATCGGCTCGCGGCTGGCTCGAGGGCTTTCCGGCGTGATTAATTTCGCGTCATTCGTATTGATGTCGAAAATATAAAGCTGGCTCGCCTGCCCGCCGCCGTAGCGTTTTTCGGGGCGAAAATCGCGCGCGCGCGGCGAGTAAACAATCTTCGTGCCGTCGGGCGAAAAATCGCCCGCGCCCGATTCCGGCATCGGCAGAGGCTCGGCGTTTCCGCCTTCGACCGGCACGGTATAAAGCCTCGTTTCCGCCAGCGTCCACGAATCGCGGTGCGAGCGAAAAATGATTTTTTTGCCGTCGTCCGTCCAGTCGTAAACCTGGTTATCGTAACCCCAGCGCGGCGTAAAAGGACCTTTCGCCGGATAAAATGTCAATTGTCGCGGCACGCCGCCGGTCGCCGGAATGACGTAAACCTGCTCGTCGCCGTCGTATTGCCCGGTAAAGGCAATCCAGTTTCCGTCGGGCGAAAACTTGGCGAAAACCTCGACGCCCGGATGCGCCGTGATGCGCGTCGCCGTTCCGCCATTGGCGGCAGCCGTCCAGATGTCGCCGCCGTATGTGAAAGCGACCTTTTCGCCTTGAATATCGGGAAAACGCAAAAGCTTCGTTTGCGCCGCAGCGGCGGAAACGAAAACAGCGCAGAAAGCCAGCGCCAGAATCAAACGACACGTAAGTTTGAACATATTTGCTCCGAAATATTTTGAATTTTTAAATTGAAAATTTAGCTTATTTAAACCGTTTTCGGCGATTTCGCCACAATAATTTCGCACGCGCGCTCGGCGGTGTCGGCAAAATCCAGCAGCGAAATGTCTTTGTCGCTGACGACCAGATATTGCTGCCAGCATTCGACGACCGGCTTCCAGCATTCGCCCAAAAGAACCATCGGGCGCGGGGCAATCACGCCCGTCATTATTTTGTTCCAGACGAGCGAGATTTCCGTGATGGTTCCCATGCCGCCGCGCAGCGCGATAAAGCCGACCGAGCGCGTAATCAGATTTTGCAGGCGCTCGTAAAAATGCTGTGAAGCGACTTTGTCCGTCAAAAAGCGGTTCGGTTCGGCTTTAAATTGATTCATCACGATGCCCAGAACGCGCCCGCCTTTTTCGCGCGCGCCGCGCGAAGCGGCTTCCATGACGCCGAGATAACCGCCGGTGCAGATGGTAAAACCGGCTTCCGCCAGCCGCGCGCCGATTTCCCGCGCCTGTTCGTATTCGGGAGAATTTTCCGTGCAGCGCGAGCCGCCGAAAATCGTGACAATTCTTTCTTCGCTCATAACTATTTTATCTTTTCACGCAAAACTTTTCGTGCCGTTTCCAGATGCCCGTCGTTGCGCGCCGGAGTTAAATTCAGAATCTGAGTCATTATGTTATAAACGTCAACATTTTCAAAAGGCTCGGTGACAATTCCCTTTTTAAAAGCCGCGCCGTGCGCGATAAAAGTCGCCTGCATCGACTGATAACGGTTGTCGTAGCCGTGCGCGCCGCGCGGCTTGGTCAGGTCGTCGAGGTCTTTTATCCAATCCGCATAACGCTCATGGCTGGTCGTCATCCAGCCCTCTTCGGTCGAGCAGATAATCGGCGCGATGCGCGGGCTGTCGTTGTAATGAAGCCGCGCCGGAGCTTCGCCTTTTTTCCAGCAGGTCGCATGCGCGAGATTTTTAATTTTGGAATAAATTTCTTCCGCGCGACCTTCTTTCGGAAAAATCTGGACGATTTCGTGCGTCCATAAAATTCTTTCGGTCAAAGCAAAATCGAAATAATCGTCTAAAAAAGTCGTTTTCCGCACATCGTACGTCGCCATTCCGTGGTCGGAAACGACGATGACATTCACTTTTTCGTCTAATTTTCTCCGCTTTAAACCGTCCATCAAGCGCCCGATGTAACGGTCGACATTCCAGACGGCGTATTTTGTTTCTTCGGCGTCGGGCGAAAATTCGTGTCCGGCATCGTCCACATCGCTGAAATAAAGCGTAATCATCGTCGGGCGTTTTTCCAATGGTAAATCCAGCCACGAAAGCACTTTATCGACGCGCATCTCCGCCGGAACGCGACCGTTCCAAGCCCGCCAGAAAGTCGGCTGTTTGCCTTCAATCGCGGCTTCCGAGCCGACCCAAAAATAAGAAGCCGCAATCTGCCCCTGTTTTTCCGCCGTCACCCAAATCGGTTCGCCCAGCCACCAGCGCGAATTCTGCACTTCCTCGCGCTTGGACATCGTAAAAACCGTCCCGAAATCGTAGATGTTATTCTCGACAATCCCGTGATGCGCCGGATAAAGCCCGGTCACAATCGTGTAATGATTCGGAAAAGTCTTGGTCGGAAACGAAGGAATCATCCACTTCGCCCGCACGCCGCTTCCCGCCAGTTTATTCAACACCGGCGGCTTGTATTTTTCCAGATAATCGTAACGAAACCCGTCGAGCGAGATTAAAATCACGGTCGGCTTGAGGTCTTTAACGGGCTTTTGCGCCAAAACCGGAATTTTCACCGTAAAGGCACAAAGACACAAAGACATTAAGAGTAAAATTTTCCGCGTCGCTTTGGTTTTCATAATTGTTTTAATAACTCTTAAATATTCTTTGTGTTCTTCGCGCCTTTACGGTGAAAAATTTTACGGTTTCAGACGATAGAGCATACGCGGGAACGGAATCGTTTCGCGGACGTGCTCGATGCCGCACATCCACGCCGTGCAGCGTTCGACGCCCATGCCGAAACCGGCGTGCGGAACCGAGCCGAAGCGGCGCAAATCCAGATACCATTCGAAGGATTCGCGCGGCAGATTATGCTCGGCGATTTGTTTTTCGAGAAATTCCAAATCGGTGGCGCGCTCGCCGCCGCCGATGACTTCGCCGTAGCCTTCGGGCGCGAGAAGGTCTGCGCCGAGCGCCAGTTCCGGTCGTTCGGCGTCGCGCTCGAAATAAAACGCTTTGATGACGGCGGGAAAATGATGGACGAAAACCGGCGCGTCGAAGCGCTTGGAAAGATAAGTTTCGTCCGGCGCGCCGAAATCGCCGCCCCATTCGAAATTATTTTCCAGCTCGCCTTTTTCGAAGCCTTCCTGCAAAATTTTTACGGCGTCGTCGTAATGCACGCGCGGAAATTTTTGCGCGGTAATGGCTTCGAGCCTGGACGTGTCGCGCTCCAAGACTTTCAATTCTTCCTGCCGGTCGTTTAAAACGCGCCCGACGATGTAATTTATCAAGCCTTCGCCGAGCGTCATCACGTCGTCCAGGCGCGCGTAAGCCATTTCCGGCTCGACCATCCAGAATTCGGTCAGATGGCGGCGCGTTTTCGATTTTTCGGCGCGAAAAACCGGACCGAAACAGTAGCTTCTGCCGAAAGATGCGGCGGTCGCTTCGTTGTAAAGCTGACCGCTTTGCGTTAAATATGCCTTGTCGTCTTCAAAATAATCGACCTCGAAAAGCGTCGTCGTGCCTTCGCAGGCGGCGGGCGTGAAAATCGGCGTGTCGGCTAAAATAAAACCGTTGTCGTCCAGATAATCGCGCGTCGCTTTGACGACCGTGTGCCGCACTTTCAAAACCGCGTTCTGCTTTTTGGAACGAATCCACAGATGCCGGTTGTCCATCAAAAATTCCGTGCCGTGTTCCTTCGGCGTAATCGGATATTCGTGCGCGTTCTGCAAAACCTCGAGGTCTCTCACGTCGATTTCCACGCCGATTGCCGAGCGCGCGTCTTCTTTTACCAAGCCGTGAACGATAACCGAAGATTCCTGTCCGAGCGGTTTCGCCCGGTCAAAAACTTCTTCGGAATTGCCTTTAAAGACGACGCACTGCACAATGCCCGTGCCGTCGCGCAATTGCAAAAAGACGAGCTTCCCGCTCGAACGCGAATTGTAAAGCCAGCCTTTCAGCGTGACTTCCTCGCCGATGTGATTTTTTAATTCGTTGATATAAGTCTGATTCATAGTAAAAATATTTTTATAATGACTTTCGCAAATTTTCCAGTTTCGTCAAAATTTCGGGCGCTTCCTTAAGTTCGACAAGCGGCGCGAGCTGTTCGTTGATGTAAGTCCAATCGAGCTTAACTTGAACAGAAAGAATGTTTTGAATATCCGCCCAATCCTGCAAGCGGTCGGCAAAGGCTTTGTAAACAATCAAATCTTCCGCCGAACAGGTTTTTAGAGAAATGTTCTTCAAAAACTCAAATTTAGTCGCGCGGCGCACAGCGTTTTCTTCAAAAAATAATGCGCCGAGCGAAACATCAATGCCGACGTTTTTTATTTGAAGCAGTAGAACCCGACTGCGCAGGGCAAATTCTTTCGGATTCTCAATCCGCGAGCGGAATTTTTGCAGAATCTTATCTATAAAAATTTCTTCCGAACCAAAACCGGTCAGTAAAGTTAAATCGGCATCGTTTGTCAAGCGAGGTTTTGCCCATCGCTGCAAAGCAATTCCGCCGATAAAGCAAAATTCCCAATCGTTTTCATCAAAAAAATCCTGAATCTGCTGCGCGGCTTTAAAAACTTGCTTCATTTCTTAAGTTTCATAAAAAGTCTCTGCATCTCTATTAAACCCGAAGTCGGCTGCGGCGGATAAAAAAGCAACGCAGACTCTGAGGCGTCGTTTAAAGATAAAATCGTTTCCGCTATGTTTAAATTACGAATTTCCTCGCGCCGCAGTTTTTCCAGCACTTCGCCGGTTTCCTTCCAGCCGTTGACCCACGCGCGCAGTTTTTCCTTTTCTTCGTCGGTCATAAAACTTGATTTTAACATATTTCGCCTGATTCGATTCAGCGCGAGCCGTCAAATCATACTGCTCAAAAGACGATTCCGGATGATGCGTTTTTTAGTTTATTAATTTCCGCCGGACTCTAAAAAGCTTACGTGCAGGGCGCGTCATAAAGCAAAAAATAGCTTTTGTTTTTTGCTTTGAAATGATGAATGTCGCTCGTTTCCTCGCGCTGCCGCGTCTGCGCTTCGGTGAGCTCGATTGTTTTTTTGATAATGTTCGGCAGGCGGCGCGGAACTATTTGAAAAGTTCCGGTGTCGGAGATTTCCAGCATCACGTCGACGTCGGCGTCATATGCTAATTCGGTGTAGATTTTCGTGCCGTCCGCCGAGATGCCGACGACGCTGTTGTCAATCGGCTTGTAGAAGGTTTTAACGGTTTTCTTAAAAGTTTTATCGAGCATTTCGACTTCTATAAAATAAAAATCTTTGGGGCGTTTCAGAACAATCGGCTTGCCGTCGGCGACGGTCGTCCATTGATTTTCGCGGATTTGCAAAACGGGCAAATCGATGCTGCAGCCGCACGGCGCGCCCCAAAATTTAGACATTATTTGAAAAGTCTTTTTTCCCGCCCGCCAGGCTTCAAACTCATACTTAAAAGGCTCTTCAATCTCGGACACGGAGTCTACGGTGTCGGCGCTTTTACCGTTCGCTTCGGGAATGGCGCAGTCTAAAATGGAAAAATCGTAGCCCTGCTTTTTTATCAGCGCGTTTCCGAAAGCGGCGAGCGCGGCGGCTGACATTCGGGGATTTTTCTGTTTTTTCGCGTATATCGCGTCCACGACGTTTGAAGGTTTAATGACCGGAAACGCCTGCGCCCGGATTTTATTTTGCAAAGGTAAAAAGACAAAAGACAGAAACAAGAGCAGGAAAATCGCCCGAAGCTGAATTTTTGACATCGATAAAATCTCCGTAAAAGTCGAAACCGCAACAGATTAAATAAAACTTTTTGAATTTTAATGGAAAAGCTCCGAACTGCAAAACGGGCGAATTTGACTTTTTTCGAGACGACGCGCAAATTTTAAATAAATGCCGGAAGAAAAAAAGAAAAAGAAAATAAATTATTCGAGCGCGTGGCGCGAAGCCCGCGAATTAATCTGGAAAGCGCGCTGGCGGCTGGCTCTGGGAAGCTCGATGATGCTCGTCAGCCGTCTTGCCGGAATGGTTCTGCCCGCTTCGACCAAATACATCGGCGACGAAGTTTTCGTTAATCGCCGCTACGAATTGTTGAAATGGATTGCGCTCGCCATCGGCGTTTCGTCTTTAATTCAAGCCTTAACATCGTTTGCTTTATCGCAGATTCTGGGCGTCGCGGCGCAGCGCGCGATTACCGATATGCGCAAGCGCGTCATGCAGAAAATCGAGCGGCTGCCGATTTCCTATTTCGATTCGACGCAGAGCGGGCAGCTGATTTCGCGCATTATGAACGACGCGGAAGGCATCCGAAATCTGGTCGGAACCGGGTTGGGACAAATTCTCGGCAGCATCGTCACGGCGGCGATTGCGGTCGGCGTTTTGTTTTATATCAACTGGCGCCTGACCGCCGCGACGATTGTCGTGCTCGTCGCTTTCGGCGGCGTTCTGGCTTACGCTTTTAAAAAACTGCGACCGATTTTCCGCGAGCGAGCCGTGATAAACGCCGAAGTCACGGGACGACTGGGCGAATCGCTCGGCGGCATTCGCATCGTCAAAGCCTACACGGCGGAAAAACGCGAAGAATTGAGCTTCGCGCGCGGCGCGCACCGCCTGTTTCGAAACATCGCCAAATCGATGACCGGCGTTTCGGCGGTCAGCGCGTTTTCGTCAATCGTCATCGGCGCTATCAGCGTCGTGATGATTCTGATTGGCGGAAACGCCGTCCAATCCGATGCGATGACGCTCGGCGATTTTCTGATGTATATCTCTTTCACGTTTCTGCTGGCGATGCCGATTATCGAGCTAACTTCAATCGGCACGCAGATTACCGAAGCCTTCGCCGGACTCGACCGCATCCGCGAAGTGATGCAGATGACGACCGAAGACGAGGAAGACAAAGCGAAATTGCCTCTGCCGCAAGTTCGCGGCGGCGTTGATTTTGAAAACGTCTTTTTTGAATACGAAGAAAATGTTCCGGTTTTAAAGGGCGTCTCGTTTCATTCCGAAGCCGGAACGACGACCGCTTTGGTCGGCTCAAGCGGTTCGGGAAAATCAACGATTTTGAGCCTCGTTCTTAACTTTATCCAGCCGAACAAAGGCGTCATAAAAATCGACGGCAAGGATTTGCAAACCGTCAAGCTGCGCGATTATCGCTCGCATCTCGGCGTCGTTTTGCAGGATAATTTTCTGTTTGACGGCACGATTCTGGAAAACATTCGCTTTTCAAAACCGGAAGCGACGCTCGAAGAAATCAAGGAAGTCTGCCGCGTCGCCAACGCCGACGAATTTATCGAAAAATTTCCCGAAGCCTATAACACAATCGTCGGCGAGCGCGGCGTCAAATTGTCCGGCGGTCAGCGCCAGCGCATCGCGATTGCGCGCGCGCTTCTGGCAAATCCGCGAATTTTGATTCTGGACGAAGCGACGTCTTCGCTCGACTCGGAATCGGAAGCGCAGATTCAGGAAGGCTTGCGCCGCCTGCGCGAAGGCAGAACGACTTTCGTCATCGCTCACCGCCTTTCGACCATTCGCTCCGCCGACCAGATTCTCGTCGTCGAAGCGGGCGAAATCGTCGAGCGCGGCACGCACGAAGAACTTATTGCGCTCGGCGGACGTTATAAACAGCTATATGATAAACAATACCGCTTCGAGCAGAATCTGTTCATCAATCCGGGCGAAGATTTTCTGAAAACGGAAAACTTATCGGCGACTAAGTTGTAAAACGAGGCAGAAGACCGCGCGTCGGGCTAGGGCGGAAAAAACGCAAAATGCAAAATGCAAAACGCAAAATAGAATCAGTTTCTTCATTTTGCATTTTGCATTTTTCGTTTTGCATTCCATTCCGCCCTTGCTCACGCGCGGGCTTCTGCTGTTAAAATCCTCTGCAAATGAGGAAATCTTTCCAGACGTTCGCAAGCCTGTAAAACGATTTGCAGCATCGGTTTGATGAACGGGATAAAATAAGCTTTCTCGCGGAAAACCGATTGATACGAAAAAGTTCCGGTCGCTTTCAGACAGCGCTGAATCGTCTGCAAATGAAATTCTCTGGCGAAAACGTCCGGGTCGAGCGTTTCGAGCCCGAGCTTTTCCCTTTCGCTCAAAAAGAAAAGTCGTTTTTCGCGCACCCACGCGCGTGATGGAGGCTGAGAAACTCGGTCGAGCAGCAGCGAAACCAAATCATACGTCACCGAGCCGAGTCGCGCGTCCTGGTGGTCGATTATGCGCAAGCGATTCTGGCGGTCAATCATCAGATTCGCCATGTGAAAATCGCGGTGACATAACACGTTTGCCTTTGTTTCAAGCTCGCGGGCGATTTCGCTAAATTCCGCGTTCAGGAAAGCTTCGTCTTCGGCGGAAAGCTTTTGTTTTCTGAGGCTTTCAAAATAATGAGTTTTAAAAAAATCCAATTCCCAGCCGAGTTTTTCCTCGTCGAATTTCAACCGCGCGGCGATTGAATCGAGTTCAAACGCTTTCGGCGTCGCGGCTTGAATGCGGGCGATTAAACGAATAGCTTCGTTTAAAAAATCCTCGCGCGTTTCGTCGTCGGCTTTCTGCAAAACATCGCGCAGAATTTTATCGCCGAAATCTTCTAAAATGATTATTCCCGAAGCTTCGTCAAAAGCGTAAATCTCGGCGACCGGCAATCGGGCTTCCAGAAAAAGCTTCGTCACGTCCAGATAATTATGCTCGGCGGCGATGAAAGATTCGCCGTAAATGCAGGCGATTGCCGTTTGTTTGTGCCAGTCGATGCGAAAAAATTCGCGCGTCGAGGCGTCCGGCGTCAGAACTTCGACGCGCGAATTTTCGGCGTCGATTTGCCGGCTCGAAAGATATTTTAGAAGACGCTCGCGGGCGCTGGTTTCAAACATAAACTCGTCGTTCGCGAAAAATTTCGCTCATTGATTAAGCGGCACGATATAATTTTCGCCCTGATGATAGCCTTTCAAAGCCTTTGCGGGAATTTCCGCGCAATGCGAAAGCATCTCGGCGCGGACAATCGCCGCGTTTTCAAAAGTCTCGCCGTTTTTGATACGCACGCCGTCGGCGATAATCGTGCGATTAAGGCGCGCGCCTTCGGCGATTGAAACGTCGTCCCAGATGACGGAATTGGAAATCTTGGCGGCGGGCGAAATCCGGCAGTTGCTTCCGCGACTGACATCGACGTTTTTCATCATCGCCAGACTGATGTCCAGATAACGCGGAATCGTGGAAAGCTCGAACCAGTTCGCCTCGGTGATGTGCGCCGCGATTTTTTCGCCGTTTTTTATCGCCGGATTGTAAAACGAAGGAATAATATCAGAATAGACGCCGCGCGGAATGTATTCGAAAACGCGCGGTTCGAGAATATGAATTCCCGTAAACATTAACGGCGCGTCGAGAGTCGGGAGTCGAGAGTCGAGAGTTTGTTCTTCGGTTAAAGGCGCGGGAAAATTGCCGAAGCTTTTTATCCAGCCGTCTTCGGTGTGAATTTCCGTGAACCTTTCGCGCCGCGCGTTCGGCTTTAAAACCATCGTCGCGAGCGCGCCGGTCTGGCGGTGCGTTTCGACGGCGGCGGCGATGTCTATGTCGGTGATGATTTTTCCGTTGACGATTAAAAATGTTTCATCTTCGAGCAGATGCCGCGCGTTGTCGAGCGCGCCGGACGTGCCCAGAATTTCCGGCGTTTCGACCGTGTAATGAATATCGACGCCGAAATCGCGCCCGTCGCCGAGCGCTTTTTTCACCGATTCCGGCTGGTGATGAAGATTGACGACCACATCGCGAAAGCCGTAGCGGGCGACGTATTCGGCGACATAGCCGACCAAGGGCTTGCCGAGAAAAGGTATCGCGGGCTTGGTGCGGTCGATGGTTAAAGGAAAAAGCCGCGTCCCGAAACCGGCGGCTAGAATCATCGCTTTCATAGCTTTAGTCAATTTTTAAAATTACTTTTTTCTTAAGGTAAATGCAAACTTGCAGATTTTCGATTGTCGGCTAAAATCGAAAATCTATGTCCGATTCCCTGCCAGCGAAAACTTACGCTATTTTTTCTGCGCCCGGAAACAGAAAAATTATTTCTCAGCTTCGCCAGGCGCGGCAGGAAGTGATTGAGTTTCCGCGCGTCGAAGCCGAAAAAATCGGGTTAAATCCGGCGGATGAAGCTTCGGTCAAAAACGTTTCCGCATTTGAATGGATAATATTCACGGACGTTTACGCCGTCGAATTTTTTCTCGAAGCGCTTCGAGATGCGGGCGGCGAAATATTCGAGCTCGATTTGCCGCGAATTTTAGCCGCCGGCGAAGCGGTTGCCGACCGTCTGCGTTTCGTGCAGGTTCACGCCGACGTGATTCCGTCGAAAGCCGACGCGGAAAGCAGCTTTAATGCTCTGCGCGATTACCTGTCCGGCGAAGCGGAATTTAAAAATCTTCGCGTTTTGCTGCCGAAAAGGCTCGCTTCCAGGACGGCGTTGACCGAAATGCTGCGCCGCAGC
>DASVWG010000279.1:0-13531 GCA_036389695.1 Pyrinomonadaceae bacterium
TGAAGATTAGCATTTGAAACCTTTGAGTTTATTTTTACATTTTGAGTCGGCAGTGTTCAACCGTCCGCTACCGCAGACGGTTCTGACAGGATTTGCCACGCCGATTCGGTTTTCAGCAGCTTGCTCATCAGCGCGGCGTTCAGGGCGTGACCGGGTTTGTAGGCTTTGATTTTGCCGCGCACGGGCATTCCCAAAAGAGCGAAATCGCCGATGATGTCGAGAATTTTGTGGCGGACGAATTCGTTTTGAAAGCGGAGCGGATTTTCGTTGAGCATTCCTTCGGGCGTCAGGACAATCGCGTTGTCGAGCGAACCGCCGAGCGCGAGATTCGCCCTGCGCAGCATTTCGATTTCGGTCGTAAAGCCGAAAGTTCGCGCCGAGGCGATTTCTTTGCCGAACGAGCCGTTTATCATTTCAAATTGAAAAGATTGTTTTTTGATAAACGGGTGCGGAAAATCAATCATACATTCGACTTCAAACGCGTCCGCCGGTTCGATGCTCATCCATTTGTCGCCCTGTTCAAGTAAGACTTTTTCCCGAATCTGCAAAAAACGGCGCGGCGCGGGCTGTTGGACAATTCCGGCGCGCTCAATCAGCTCGACAAAATTTTCGCTTGAGCCGTCCATAATCGGGATTTCCATATTGTCCAGCTCGATAAAGCAATTATCCACGCCGCAGCCGCGCAGGGCAGACAAAAGATGCTCGCAGGTCGAAAGCACGACGCCCCTGCGCAAAAGCGTCGTCGCATAGCTGCACAAAGAGATATATTCGAGCGAAGCGGGAATTTCGAAATCATCCAAATCCGTGCGGACGAAAATATAGCCCGTATTTTCCGGCGCGGGCTTCAAAGTCAGATTGACCGCGACGCCGGTATGTAAACCCGTGCCGCCGGCTGTGACGGATTGCGCGAGTGTGGTTTGCATCTGCATAAGCAATAAAATAAAAGCAATGCTTATGCCAATCGGCTAAACGCTGAAAACGCTTTATTATTTGTCTTTCGCGAAAGAGTTTCTGTCGTTTTTTTGCAACACTCGCTTTCGTCTTTGTGGCTGAATTTACTATTCGCGATTTAACATTTACAATTTACACATACGTTATGGCAATTGAAACCGCAGGTCAGAAGCCTGCCAGAGAAACAAAAATCAAAATAGAAAATCAGGCGAGCATCGAGCTTCCGAAAGATGCCGAGGAGACGATTACTAAAATCCTTCGCAGCCTGCCCGCCGAACACCTGCGCGGGCTGGAAAAAGTTCGCGTCGTCGATTTCGTCAAGCATCCGCAATTGAAAAATACGCCCGTCCCGTCCGGCGATTTGCCCGGCTTGTATCACCCGCGCGCGGCGACGAAACCGGCTTTCCTGGAAATTTCGGCGGGCGCGCTGCTTCAGCCGACGGAAAATTTCACGAAACGCTGGATGGCGAAATCGGCTTTTAAAAGCAATCTCGCCGGTCTGCTTTTCTCGCTCGTCGGTCAGCATTATTTTTTAACCTTAAGGCATTCGGTCAAAAAAGGGAGCATCGAGCCGCAGGTGCGGCAATATGCGGAGAAGAATCTGAAAGCGTGGAGCGAAAAGCAGAATCAAAACAGCTTTCGCGCCAAGCTTTTCAAACCGGTTCGACCGTATATCGAGCGCTGGGCGAAATGGCTGAACAAAAAAGCCGCCGAAGCGCAGAAAAAAGCTTAAGCGGCGGAGAATTTTAAGTCGAAAAATTTTCCGCTCCGGCTGACAAATAAAAGCAGCAGTAAAAAATGAAAGAAGAAGCCTCACAGACAGTCGGCGAAAAAATCGGGGAAACAATCAAAGCGGCGGAAGAAGTCGTCCGGCATCCTTATATAAAAACGCTCGCGCGTTTCGGTTTTTATACGAAAGGCTTTCTTTTTATCGTTATCGGAATCCTCGCGGTTCTGGTGGCGATAGGAGACAAGGGCGGCGAATTAGCCGACCCGTCGGGCGCGCTGGAGACGATTGCGCGGGCGCGTTTCGGCAAATGGGTTTTGATAATTTTTATCGTCGGCGCCATCGGGCACGGAGTCTGGAACGTTTTGCGCGGCGCGGCGGACGTGGACAATGCGGGCGGCGGCTGGCAGGGAATTATTAAAAGAATCGCCGCCGTCGGCATCGGGATTTTTTATATCGGTTTGGCTTACACGGCTTGGAGCATCGTCGTCGCCGAACGCATCATCGACCGCAACGGCGAGCTCCCGCGCACGTTTGCGGCGATTCTGCTGGCTCTGCCGCTCGGCGCGTCCCTGATGTTTCTTATCGGTTTCGGCGTCATTATCGCGGGCGTTCACGAATGCTACAGCGGCGTGACCGGAAAATATAAGGAGAATTTCAAGCTGTTTGCGGCGGAAAACAGCCAGCGGCGAATTATTACCGCGCTCGGCGTTTTAAGCTTTACGGCGAGGGCTTTGCTGCTCGCTCTGGTCGGATATTTTTTTATGTCGGCGGCGATAAGTCATAATCCGAATGACGCCGCGGGCTTGGACGGCGCGCTGGCGGCGCTGGCGCAGACGTATTACGGGAAAACGCTTTTATTTGTCACGGCGACGGGTTTGATTTGTCACGGCGTTTTGTCGCTGTATGAAGCCAGATACCGGCGCATCTGCTGAAAAATGAATTATTGGCTGGTCAAGCAGGAACCGGAAAAATATTCCTTCGACGATTTTTTGAAAGAAGGCGTAACGGTCTGGACGGGCGTGCGTAACTTTCAGGCGCGGAATAATTTGCGCGCGATGCGGGCGGGCGATAAAGTTCTTTTTTATCATTCGGTTTCGGACAAAGCGATTGTCGGCGCGGCGGAAGTCACGCGCGAGGCGTTTCCCGACCCGACCGACGAAAAATGGATTGCGGTTGAAATTAAACCGATTGAGAAATTTTCAAAAGCGGTCACGCTGGACGAAATTAAAGCCGAAAAATCGCTGGAAAATATCGCTTTGATAAAACAATCGCGTCTTTCCGTGATGCCTTTGACGCGAGCAGAATTTGAAAAAATTGTTCAGCTAAGCGAAGGAATGTAGGGGCAGGTCTTGTGCCTGCCCAAAGCATCCGAATGGATGCTAATCAATTTTAATTACTGTAATCTTGATTTTAATTTGAACGCCTATTCGCTGCGCTCATTGGGCAGGCACGCGGGCGTGCCCCTATAAAATTATGCTAAAAGAAGCCGTTGCCTATTACAATCAACTTCTGGAAGATTTCGATTTGCGCGAGCAATCGCGCAAGGCTTTGGACGAAGGCTTGGAAAAAAATCGTCTGATTTTCGGCGGTCGTCGTCTGTCGCCGTATTTGCGCCCGCATTTTGTCACCGAAGCGGATTGGCGGCGCGTCGAAGGCATCTGCGAAACCGTCTGGAGCGCGCTGCAAAAGGTGAAAGACGCGGCAGTCGAATCGGAAGAAATGCTGGACGAGCTTGGAATCACGGAAATCGAGAAGGAACTGGTCGCCATCGACCCGAAATACGGGCAGGTTTCGCCGACGGCGCGGCTCGATTCTTTTTTGACCGATAACGCTTATTCCTACGTCGAGCTGAACGGCGAAAGCCCGGCGGGAATCGCTTACGCCGATTCGGCGAGCGAGATTTTTATGAATCTGCCGGTGATGAAAAAGTTTACGGAAATTTATGACGTGCGGGCGTTTGAAGGTCGCTCGAAAATGCTGCAGGTTTTGCTGACGGCTTACGAAGAATTTCTCGGACATAAACCGGAAACAAATCCGGTGATTGCGATTGTCGATTTGAAGGATTTGCCGACGCAGAAAGAATTTGAGCTTTTCAAGGATTATTTCGAATCAAAGGGCTGCACTTCGTTGATTTGCGCGCCGCAGGAACTGGAATTTTCCGGCGGCAGATTGATTTTCAAAGGCGTCGCGATTGATATTGTGTATAAACGCCTTCTGGTCAACGAATATCTGCCGATTATCGACGAATTTCCCGCGCTCGTCGACGCCTATCGCGCCGGAGCGATTTGCATGGTCAACAGCTTTCGCTCGAAACTCGTTCACAAAAAAGCGATTTTCGCCGTTTTGACGAATGAAAGATACGCGAATTTGTTTAACGAAGCGGAGCTCGCCGCGATTCACGCGCACGTTCCGTGGACGCGAAAATTCCGCGAGGAAAAAACCTTTAATCAGGGCGCGGAGATTGATTTGGTCGAATGGACGCGGGCGAATTCCCAAAAACTGGTTCTGAAGCCGAACGACGATTACGGCGGTCACGGCATTTACATCGGCTGGAATTCGGACGCGAACGAGTGGAACGAAGCGATTCAAATCGCGCTCGCCGACGGCGATTATCTGGTGCAGGAACGCGTGCAGACGTCGAAAGAAATCTTTCCGTATGTCGATGAAAGCGGGCAAATCAAGATGGCTGAGCAGCTCGTCGACCTCGACCCGCTTTTGTTTTACGGCAAGGTCGGCTCGGCTTTCACGCGCCTTTCGTCGAGCGAGCTGGCAAACGTCTCTTCGGGCGGCGGAATGGTTCCGACCTTTATTATCAGTCGAAAAGAGGACGAAGAGTAAAAAGGCAAAAGGCAAAAGGTAAAAGGCAAAAGTAAGAAAGGATTTTTACTTCTTTTACTTTTGCCTTTTATCTTTCGCCTTCGAATGCTTTTCAGAACCTTAGTTGAAACGGGGAATTCCCGTTCCGTCTAAGGTTTTCTTTTGTTTCCGGCAAATTCTTTTTCGGGAAAACTGAAAAAATGCGGTTTTTAGCCGTTTAAATAGGCTAAATCGGCAAAATTCAAAAGACCGGAAGGTTTCGCCTATTCGAAACTGCGTTGGCGAACACGTGTCTGCCGAGAAGGAGAAAAAATGACAAGCAAAAGAAACAAATTTTATTTTCTCGCTGTCTCTCTGAGCGTTTTGGCTGCAGCTTGCGCGGCGGCTTTCTCGCCCGCTTCGCTGACTGCATTGGCGAATAGCTATTATCTCGAAATCGCTTCGGGCAGCCCGCTGGTGCAAAATTGGTCGAATACGAATCAAATCACGACCGACGATAACTGGACGGGCGTCGTCGCCATCGAAGGCTTTCGCGGCGACGGGCTTTCGCCGGTTCCGGGCGCTGACCCGCGCACGATTCTGGCTGACACGCCGAATAATCCGCTCGACGTCAATGCCAATCAGACAAATCCGGCGACCTCGACGGTCGACGGCGTCGCCGAATTTGAAATCGCCGACCCGACCGTTGCGCTGAAAGCTTCGGATTCGGCAACCGCGCCGAATCTGGTGATACATCTGAACACGACTGCGGGCTGCGTCGGCAAGCCGATTATCGTCAGCTTCCGCCTGCGCGACATCGATAATTCCGCCAATAACGCCGTTACGCAGGTCGCCACGCAATACCGCATCGGCGGCAGCGGAAACTACACAAACATCGCCGGCGGCTACGTAGCAGACGCCACGACAGGACCGAATCAAGCGACGCTTCAAAAATATCTAACCCTGACTTTACCGAATATCGCCATCGGTCAGCCGATGCTCGACGTGCGCATCATCACGACCAACGCCGCCGGCGCGGACGAATGGGTCGGCATCGACGACATCAACGTCAACTGCTATCACCCGACCGCCGGTCAAAGCGCGGTTTACGGAAAAGCCGTCGATTCGAGCGGACGCGGAATCAGCCGCGCGCAAATCACGATTACAAACGCCGCCACGCAGGAAACCCGCACCGCCCTGACCAACGGCTTCGGAAACTTCCGGTTCGACTCTTTGACGGCGGGCAATTTATACGTCGTGACCATTCAGCACAAACGCTACAATTTCAAACCGAGCACGCAGGCTTTCGAGCTTCTCGACGATAAAGACGACGTAAATTTCTTCGGCGTCGAAGGAAATTGACGGCGAATTAAAAATCCGAAATCGAGCCTTAGCCGAGCGGTTAAGGCTTTTTTATTGCCCGTCTTGCGGTAATTAAAGGCAAAAGGTTAAGATTTGATTTGCTTGCGTTTTAAATTTGAAAGTGTGATGAAGTTAATTAAAATCGGGCAAAATTCATAATAAAAATTCTATAAAAAATCGAAAATGACGGAAGGTAGCAAAGAAAAAAAATCGCGTCTGCGCGAGTTGAGCGAAGAGTTTCAGCGGCTTGAGCGGAAACTCAAGCTCGGCGGCGGCGCGGAGAAAATCGAGAAGATTCACAAGCAGGGAAAGCTGACGGCGCGCGAGAGAATCGATTTGCTGTTTGATACGGGCGCTTATCAGCAGGAAATCGGTTTGCTCATCGCGTATGACGAGTATAAAGGGCAGGCTCCGGCGGCGGCAGTGGTTACTTCAATCGGCAAAATTCACGGGCGCGAATGCGTCGTGGTGGCGAATGACGCGACGATAAAAGCGGGCGCGTGGTATCCGGAAACAATCAGGAAAATTCTGCGCGCGCAGGAAATCGCGATGCGAAACCGCGTGCCGATTATTTATCTGGTCGATTCGGCGGGCGTGAATCTTCCCTTTCAGGGCGGCGTTTTTCCGGGGCAATACGGCGCGGCGCGGATTTTTTATTATAACTCGCTGATGCGGCGCTATTTGAAAGTTCCGCAGATTGCCGCCGTGATGGGAATGTGCGTGGCGGGCGGCGCTTACTTGCCCGCGCTTTCGGACGTAATTTTGATGGTCGAAGGCACTTCATTTATGGGTTTGGGCGGCGCGAATCTGGTGAAAGGCGCGACCGGGCAGACGATTGACAACGAATCTCTAGGCGGCGCGATGACGCACAACGCGATTTCGGGGGTGGCGCATTATCGCAGCGCGAACGAGCGCGAATGTCTGGAAAAAATTCGCGAGCTCGTTTCGGAATTGCCGCGTAAGGAAGAAACGCGCGTTTCGATAATCGAAGCCAAAGCGCCTAAAGCCGCGACGGAAAAAATCTACGAGATTCTGCCCGAAGACCACCGCGCGCCGTATGAAATGCGTGAGATTCTGGATTCGATTCTGGACGGCGGTGATTTGGATGAGTTTCAAGCCGATTACGCCAAAGAGATGATTTGCGGGACGGCGCGCATCGGCGGAATTCACGTCGGCGTTATCGCCAACTCGCGCGGAATGGTGCGCGGGAAAGCCGGAAAACCGCCGAAGTTCGGCGGCATCGTTTACACGGAAAGCGCGGAAAAAACGGCTTATTTTATCGAAAACTGCAATCGTCACGGCACGCCGCTTTTGTTTGTGCAGGACGTTTCCGGCTTTATGGTCGGCGCGGACGCGGAGCATTCGGGTATTATTCGCGCGGGCGCGAGATTTGTCGAAGCGATGGCGACTGCAATTGTACCGAAATTGGTTTTGACGATTAATCACGCATCGGGCGCGGGTTATTACGCGATGGCTGGACAGGGCTTTGACCCGGATTTTATCTTCAGTTTGCCGACGGGCAGAATGGGCGTGATGGAAGGCGATTCGGCGGTGCAGGCGATTTTCGGCACGCAGCTCGAAAAATTGAAAAAGGAAGGCAAAGAGCCGGACGAAACGCTGAAAGCCGAAATGGAAAAAGTGCGCGCGACTTACGAGCGCGAGCTTGATTCCAAACACGCCGCCGCGCGCGGTCTGGTCGATGCGATTGTGACGCCGGAAAATCTGCGCGATGCTTTGCAAATAGCGCTCGAAACGACTTTGAATACGAGCAAGCCGCACATCGGCGCGTTTGTTTTGCCGGAAAGTTTGTAAAAAAAACCGGGAACAATCGGTGGAAACCGATTTAAGTATAACCGTCTTTACGAAGTAAAACAGCGAAACGCCAAAGCAAAACACAGGTTTTATGAAATTTACGCCCGAAGAATTTTTGGCAAAGCTGCCTTTGCCCGCCGACGAAAAATGGAAAGACGGCGTCTGGGATGTCGAGCCTTTTAAAAAGGGAAACGTCACGCTCGTCTTTTTCGCGCCGCGCGGCACGGATTATCAAACTTTTCACGATGAAGACGAGTTTTATTTTATCGCGCGCGGACGGGCGGAGTTAGTCGTCGAAGACGAGCGTTTTGCGTGCGAAACCGGCGAATGCCTTTTCGTTCCGGCACAAAAGAAACATCATTTCGAGAATATGTCGGAAGACTTTGCCACGTGGGCGATATTTTTTTAACTGGTAGTTGATAACTGATAACTGAGAGTGGAAGAAAAAACTATCAGTTATCAGTTATCAGTTTTCACCTCTCAGTTTTTTGTAGTCCGCAATCGCCGCTTCGATGACTTCGTAAGATTCTTCGCGCCCGTAGACATATGCGATGTCGATAATGCTTTTCTCGCTCGGCAGGGTTTTGTAAGTCAGAAAATAATGCTGAAGACGATGGACGATGCCTTCGGGCAATGCGGTGAGGTCTTTGTAATTTTCATAAACTTTGTCGCCGACCAGCGTGGCGATGATTTTATCGTCCGCTTCGCCGTCGTCAATCAGGCACAAGCCGCCAATCGGCGTCGCTTTCAGAATAATGTCGCCGCGCGGAATGTGATGCTCGGACAAAACCAGAATATCGAGCGGGTCGCCGTCGCCTTCGGTTATTTCCTTGCCCGATTTCTCCTTCGCCAGACGCGCCACGCGCTGCCCGCAATACGTTTGCGGAATAAAACCGTAATTGGCGGGCACGACGTTTGAATACTGCTGCGGTCGGTCGATTTTCAGATAACCGGTTTCCTTGTCGATTTCATATTTGACCGTGTCGCTCGGAACGATTTCGATAAAAACCGTGACCTCTTCCGGCGCTTTCCCGCCAATCGAAACGCCGTGCCACGGATGCGCTTTGTTAATTCTGAACATATAGAAATATTTTCGGACACTGTCTTTTAAAAATGCAAATCCGATTTGTATTTAAAAGCCGGCAAAATCAAGTGCGGAAATGCCGTCCGCGGCTTTAAAAAATTCTTTCTTCACGGCAAATCCGGCATCTTCGCAAAACTGAATTTTGTTTTTTTTATAAACCGTTGCATTCATTGTGAGTTACCAATACAAAAAATTTGCATAAAAAAATAACTACAATTATTTGTAAAATTTACCTTGACAAGTAATCTATTTAAGAGCATTATTCTGTATCTAAGTTTCCCCTGAAAAATGAAGTCGAAAATCGACTGTCTGAGATGTCAAATTACAAGGAATTTCAAGGAGTAAAAAAAATGAACAAGGAAAGAATTTTTAAATCCGTGCTTCGAGCTTTTAGCTTTCTGGTGGTCTTAACATTTTTGGCGCAGTCGTCGCTGGCGACGACCGCAAGGCTGGCTTCCGATGAGCAGCTTGTTCTGACTTCGCGTCTGATTCTGACGGGCAGCGTCGAGTCCGTTCAGGCTGACTGGGATAAAAAACGCCAGAATATCTACACATATGTCACGGTGAAGGTTTCGGAAGTGTTGAAAGGACAAATCCGAAACGCTACGATAATCGTCAAACAAGCGGGCGGCAGGGTCGGCGACGACGAAATCGTGATTGACGGCGCGCCGAAGTATCAAGTCGGGCAGGAAGTTCTGCTCTTTTTAAACACTCTGCCGGACGGCGCGCTCACCATCGCGCACCTCTTCCAGGGCAAATACGAAATCGTCGAAGACGCCGAAACGGGATTGAAGATTGTTCAGAGAACAATCGACGGCGACAACGTTCACCTTTTGCCGGGACAAACCGGGCAGGTGACTAACAAGGAAGAGCTTTCGACCTTTCTTGAGAAAATACGCAGCACGCTTCGCACTTCCATTAAAGAATCGCGCGGCAGCGAGAGGAATCAGGCAGCCGGTTTTCGCCAAGCGCCGTCCGAATATCGCAGCGATATGCCGGAAATGCCCGCCAGACCCGACGGTGTCAATTTCGCTTACCTGAACGGCGGTTCCAAATTCTTTGCCACTTCGATTAATTATTTTCTGAATACGGCAAACGCGCCCGTCGCCGGCGGCGGCATAACGGAACTGCAGCAGGCGATGAACGCCTGGACGAGCGTCGGCACCAGCAATCTGACGCTGATTCTCGCCGGAACGACGACCAGACAGGCGCAGCAATCGCCCAACGACGGTTTCAACGTCATCGCTTATAACGGCGCTTTCGGCGCGGATAATCAAAACTGCAGCGGCGTCGGCGCGAGCACTTCGCGAAGAGTGACCTTCAGC
Source organism: Pyrinomonadaceae bacterium (assembly GCA_036389695.1). GTDB lineage: Bacteria > Acidobacteriota > Blastocatellia > Pyrinomonadales > Pyrinomonadaceae > JALZHR01. The sequence continues at coordinate 10,061 of DASVWG010000279.1, forward strand.
CAGACGCAGACCGTCAACGGTCGCACGTTTGTCCGCATATTGGAGTCGGACATTCAGGTCAACAACAATTTCCCGTGTTTTCTGGGTATTTCCGAAAATCTCGCCTTCGTCTTTACTCACGAATTAGGACACACGATTGGGCTTGACCACAGCTTTCTGACGTCACAGCCGCCGGGAACCGACCCGATTATGGCTCCGTTTGCCTTCGGCGGACGCGGTCCCGTGCTCGGTATGGACGACGTCAACGGCATCAGCTTCGCGTACCCGCAGCCGGGACTGAATCCGATTGACGACCAGCGTTATTTCGTCGGTCAGCAGTATCGCGATTTTCTGAACCGCGAGCCGGACGTTCCGGGCTGGAATTTCTGGACGGGAACTATCAACGAGTGCGGCGGCGACCCGACCTGTATCGACAACAAACGGGTCGATGTGGTCAGAGCGTTTTTCTATTCGGAGGAATTTTTAAACCAGCATCCGGGCTTGCGCAATCCGCCGGGAACCTCGCCGGATTTCAACAACGCGGAGTTTATTCGCATCTGCTATCTCGTCTTTTTACGCAGGGAAGTAGACGCCAGCGACCCCGGCTATCAATTCTGGCTCAACGACCTGAACAGCAACAATGATTACAATCACATCATTCGCGCTTTTCTGTATTCCACCGATTATCGAAGCCGGGCTTTCTTATTCTACGGGCTCGACCAGTAGGACTAAGCTTTAAATAGCCTTTTAAAAAAGGGAAAGCAAATTGCGGGTTAACTATTCGCAATTTACTTTCCCTTTTTTATCTTCATCAATTTTGTTAAATCAGCCATGTTTCTCCGCGCTTGTCGACGGCTGAATTTTCTTTCCCCGCGTCCTTGTTTCCCGGCGTCTTTGCGTTAAACTTTTACGGTAAATATGAGCGAATCAGTCATTGTCGAAAAAAGCGGAAAAGCGGCGATTATTAAATTTAATCGTCCCGAAATAAAAAATCCGCTTTCCGTCGCCACTCTGGAAAATCTCGAACGCATTTTCAGCGCCTTGAGCTCCGATGCGGCAATCGAAAAAATTATCTTTACCGGTTCGGGCGATACGTTCGCTTCCGGCGCGAATTTGAAAGAGGTCGCCGGATTGACGCGCGACTCGGCGCGGGAATTCGGCTTGCGCGGGCAAAATCTGATGCGGAAAATTTACAATTCGGAAAAATTAAATGTCGCGGCGATTGACGGTTTCTGCATGGGCGGCGCGCTGGATTTGGCTTTGTCGTGCGGCTTACGAATCGCTTCTTCGCGTTCGGTTTTCGCGCATCCCGGCGCGAGCTTGGGCATCATCACCGGATGGAGCGGAACGCAGATTCTGCCGCGCCTCGTCGGAAAGAAAAAAGCGTTCGAGATGTTTCTGACGGCGAAAAAAGTTTCGGCAAGCGAGGCGCTGGAAATCGGTTTAATCAATCAAATCAGCGAAACCGTTGTCGAAACCGCTTTGGAAATTCAAATGAGCGAGGCGCGGCGATAGCCGAATGTTAATCATTATCCGCGCCGCGTGCCGTCACTTTTCCGGATTTTTTTAAATTATTAATATTTTCCGTCGAATCGTGTTTTTCTTTATCCGCGTCGAAATCGTCTTTGGTCTCGATTCGGATTTTCTCCTTTTGCTCGTCGCGCGAAGCGGGAACGCCGTTGATTGATTTGTATTGTTCGACGGTTTGCGTTTCGACGCCCGGCTCGACTGTAAGCTCGATTGTTTCATAATTTTCCGGCGCGATTGTTTCGCCGGTCGAATATCCGGCATACAAAACGTTCGGCTTCGGCTGATGGCGCAGGCAATTCAAGTTTGAAAAAGATTTCGAGGGCACGACGGCTTTTTCGCGCTGCGGGCAGAATTCGCCGGCGAGCATTCCGGTTTCCGGGTCAATCGTCACTTCCATTAAGCCTTTCGGCATCGGAAACGCGCCGCCGCCAAATTCCGGACGCGCCCCGGTCGCCTTTCTCATAAAATCGACCCAGACCGGAAGCGCGATTTCGCCGCCGGTGAATCCGATGTCTTTGGTTTCGTCAAAGCCAATCCAGACGACGCAGACCAGATTCGGCGTGTAGCCGACAAACCAGCCGTCTTTCGAGCTGCCGGTTTTGCCGACAAAGGCGACGTCTTTTCCGAGCGCTCCGTTAGCCGCGCGCGCCGTTCCGCGCTCGACGACCGCGCCGAGCATATCGGTTATCATATACGCCGTCTGCGGGCTGATGATTTGCGCTTCTTCGTTTTCCGTTTTATAAACCTGATTGCCTTCGCCCGAAATTATCTGCGAGACGAAAACCGGATTGACGCGTTTTCCGCCGTTGGCGAAAGCGGCGAAAGCGGCGGCGAGCTCGAGCGGCGTGACTTCTTCCGTGCCGAGCGCCATCGCGGGATAAGCTTCCGGTCGTTTCATCCCGAATTTTTCGGCGGTTCCGGCGACTCTATATAAACCGCTTTCAAGCGCGAGTTCGACCGCCGCAACGTTTGAAGATTTGGCGAGCGCGGTTTTCAAAGTAATCTCGTGCATCGCGTAGGAATTTCCGTAATTCGCCGGTTTATAAGGCTTTCGGTCAACATTAAAAGCCATCGGTCGGTCGTCAACGACGCTGGTCGGCAATTTTCCCTGTTCCAGAGCGGTCGCGTAGACGAAAGGTTTAAAGGTCGATCCGGGCTGACGACGCGCTTCGGTCGCACGATTTAGCTGCGATGCGGCGTAATCGCGCCCGCCGACCATCGCCAGAACGTGACCGCTGCGCGGGTCGACGGCGACGAGCGCGGCTTGGGGAGTAACGCCTTTTTTCGCAAAAGTTTTATCGAGCGCGGCAAGTTTATTATTAATGGAATCTTCCGCCATTTCCTGCAACTGCGGGTCAATCGTCGAATAAACCCGAAGGTTTCTTTCGGGCAGTTTTTCGTCGGAAAGTTCTTTCTGCACCGCATCGACAAAATACGGCGCGATGGATTTGTCGTTTTTCGCCGGCGCGGCTAAAACGATTTCTTCGCCTCGCGCTTTTTCCGCTTCGTCCGGTGAAATCAATCCTTCTTCGAATAATTTTTGAATCACCAGATTGCGACGCTCTTTCGCGGCTTCCAGATTGCGATTCGGCGCGAATTTATTCGGGCTTTTTATCATCGCCGCGAGCATCGCCGCTTCCGAAACGCTTAAGTTTTCTATCTTTTTGCCGAAATAACTGCGGCTCGCCTGCTCGACGCCGTGAATGCCGGTCGCGCCGTGCTGTCCGAAATAAATCTCGTTGCAGTAAAGCGCGAAAATATCTTCTTTCGAAAGATTTTTTTCCAAAGCGAGCGCCAGAAAGGCTTCGGAAAATTTGCGCCCGAAACTTCTTTCATTCGTCAAAAAAACGTTTTTGACGAATTGCTGCGTGATGGTCGAGCCGCCTTCACGGATTTCATTGTCGGAAATGTTCCGGTAAAAAGCGCGAAAAATGCCGCGCGGGTCGATGCCGATGTGTTCAA
>DASVWG010000280.1:0-29677 GCA_036389695.1 Pyrinomonadaceae bacterium
CGACCGCGTGATTCTGGTCGGCGTCACGACCGGCTATCTGTCCGAAGCCGAAGAATCGATGGCTGAGCTGGAAGAGCTCGCGCTTTCGGCTGACGTCGTCGTGCTCGATAAAATCATCCAGCGCCGCCAGCAGATTGATTCCAGAACGCTTTTGGGAAAAGGAAAGCTCGAAGAATTACTGGTTCGCGCGATGCGTCTCGGCGCGGATTTAATCGTTTTCGACACCGAGCTTTCGCCCGCGCAGGTGCGCTCGCTTTCGGAAGCGACGGATTTAAAAGTCATCGACCGCCCGCAGCTTATTCTCGACATTTTCGCCCAGCGCGCGCAATCGCGCGAAGGTAAAATTCAGGTCGAATTGGCGCAGCTGAAATACATTCTGCCGCGTCTTATCGCCGGACAGGATTCGGCTTTTTCGCGGCTCGCGGGCGGAATCGGCGGGCGCGGTCCCGGCGAAACGAAACTGGAAACCGACCGCCGCCGCGTGCGCGATAAAATCAATCGTCTGGAAAAAGACATCGACCATTTGAGCAATCAGCGCGCCAACCGGCGCAAGGAAAGATTAAAGCGCGACGTGCCGATTATCTCGCTCGTCGGCTACACGAACGCCGGTAAATCGACTTTGCTCAATACTTTAACGCAAAGCAAGGTTTACGCCGAAAAGAAAATGTTTGCGACGCTCGACCCGACCTCGCGCCGCCTGCGCCTGCCTTATGAACAGGAAGTCATCATCAACGATACGGTCGGATTCATCCGCGATTTGCCCGAAGCTTTGGTCGCCGCTTTCCGCGCGACGCTCGAAGAAATCGGCGACAGCGATTTGCTCGTTCACGTCGTCGACGCGTCGAACCCGCGCGCGCTGGCGCAAATCGAATCGGTCGAAAAAATTCTTCACGATTTAAAGCTCAACGAAATCCCGCAATTGATAGTTTTAAACAAAGCGGATTTGCTCGTCGAAAACGAGACGGAAGCCTTAAAACGCCAGTTGGCGCTTGACAAACAACGCGAAAGCGTGGCAATTTCGGCTATCAAGCCGGAAACACTGCCGCCGCTTCTGGAACAAATCGGAGAAGTTTTAGCGAAGGATTTAACTGTCGAAGTTCAAAGCTCAAGGTTTAAAGTTCAAAGTCAGACTGATTTTTAACTTTGAACCTGAAACTTTGAACTTGAAACTTAATGAGTAAACGTCTTCCAAATCTTGCGCCGCCGTTTGCGAAAGTCCGCAACAGGCTCGCAAACTACATCAAGCGTCCGCTTCAATCTTTAAGCAAAAGACAAATCCTTCTAATTGGAACTGTTGTATTCATTCTGATTACGACCGTCCTGATTCAAAATCCCTTGTGGCGCTCGCAAGCCGGCGAGCAATATAAAGAAGGCGACATCCTGCTCGAAGACAAAATTTCGCCCGCCGACATTTCCGTCACCAACCCGGAAGAAACCGAAAATAACCGCCGGATGGCGCGCGAAAGCGTTTTCCCGATTTTCACGCTCGAATCGAATCGCGCCGAAACCGCCGTCCAGAATTTTCGCTCGGCTTGGGAAAACCTCCAGCGTCACGGCGGTAATTCGAATTCCAACTCGCGTGCGGAAAATTCAAACGTCAAATCGAATATCAGCAAGGAAGACGCCAAAGCCGAAATGCATTGGGCTGGCGCGGGCGGCGCCGATGTCGGCAACGTTTTCGCGGCGCGGCGTTTCAGCACAAATGAGCTGGACGCGATTTTGCGGGCGCTGCGAGAAAGCGCCGACGGGCGCATCTATAACGATTCCGACCAGCAGTATTTCGGCGAAAACATTACGCTTATCGACCGCCAGAAACCGAGCAGCCAGATTACCGAGCGCGCGCCGGAAACGAGCTGGACGGCGGTTTCCGCCGCGCGCGAAAAACTGAAAAACCGTCTGAATGAAATCCGCAGTCTTTCGCCGAAGGAAGCGGACGCGTTTTATACCGCGCTCGAACCTTATATTCAACCGAGCGTCGTCTACGACAGCGACGCGACCAATAAAGCCCGTGAAGCCGCCGCGCAGAGTATTCCGCCGGTCACGATTTCGCTCAAACGCCAGCAAAAAATTGCCGACGAAGGCGCGATTGTCACGCCCGACATTCTATCGAAAATCAATGCTATTCGCAGTTACACCGATTCGACCAGAAAATGGAATCGCTTTTTCGGGCTTCTGTTCCTGATTGCGGCGCTCTACTGGGTGGCTTGGCGATTTATCGAGCATCGCGGAACCGTGCAGCGCCTGACGCTCTCGCCGGAAAGAACCTTCGCGCTCTTCGGCTTTGTCGCCGTCATCCAGACGCTTTTGATGGCAATCTGTTTTCGGCTTTCGGAATCCGTCGCTTTGCTGAATATCAAAGCGCCTTTCAACGATGCGACAATCTGGTCGTTTGCCATTCCTTTCGCCTTCGCCAGCCTGCTCGTCACGCTTCTGGTCGATAGAAGAGTGGCGCTGTTTTGCGGAATTTTTTCGGCGCTGCTGGCAGGACTTCTCGCGCCGAAACCGCTCGAATTCGTTTTGTATGCGGCGCTTTCTTCGGCGGTCGCGGTTTACGGCATCGGACGCTATCGCTCGCGCTCGTCGGTGACGACTGCCGGCTTGCTGGTCGGCACGGCGAATGCTCTCGTCGCCGTCGCGCTGATTGGCTACACGCAGCAGCCTTTTATTTTCAATACCGTCACGCTCGCCATTGCCTGCGGACTTTTGGGCGGAATCATCACGGCGGCGGTGACGGCGGTTTTTCTGCCGATTTGCGAATCCATTTTCGAAATCCTGACCGACGTGAAATTATTGGAATTATCCAACGCCGATTTGCCCGTTCTCGGACAGCTCGCCCTGCGCGCGCCCGGCACAAATCAGCATTCGCACGCCGTCGGGCAGCTTGCCGAAGAAGCCTGTCGCGCGGTCGGCGCAAACGCGCTTCTTGCGAGAATCGGCGCGCTCTATCACGACATCGGAAAAACCGCCGCGCCCGAACATTTCGTCGAAAACCAGCTCGGCAAAAATCCGCACGATAAACTAAAACCGGCGCAGAGCGCGAAAATCATCATCGCCCACGTGACCTACGGCATCAAGCTCGGCAAGGAAATCGGCTTGCCCTCGCGCATCATCGACTTTATCCCGCAGCATCACGGCACGCGCACGCTGCATTATTTTCTGCGCAAAGCGCAGGCGCAGGCGGGCGAAAATCAGGAAGTCGAAGAATCGGATTTTCGCTATCCGGGACCGAAGCCGCAGTTTAAAGAAGCCGCTATTATGATGATTGCCGATTCCTGCGAAGCCGCCGCGCGCTCGCTTTCGCAGCCGACGCCCGAAAACATCCGCTACATCATCACCAAAATCATCGACGCCATCTTAAGCGACGACCAGCTCGACGAATGCGATTTAACCCTGCGCGAGCTGACTCTGATACGAGAATCGATGATAAAAGCCCTCGTCGCCATCTATCATTCCCGCATCGATTATCCCGGCTACACGCCGCCCGCTTCATTCGCCAAGCTCATCGTTCCGGCAGACGAAGACTCCGAAGAACGCGGCATGAAATACTCGAATCCGGCGGAAATCCCCGTCAGCCGCGGCGGCGAAGTCGAAGACGAAGCCATCGACCGTTCCGTCCAGCCGCAGAGCAAAGCCGAAGCCAAAACGGTGAAATAACTTTCTCCAAATCAATTTTTTTTTCAAAAATCAAAATTGGCGCAAGTTAAATAATTGATTGTAATTACCGATTTTTATTTACATAAAATGTTTGGCACGGGAAAACTGACTCGTCATTTCACAGCTTGCATTTTGTTTTGCCGGATGGTATTACAGTGATTACAACAAACGTGTCGCGGTTATCGCTTGAATCGGATGCGGCGATAGACAAACCGCTTAGCCCTGCATCCTCTCAAACCAGAATTTGGGAGGTTAAACACGAAAAACCTTAGGCATTTTTCTCATTTGCCTTCCCAAAATATCACATTCACTGCATAGGAGAATTTTATGATTACTGTCGAACTAGACATTTTTTCGGGTAATCCAAACCCCGTCTGGACGCTTACCGCGCAGGAAGAAAAGGAATTCGTCGCCCGTGTTATGGCGGACCCGTCCTTAACGCTTCCGCCAAAGAGTGCGGGCGGACTGGGTTATCGAGGATTTACCATTTCGGCAAGCGATAAAGCGAGAAATACGCTGGAAAAATCGGGCTTGCCTTCGAGATTCTACGTCGAATCGAAAGAAAACGCCGATGCGGAAGCCGCTCTGCTGAATTCCATCGACGCGGGAAAAACGGTGGCTGACGATGTCAGGCAAGTTGCCTTTGAGTCGATTAAGGCGACCAATCAAATATGGTCTGAGTATTGGCGGACGCATACGACAAACGACTCGCTGGCTTTAGACGCTCGGTCAGCCGAAGGTTCCGAGGCTGCGCTGGATGCATCTCAAACGAATGACAGCATAATCGCTTCGCCTGAAGCTTGCGGTCCGCTCGTCTATACAAGCGACACAAATTTTTCCTTCTGGAACGACGGTTTCAGCATCCGGCGCAATAACTGCTACAACTACGCGGCAAACTACAAGAGCAACACGTTTGCGCAGCCCGGACGCATTTCCGGCGTGCAGTGGACGTCTTTAGCCGATTGCAGCGAGACGCCGGGTTCAGTTGCCTACGGCGCGAATGCCGACGGTTTTAAAACGGTCTGCTATCCGTCCGGCAACGAGCTTTATGTCTGTCTCGTCCTCTGGGCGAATAACGATTTTCACTGGTATCGCCTGGCGGCTAATGGTCACTGGTGTCACAAACCCGGACAGACGGCGGCGAGAAACTATGACAACAGCGGAAATTTGATTAGCGACCCGGCAACTTGTAATCGCGGTCCTTACACTCTGGTTTGCAGTTACAGGTATTCCCTTAACGGTTCGGCGGTAAGCTAACGCGCGTCTTCGGGAGCAGTGCGATGAAAATTGTTGCAATATGGCTACTCGCATCCTGTTTTCTTGCCTGTGCCGTTAATGACAAACAATCGGCGCCGCTTATTGCTGCCGCGACACCTGTCAACGTGAAAAACGCAAAGGTTACACTGCAAATTTACAGCGGGCGCGAAAATCCGTCATGGAGTTTATCTGAAAAACAAATTGATGAGATGCTGGCGCTGCTTAAGGATTTGCCAAAGGCGAAACCCGGCGATTTGCAGGACGGTTTAGGGTATCAGGGCTTTCAGGTTCAGTTGACTGAAAACGCAACAAAAAAAACGCACGAGATAGTCGTCAATAAAGGTCGGATACTTTACAAAACTGCTGAAGCAGACGCGTATTACGCTGACCGCGACCGGCGGCTGGAAAAATTTCTGTTAAAGTCCGGAGACTCGCATTTAGATGATAAATTATCCAAATCCATCGAGGATGAAATAGAGTCGCAAGGAAATTAATTCTTACTAAAGAGGAAGTTTATGAACAAAAACAAAACAAATCGCAGAGAGTTTTTAGGAATGGCGGGAATTTCGCTGGCGGGGCTTGCCGTCGCCGGTATGGTGGGATTGCCGCAAGTAATCGCCAAAGGATCTGCTTCCCGTCAGGAAGCGAACATCGAAGAGTGGCTGCTGAATACCGGAGCGGATACTTTACCGCGAGGCTTATATCAGAGCGCGCTCGAAAAAGTGAGATAATGAAATAGCCGGAAGGTATTTAACAATCGACCGACCGGCAACTGCGCGTAAATATTGAATTTACGTTCTACGCAAAGGATTTGCCTTTTGCCAAAATCATAGTTCGTCTTTTGACGTCCGGTGATTTTCGGCGACGGGCTTTTTTTCTTTAAAGGTCAAGTAGATTAAACGTCGCCGCAATTTAATTCCGGCGTGAAAACTTCCCTTTTAAATTCTCAAAAATCGCCCGCAAATCTTCGGATAATCGCTCACGCTTCGCCGATTGCCGAGATTAAAGACGAAGTTTTTGCCCGCGCAGACAAAGCCGAAACGGTGAAACGGCTCTCCAACATTTTTCTTGACAGTTTTTGCTTTCTATTCCAAAATTGCCGGACTGATAAAATACAGTTTTGTCGAATGATTCCGCTTAATCATTTTATCTTTGTTCTGGCAAATCTCTTGCTCAAAGTCATTCGATTCGGAAGCTGAATTCATCTTTCGATTTCCCGTTTGAAATGCCGCATTTAACTTTCGGCTCGGCAAAATCCTCATCATTATTCCTTAGATTTTCGAGAGGGTGCAGGCTAGGAGAAGCTCAATGGAAAAGGAAATTCCGCTCAATTACATAATTATTCCGCAGATAGTCAGTTCGGCAACGGCGATGATTTGGGTCGGCGCTTCCAGCCATAATGAAGCTGACGCGGCGATTCGCAAGGTGGCAAACGTGCGGGCGTCGGTCTTTAAGCTTTTTTATATCGAAGCCGGGAAATTTAAGAACGAAGCAGACCTTCTCGACAATCCTGAAGCGGGCGAATATGTTCTGGACGATTCGGAATGGCGCACGTGGCAAACGCGTCACGGCTTAGACCAGCGCCTTTTCGGGGGCGGCGAAAATCAATTTTTTCATTACCAGCGCGTGACGCTCGGGCTGACTAATCCTGCGAACCCGCGACGCTTGCCGCTCAAGCCGCGCACCAGATATGAAGTCCGGCTCTGGGTCGATAATCTTCTGACCGTCGAAGACGACGGCGAGCGCTTCCGCAATGCGCACGCGCAGTTTACGACTCTGCCTTTGAAGCTGCCGGACGAAGCCGAAAACAACACTTTTAAGGTAATGCTCGGCTCGTGCTTTTATAAGCTTAACGACTCTGCCGGAACCGTCGGCAAAACCTTTCACAGTCTCACGCCGGAAGAGCGCCCGGAAATCAAATTCCTGTGCGGCGACCAGGTTTATCTCGATAACCCCTGGTGGGAAACGACGCTTAATATCATCAGTCCTTTTCTGCCGCCGGAGCGGATGCGAACTCTCTTTTTTGATAAATACATCGCCAACTGGACGCAGCTCGGCAAGGACAAGGACGGTGACTTGTGCGGTTTCAACCTGCTTTTGCGCGACGGCGCGAATTATTTCTGTTCCGACGACCACGAATTCTGGAACAACGCGCCGAATTGGGGCATCGTCGGTTTCGCCAACACGCTTCTGCGCGGGCAACGAAGCTGGTGGTTTCGCGAGGCGGGCGAGCTTTATCGCGTTTTTCAATCGCTCGCGCCGTGGATGACCTTTGACGTGCCGCCGGTTTCCTTCTGCATCGTCGATACGCGCATCAACCGTCTGCCGGGCAAAAAACAGTTTATGGAAGAGGACGATCTGGATGCCGTCGGGCGCTGGATTCAGCGCCTGCAAGGTCCGGGAGTTCTGGTCATGGGACAAGTGCTGATGATTGAAAAGGGCTACTTCTGGGACGACGAGCTGCCGGATTATACGCAGCAATATAACAAGCTTAAAGAATACATTAAAAGCTCTAACCATTCGATTGTTTATCTGACCGGCGACGTTCATTTCGGGCGCGTTTCCATCTGTGATTTAGACCGGAAAAAAGGCACGAAGTTTGTTGAAGTCGTCTCGTCGCCGATGATGGTCGTGAGCGATTTGAGAGGACGAAAAAAAGTCGGGAAGGTCGAAAAATCGCCGGAGATTTTCGGCACTCCGGTCGATTGTTACGCCATTGCCGACGGGCAGAATCATTTTGTCACGCTGGAGTTTTCCAAAACCGCCGCCGGCAAAGTCAAAATGAAAGTGAATACCCACCGGATTTTAAACCCCGATTCGAAAAGCGATGTCGTGAAAGGAGTCGTAATAGACGAGAAAAACCAAGCCGGGCTTGAATGCAAAATACCGGATGGCGAGGATTTAAGCGAGATAATTCTGTAAAACAAATTCGGATTTCTTAAAAATATTGTCGGATGACGCGACTAATAGCGATGACGAATTATGTCGCTAAATTCTGTCTTTTAACTTCGCGTAGGTCGTTCGCAAATCTTCGGGAATCGTGCGCGTTTCGCCGACCGCCGTCATAAAATTCACGTCGCCGACCCAGCGCGGCAGGATGTGCATATGGAAATGTTCGGCGACGCCCGCGCCCGCCGCTTTGCCCTGATTCATGCCGAGATTGATTCCGTCTGGCTGATAAGCGGCGCGAATCGCCGTCTGGCAGCGTTTGGTTAAATCCATTAATTCGCCGGTCGTTTTTTTGTCGGCGCGGTCTAAATCGGCGAGGTGCGCGTAAGGGACAATCATCAGATGTCCGCTGGTGTATGGATAAACGTTTAAAATGACAAAATTAAACTCGGCGCGGTAGAGGATAAATTTTTCCTCATCGCTTGCCGAGTCGTTTAAAATCGTGCAGAAAACGCAGCCGTTGACCGTTTCGGTTACGCGCCGGTCGCCGGCTTTAATATAGTCGTATCGCCAGGGACTCCACAATACATCCACGATAATTTTTAAAGGGATGAAGGATGAAGGATGAGGGATGAATAAAAGCGAAATGCTTCTGACTCATCCTTCATCCTTCATCCCTCATCCCTCGTTTTAGTCGTTGATAACTTCCTTCAACTCTTTGCCCGGTTTGAAATAGGCGACGCGTTTGGCGGGAATATCGACCGCGGCGCCGGATTTCGGGTTGCGACCTTTGCGCGCGCCGCGCTGACGGGTGCGAAAGCTGCCGAAGCCGCGCAGTTCGACCTTTTCGCCTTTGTTTAATGCCTCGATAATGCTGTCGAAAACGATTTCGACCAGCTGCTCGGCATCTTTTTTCGTCATTTCCGCTTCACGCGAAACTTGTTCAACAATATCTGCCTTTGTCATGCAATTAGCCTCACGGGGAATCTAAAATTTAATTACAAGAACTTAAGTTACGCCGTTTTTTCGGCTTCGGCTTCGTTTTTTTCGCTGCCGCCGTCCGACGCAGCCGCAGAAGTTTCCGCAGTCTGCGCGGCGGCGGTTTCTTCAGTACTCGATTCGGGCGCGGCTTCGGTCGTCTCGCCGGTCGCTTGCGCATCGGCGGCTTCCGCAGTTTCGGGAGTAGTTTGTTCCGCTTCGACAGTTTCCGAAGTTTCGCCCGCCGCAGTCGCTTCGCCGAATTCTTCAGCCGTCGCGCTCGTATCTGCGTTCGGCGATTCTTCCGCCGGAGTTTCGGCGGTTTCGTCAGCGGACGCTTCCGTCACGGCAGTTTCTTCAACTGCTGTTTCGGTGGTTTCGCCGGTCGGTTCATCCGCAGTTTCCGCAAAAGCTTCGCCGGTGTTATCTTCCGACGAAACTTCCGCAGTGTTTTCCTCCGAGCTTTCCGGCGCAGTTTCCGGTTCGTCTGTCGTTACGGCTGTTTCCGCCGCCGCTGTTTCGGTTTTCGGTTCTTCCTTTTTCGGCTCGGGTTTGGCTTCTTCCGCTTTCGGCTGTTCGGTTTCGCTTCTGCCGAATTTCAGATTTGCCAGCTCGCCCAAGGAAGCCATTCCGCCTTTGGCTTCGGTCGTGTAAACTTTCGTATCGACGTGCGGCTCGTCTTCCTTGCCGACCGCGCGATGCGAAAGACCGATTTTTTGCGTGTCGGATTCGATACGCAGGATTTTGAAATCCAGTTCCTGACCGAGCTGCACGACGTCTTCGGCGCGATTGACTCTTTCGTCCGAAAGCTCGGAAATGTGACACAAGCCTTCGAGCTCGTCGCCGAGTTCGACAAAAACGCCGAAGCCCGCAAAGCGCGAAATCTTGCCGCGCACGACGTCGCCCGGACGATGCGTCGCCACAAAGCTTTCCCACGCGCTCGGCTGAAGCTCTTTAATCGAAAGCGACAGGCGGCGATGCGGCGTGTCGATATTGGTGACGACCGCGTCGACTTCCTGACCTTTTTTCAGAACGTCTTTCGGATGCTTGATTTTCTTCGACCACGAAATGTCGGACACGTGAACAAGCCCGTCGATGCCGTCTTCGATTTCGATAAAAGCGCCGAAATCCGTCAGATTGCGGACGCGCCCGTGAACTTTGTCGCCGACGTGATAACGGTCGCCGACCGTTTCCCACGGGTTCGGCTGCATCTGTTTCATGCCGAGACTGATGCGGCGGTCCTGCGGGTCGATACCTAAAACCTGCACTTCGACTTCGTCGCCCGTATTAACGAGATTTTTCGGATGCTTGACGCGTTTCGACCAGCTCATTTCCGAGATGTGAACCAAGCCTTCGACGCCCGGCTCGAGCTCGACAAACGCGCCGTAATCGGCGACGCTCGAAACTCGTCCTTTCAGACGCGAGCCAATCGGATAAATTTCCGCCACGGTCGCCCACGGGTCTGGAATCAACTGCTTATAGCCGAGCGAAACTTTTTCTTTTTCGCGGTCGAGACGCAAAATCTTGACCTGCACGTGGTCGCCGACTTTAAACATTTCCGAAGGTCTATCGAGCCTGCCCCAACTCATATCGGTCACGTGCAGAAGCCCGTCGATGCCGCCGATGTCAACGAAAGCGCCGTATTCGAGCAGGCTTTTCACCGTGCCTTCGACCACGTAGCCTTCTTCGACCTGGCTCAGGGTGCTGGCTTTCTGGACGCTGTTGATTTCGTCGGTCAGAACCTTGCGCGAAAGCACGATGTTGTTGCGCTTGCGGCTGAACTTGATGACTCTGGCTTCGATGTCCTGTCCGCGAAACGAATCGAGATTGCGAATCGGGCGCGAATCGACCTGCGAGCCGGGCAGGAAGGCTTCGACGCCGTTGATGTCGACTCTCAAGCCGCCTTTGGTTTTGTCGATGACGCGACCCGTTATCGGCGTGCCCTGATTGTAGGCGGTTTCGATTTCGTTCCAGGCGCGGCGGCGCAAGGCGTCCATGCGCGACAGAAACGGCGGGTTATCGCCGGAATCCATACTGCGAATGGTGACTTCGACCTCGTCGCCCTGCTTGACGGTCACTTCGCCGTCGGGCGAAGTAAATTCCGCAATATCGGCGACGCCTTCCGACTTGTAGCCGAAATCTATCAGCACGCCGCGGTCGGAAATGCCGACCACTTTGCCGCTCACGAGCTCGCCTTTGCTGAAAGCCGTCTGTTCCTGCTCGAACTGCTCTAAAATCGCGCCAAAGTCCATTTCATTGGAACTTTGTTCCTCTTCAATGGCGGCGCTGGAGCCGGACGCGCCGGAGCTTTGTTCAGCTTCAGCGGCTGGTTCACCGGGGCTTTGTTCAACTTCGGAGCTTGATTCGCCGGAGCTTTGTTCCGTTTCCGTTGCTGCTGTTGCCGTTGCTTCCGCCGTGGTTTCGGCAGAGTTTGTTGTTTCATCCGTAACTGAATCAATCGGCTGATTGTTTTCCGCCGGAGTCTCTTCAGTTTGTTTTGTTACGTCGTTTGTCATGAAAAATTCTGTTAAATTCCCTTCAAAAAGTAGCTACTAATAAAAAAGAGCGCTCGCCCGCGCTTAATCTCTAAACAAGCGAAAACCTGCGGGGCGATTTTCGCCTAACGAACCGCTTTGAAGTCGAAAATTCGCTGGCTGGAATTTTACAGAAATGCCTTTAGAAAAGAGTGTTTAGGATTGCTCTTTGCATCACTTCATAAGCCGCTCATTAGAACAGATTAATACAGAAATTTACACTCTTAAGTGATTGAATGTCAAGATAATACGGTAAAAATTGAAGAAAAATGCAAATAAAGAGTTTTCCGACGCGATACGGGAAATTTACAATTTCGCCCGCATCCTTCATAATTCATCCTTCCGGCTATGAAAAAATACGAATTTTACCAGCTTGACGTTTTTACCGATAATGCGTTTGCGGGCAATCCTTTGGCGGTTTTTCCAGAAGGCGGCGGATTGACGGACGAAGAAATGCAGCGCATCGCGCGCGAGATGAATCTGAGCGAAACGGTTTTCGTTTTGCCTTCGGAAAAGGCTGTGCGCCGACTGCGAATTTTTACGCCGATGCGCGAATTGCCGCTCGCCGGTCATCCGGTCGTCGGAACGTGGAATCTTTTGGCGACGCTCGGCGTCGTTCCCGCTCAGGCGGAAGGCGCGGTGACGATTCAGCAGGAATTGAACATCGGAATTTTGCCCGTCGATATCGAATACCGCGACGAAAAACCCTTTCAGGTGACGATGACGCAAGGCGCGTTTGAAGCGGGCGCGGTGATGTCCGACGAGAGAGATATTTCCAGACTGGCGCAAGCTCTGGGACTGGATTTGGCGGATTTGAATTTCAGCAACGGTTTGCCCGTGCAGGTCGTTTCGACCGGCATCAAAGCGCTGGATATTCCAATCGTTTCGCTCGCGGCGCTCGGTCGCTGCCGCATTAATTCATCGATGCTCGCGGAAATTTATCTTTCTTACGGCGCAATCGGCTGTTACGCGTTTACTTTTGAGACGATGGAAGACACATCGCGAATTCACGCCCGATTTTTCGCGCCCGACGACAATATTCCCGAAGACCCCGCGACCGGCAGCGCCGCCGGTTCGCTCGCCGGTTATTTGATTTATCACGCCGCGCTGGACGCGAAAAAATTCACGATTGAACAGGGCGATTTTATGAAGCGCCCGAGCCGGATTTTCGCGGAAGTGACGGGCGAAAAAGGAAACGTCGAAAAAGTCAGAATCGGCGGGCAATCCGTCATTGTGGCGAAAGGCGAAGTTTTCTTTGATTGAGCGATGCTAAAAGCGCTTTGCCTGCGGCTGATGTTGCGGCGGCTGGTTTTGATTTTTGGCGTTGGCGGCGATGTTTTTATATTTGAGAAACGCTTGCTTTGAATGCCAGATTTCCTGCACCCAATTGTCGCCGATTTCTTCAAAAGCTTCGTTTGCCGCCGCCAAGTCATTCGTCCGGCAGGCGAATTTGGCAAATTCGTTAAGTCGCCGTTTATCCGCGCCATAAGTTTTTTTCAGCGTGTAATAGCCTTGTTTGGCTTTCTCGACGGACAATTTGGTGCTGTCAAAAGTCATGTCCGCGTAGTCTGTAATGTAATCGGAAGCGATTAGATAATAAAGAATCGCGCCTTCCGTGCCGCCGGTTTCCCGCGCCGCCTGTTCGACGAAATCTTCCCAGTCTCCCGGCTCGCCATGCCAGCGCGGAAGCAGATATGTGCCTTTGCGCAGAGCGTAATAATAATAATGCGGCTCGAATTTGACGGCTTCGCGGTAAACCGCTTCAAATTCGTCGTAATCCCAGCCCTGCGCCCGCGCGATGAGCAGCATCACCGCATACCAGTGCGGGCAGCGCTCGTTTAATTTTTTCGCTTCGATTAATTCTTTGACGGCATTCATTAGCCTTTCGTCATAAAGCCGTCCGCTTTCTTCCGAAATAGTGTAGGAATAGCCGTTGCCTCTGGCTGTCCAAGCGTAACCGACCCATGATTCGGCGAGAGCAATGCGAGGCGTAATCGATTCGGGAAATTTTTCCTTCCAGCGATTCAGACGGGCAAAATGCTTTTTCCATTCTTCATCCGTCTTATTAACCGGTTCGGAAAGTCCTTCATATATAGTTCTGATTTTCCAGAAGCCGCCGACGACTCTTTGTTTTTCCTTACGCGCTTTGCCGGCTTCCTGTTCGAGCAAGGCGAAATTTTCTTTATTTAATTCTTCAAATACGTGGCTCGTCACCTTTCCGATTTCAGTGTCGAGGTCAAATTCTCTGGACTTATACATCTCGACTAATTTTTGCTCTTCCGCTTTCTCTTTTTCTATCATTCGCCGCGCCATTTCGGGCGATACCTGCTGCTGCCGGTAGTTTTCCTGTTTTCCAAAGCGGACGTACGGATTCAGACAGGCTGAGGTCGAGCCAATCAGCAAAATTAAAGACGCTAATCGCGCGTGAAACGAGACGTTCATTGTTTATTTTTCTCCTGGATTTTGGAAGCGCTCGGCAGGCTGGAATTTTAGTCGGGGAAATTGGTAAGACGTGGGCTAAATTGATTGATAAATTCGGCGCGCCGGAGTTATATCCGCGAAATCAAATCGGTGACCTTGCCGACGCCGCTCTGGCGCTCCATATCTTCTCTGGCGATGGTCGTCGTGTTCTGGATTCCGGCAAGGCGCAGGCGGAATTCGTCCGGGTTGGTCGAGCCGCGCAATGCTTCTTCGAGCGTGATGAGACCGGATTGATATAGATAAAACAGGGATTGGTCGAACGTCTGCATTCCGTATTGCGAGGTTCCCGCCGAGATGGCGTCGCGCACCTGAGCGGTTTTTTCTTCGTTCAGAATATAATCGCGAATCAGCGGCGTCGAAACGAGAACTTCGACCGCCGGAACTCTGCCTTTGCCGTTGGCTTCCTTCATCAGGCGCTGCGAAACGACGGCTTTTAAAAGCCCGGCGAGCTGGATGCGGATTGATTTTTGCTGAAACGGCGGAAAAGCCGAGATAATACGCGCAATCGTTTCCGAAGCGTCGAGCGTGTGCAGAGTCGATAAAACGAGGTGTCCGGTTTCGGCGGCAACCAAAGCAGTTTCAATCGTTTCGAGGTCGCGCATTTCGCCGACCAGAATCACGTCCGGGTCTTGTCGCAGGGAACCGCGCAAGGCTTCCGCGAAATTGCGCGTATCGACATCGACTTCGCGCTGCGTGACGAAAGATTTTTTGTCTTTGTGCAGAAACTCGATCGGGTCTTCGACCGTCACGATGTGCGAGTTTCGCATTTGATTGATGTAATCGACGACCGCGGCGAGCGTCGTCGATTTTCCCGAGCCGGTCGTTCCCGTAACGAGAATCAGCCCGCGATTTTCTTCGGCGATTTTCGACAGAACCGGCGGCAGTCCGAGCTCGGCAAAGTTGCGAATCGTGTCGGGAATGACGCGGGCGACGATGCCGACCGAGCCGCGCTGCTGAAAAATATTGACGCGAAATCTGCCCAAGCCCGATACGCTGTAGCCGATGTCGACTTCGTAAGCTTCTTTAAAATGCTGTTTCTGGCGATTCGACATCATCGAAAAAGCCATTTCCAGCGTCTCTTCCTGCGCCAGGCGCGCGACGCCTGAAACGGGACGCAGCTCGCCGCTCACGCGAATCACGGGAAAAGAGCCTGCTCTGAGGTGCAGGTCTGATGCGCCAAAGCTCATTGCCATCCGCAATAAATCGTCAATTCTGGTCGGCATACAAGAAGAATAGAAACTTTCTAAGGTTGGGACAAATTTTAACTTGGTCGGGCAAGAAATGCCAAACTGCCTAAAAGATTTTAACCGTGATAAACCGCCCGCGTCAATCATTTTTTAGAAACAGTCAATCAAATCGGTTTTCGTTCGGTCAGATTGACGGATTTCGATAGACTTTCGCCGACGGATTCCTTAATATTTCCCACATGCAGCCACGCACCCGACGCCAGCGCGAGATTCTGGATTTTATCAACGAGTTTATCAGCGAGCGCGGGCATATCCCGTCTTATCAGCAGATTGCCCGCAAATTTAAAATCGCTTCGAAATCGGCGATTGCCAAACACATCGCCGCGATGGAAAAACAAGGAATTTTGCAGCGCCGCCGCGAAGACGGAAGCTTCGGCTTGGCGCTGCGCTCGGAAAATCTCGTCAACGAAGCCGTCTGCGAAATTGATTGGCTGGAAATCGCGGACGCCGAAGCTTTCAGCGAAAACTGGGAGCAGGAACCGATTTTCGTGCCGAAATTTCTTTTGGGCTATTACGAACCGGAAAGAATCCGCGCTTTCCGCGTGCCGAACGATTCGATGCTCGACGAGCACATCTGCGAAGGCGACATCGCGCTGATTGAAAAACGCTCGTTTGCCCGCGACGGCGCAATCGTCGTCGCGCAAGCCGAAACGCGCGTCGTCCTGAAACGCTTTTACCGCAACGGCGCCAACATCGAGCTGCGTCCGGCAAATCAAAATTATCAGACGATTCTGCTGTCGGCGGATAAAGTTTCGATTCACGGCGTTCTGCACGGTCTCTTGCGTCCACTGAGCTAAAAAGTTAATCTAAATTTTGCCACAAAGAAAGAAAATGAAACCGCAGATGAACGCAGATAAACGCAGATAATTTAACAGGATGGACAGGATAGATAGGATAATTAAAACTACGAACTTTGAAGTTTCTTTTTTATCCTGTATATCCTGTCCATCCTGTTTGAATCCGCGTTTATCTGCGTTCATCTGCGGCTAATTTTTCTTTGTGATTATAATTTCTAAAAAGGTTTTATATTGTGTCAAATAATCCGACTCCGAACGCCAGCTACAGCGTCACGCTGCGCGTTAAAATTCAGAATCAGCCCGGCAAATTAGGCGAGATTACGACCGCCATCGGGCGCGTCGGCGGCGACATCGAAGCGATTGATATCGTCAGCGTCGGCAAGGATTTTCTCGTCCGCGACATTACCGTCAACGCTTCGAGCGAAGCGCACGACGAGGAAATCGTGGGCGCTTTGACCAATATCGACGGCGTGGAAATCGTGCAGACTTCCGACCGCACGTTTCTGATGCATCTCGGCGGCAAAATCGAGATGGTTTCGAAAGTTCCCTTAAAAACGCGCGCCGATTTGTCGATGGCTTACACGCCGGGCGTCGCCCGCGTCTGCGAAGCGATTGCGCGTGACCCGGAAAAAGCTTTCACTCTGACAATCAAAAAAAACACGGTCGCGGTCGTTTCCGACGGCACGGCGGTTTTGGGCTTGGGCGACATCGGCGCGGCAGCGGCGATGCCCGTGATGGAAGGCAAATGCCAGCTTTTTAAAGAATTCGGCGGCGTCGATGCTTTCCCGATTTGTCTGAACACGAAAGACCCGCACGAAATCGTCCAGACCATCAAAAATATCTCGGTCGCCTTCGGCGGCATCAATCTCGAAGACATCTCCGCGCCGCGCTGTTTTGAAATCGAAGACCGTCTGAAAGAAGAACTCGACATTCCCGTTTTTCACGACGACCAGCACGGAACCGCCGTCGTCGTGCTCGCCGCGCTTATCAACGCGCTGAAAATCGTCGGCAAAAAAATGGAAGACATCAAGCTGGTCGTCAACGGCGTCGGCGCGGCGGGCGTCGCCTGCACGAAAATCGTGATGGCGGCGGGCGTGAAAAATATCGTCGGCTGCGACCAGTCGGGCGCGATTTACGAAGGTCGCCGGGAACATATGAACTGGGTCAAGGATTGGTATGCCCGAAACACCAATCAGAACAAGGAAAAAGGCACGATTCACGACATTATCAAAGGCGCGGACGTTTTTTTCGGCTTATCGGTGCCGGGCGTGATTGACGCGCAGGATTTGGAAAATATGGCGAAAGACCCGGTTGTTTTCGCGATGGCAAACCCGATTCCCGAAATTATGCCCGAAGACGCCGCCGGACACGTCGCGGTGATGGCGACGGGCAGAAGCGATTACCCGAACCAAATCAACAACGTGCTGTGCTTTCCCGGCATCTTTCGCGGCGCGCTGAACTGCCGCGCCTCGCGCATCAACGAGGAAATGAAGGTCGCCGCCGCTCACGCGATTGCCGAAATCATCAATGAAGACGAGCTTTATCCCGATTACATAATCCCGTCCGTTTTCGATAAGCGCGTCGGCGAAGCCGTCGCCGCCAGAGTCGAAGAAGCGGCGTATGAAACCGGCGTCGCGCGGCGCGAGCGAACCGACAGCGAATCGAAATTTTAAACGTAAATTTTCATCACCGAAGTTTTGCGCATCTGGTAGAATGTAAAAATGACGAAGCCGAGATTCCTGACATTATCAATCGAAGAAATCGCCAATACCGTGACGCACGGCTTCGGGCTACTGCTGAGCATCGCCGGATTTATTTTTCTGGTTTCGCTGGCGAGCGTCGAAGGCGACATCCGGCAATTGATAAGCAGTCTTATCTACGGCTCGTCGCTGGTGGTTTTGTATGCCGCTTCGACGTTTTATCACGGCGCGACCTCGCCGCAGATGAAGCGGCGGCTGCAAGTCGTCGACCATTGCTGCATTTATCTTTTGATTGCCGGAAGTTACACGCCTTTCATCTTAATAGTTTTGCGCGACTCGTTCGGACAGAGCTTTTTTGCTTTTGTCTGGTTGTTTGCGCTGGTCAGCATCATTTTAAAAATCGTCTTCGGCGCTAAATATCCGATTATCACGGTTCTGTCTTATCTTTTGATGGGCTGGATTGGAGTTTTCGCCGTGCAGCCTTTGCTCGCCGCGCTCGGTTTTATGCCGGTCGCGCTGCTCGTCGCGGGCGGCGGCGCTTATACGCTGGGCATAATTTTTTTCGCCTGGAAAAGTCTGCCGCATAATCACGCCATCTGGCATCTTTTCGTCCTCGCCGGAAGCTTCTGCCATTTTCTGGCAATCTCGATTTACGTCATTCCCTACGCAGTCAAGGTGTGAGGCAGAAGCCCGCGCGTGAGCAAGGGCGGAGAAAACGCAAAATGCAAAATGCAAAATGCAAAACGGAAATCAGTTTCTTCATTTTGCACTTTGCACTTTGCATTTTGCATTCGATTCCGCCCTTGCTGACGCGCGGGCTTCTGCCTTCACAGATTTACCTGAAAGCCTGATTCATATACTTAAAGATTTCGTCCAGTTCCTCGCGTGAAGCGCGGCTGGCTTTTTGCGCTGTGCCGTAGGCGATTTCCTGTTCGCCCTGCGGCAATCTTTGAAAAACCGCGTCGGCGAATTCGTCGAGCGGGACGCCGAAAGTGTGCAGACCGGCGCCGCCCAAATCCGTATCGACGGCGGGCGGCGCGACTTCGATGACTGAAATCGGCGTTGCGGAAAGCTGCTGCCGCAGCGACATCGTGAAAGAATGCAGCGCCGCTTTCGTCGCGCAGTAAACCGGAACGTTTGCCAGCGGCACGAACGCTAAACCCGACGTCACGTTGATAATCGCCGGACGTTCCTGTTCGAGCAGATGCGGGATAAAAAGGCGCGAAAGATGAACGGGCGCGTCCAGATTAATCGCAATCTCGCTTCGCGTCCGCTGCCAGTCTTCGGCTTCGGTCAGATTCACGCGGCGCTGGATTCCGGCGTTGTTGACCAAAACGTTCAGGCGCGGAAACTCGCTCGTCGCCCAATCGAACAGCGCGATGCGTTCCGCTTCGTCGCCGACGTCGCAGACGCGCGTCTGAAGCTGCGGATGTTTCTCTTTCGCCTCGCGCAGCTTGTCTTCGCGCCGCCCGCAGATAATCACACGGCTGCCCGCCGCCAGAAATCTTTCGGCAAAAGCGTAGCCGATGCCCGACGCTCCGCCCGTCAGCAAGATTGTGTTATTCGATAATTGCATAGTCTTAAAAAGTACTGAGCGGAAAGTACTGAGTACTGAGTAAAAAACAAAACTCAGTACTCAGCACTCAGTACTCAGTACTTTAAAGCGATTTCAAATCAATCACGAAGCGGTAGCGCACGTCGGCTTTGATGGTGCGCTCGTAGGCTTCTTCGATTTGTTGAATCGGGATTACTTCCACGTCCGACGTGATATTGTGCGCCGCGCAGTAATCGAGCATTTCCTGCGTTTCCTTGATGCCGCCAATCATCGAACCGGCTAAAGTTCGATTAAACGGGATAACGGAAAAAGCGTGGACTTCCAGAGGTTTTTCCGGCGCGCCGACCAGAACCATCGCGCCCTGCCGACGCAGAAGCCGCAGATACATATTGACGTCGTGCGCCGCGCTGACCGTATCGAGAATAAAATCGTATTGCCCGCCGAGCGGCTTTAAATTCGCGGGGTCGCGCGTGACGACGAAATTATGCGCGCCCAGCCCGCGCGCGTCCTGCTCTTTCGACGGCGACGTGCTGAAAACCGTCACTTCCGCGCCCATCGCGGCGGCGATTTTCACGCCCATGTGTCCCAGCCCGCCCAAGCCGACAATGCCGACTTTTTGTCCCGCGCCGATATTAAAACGTTTGAGCGGCGAGTAAGTCGTGATGCCCGCGCAGAGCAGCGGCGCGACTTTTTCGAGCGGCTGGTCGGGCGAGATTTTCAGCGTGTAGGCTTCGTCGACGACGATGCGGTCGGAATATCCGCCGTAGGTCGGCGTTTTTTCGTCCATCTCGGTCGAATTGTAAGTCTGCACGCAGTGCACGAGACAGAATTGTTCGAAACCGTCGCGGCAATTCGCGCACGTCCGGCACGAATCGACGAAACAGCCGACGCCCGCGATGTCGCCTTCCTTAAATTTCGTGACTTCCGCGCCGACTTGCGCGACGCGCCCGACGATTTCGTGTCCGGGCACCATCGGGTAAATCGAGCCGCCCCATTCGTCTCGCGCCTGATGAATATCGGAATGACAAATTCCGGTGTAAAGAATTTCGATAAGAACGTCCGTCGCCCCGACCTCGCGCCTTTCAAAGCTGAACGGCTCGAACTTCGATTCCGGCGAGCCGGTCGCGTATCCGCGTGCTGCAAGCATTTATTTTCTCCCTTTGTTAGTAAAAATTATAAGTCTACCTTAACAATCTGCGGCGCGGCTGTCCATTACGTTACATTTTCTTAACAAAGCGGATTATAACGCGGATTGGCACGAAAAAAAGAAGCAGAAGCCCGCGCGTGAGCAAGGGCGGAGAAAACGCAAAATTTAAAATGCAAAATGCAAAATAGAAACACTTTCTTCATTTTGCATTTTGCACTTTTCGTTTTGCATTCGATTCCGCCCTTGCCCGACGCGCGGGCTTCCGCCTCGTTATTAATTGTATCCTTCAATATCGGTGAAATCCTCGTAAATCATTCCGCGCCGGTCGCGCTTGGCTTTCGTCGTCGCTTCAAAGCCGCCTTCCTCGTTGCGCGAGATTTTGTTTTGCGCGTAGAGACCTTCGAGAACAAATTCGCACGCCGAAACGAGTTTCGCCTTTTCGCCGCCGCCGAATTCGAGCGGGACGAGCGTCGATTCAATCAATTCGGGAACGCTTTCCAGAAGCATCACGCATTCTTCCGCCGAAGCCGTCTCGCTCAATAAAAGCTTGTTGCCTTCGTCAAACCACTGCACGGTCGGCGCGAAATCGATGCCTAAGAAAAAGCCTTCAAAAATCACTCCGCAGGCGCGTTTGATTAAATCTTTTGCCAGCCGCGCGGCACCGATTTGTTCGCCTTCGTATTCAAGCTCCATTTTTCCGGTCATCGCCGGAAGCGCCGCGTAAATATCGGAAATGCGCGGGACGATTTTCGGTTCATTGGTCATCAATGCGCGGCGTTCGGCGTTTGAAACCGCCGCTTCGAGAACCGTTATCGGGAAACGCTGCGAAACGCCCGAACGCTTGTCGATGCGCTGGTCGTCGCGCGCTTCAAACGCGATTTGCTCAATCGTCTCGGCAATAAAATCGGGAATTTCGACCGTAAAGCCTTCAAAATCATCGCGCGTCGTCCAGGCTTCCTGTTTGGTGATTGCCGTTCCGAGTCCGATGTCCTTCGGATAATGCGTCGCGATTTCCGCGCCGATTCTGTCTTTCAAAGGCGTGATAATTTTTCCGCGAGCCGTGTAATCTTCCGGATTCGCCGAAAAAACCAGCATCACGTCCAGAGGCAGGCGCACCGGATAACCTTTAATCTGCACGTCGCCTTCCTGCATAATGTTGAAAAGCCCGACCTGAATTTTTCCGGCTAAATCCGGCAATTCGTTTATCGCGAAAATTCCGCGATTCGCGCGCGGCAGCAAGCCGAAATGAATCGTCAGCTCGTCCGACAAAAGATGTCCGCCTTTCGCCGCTTTTATCGGGTCGATGTCGCCGATAATGTCGGCAATCGTCACGTCCGGCGTGGCGAGCTTTTCGACAAAGCGATTTTCGCGCTTGACCCAGTCGATTTTCGTTTCGTCGCCGTGAATTTCCGTTTGCTGTTTGCCGTAAGCGCTCAAAGGCTGAAACGGATTGTCGTTGATTTCCGAACCGGCGATAATCGGAATCTCCTCGTCCAGAAGTTCGGTTAACTGCCTGATAATACGGCTTTTCGCCTGCCCGCGTAAGCCTAAAAGAATGAGATTGTGTTTCGCTAAAATCGCGTTCGTAATTTGCGGCACGACCGTTTCTTCATAGCCTAAAATGCCTTGAAAAAGCCTTTCGCCCGCGCGCAGCTTTTTAATCAAATTCGCCCGCATTTCGTCTTTCACCGAACGCGCGGCGTAACCGCTTGCTCTTAATTCACCCAATGTTCGTGCTTTGTTCATACCAATTATTTTAACCCTGAGAGATGTAAAGACATAGAGGAAAACAGATAAAACTTTTACCTTTTTACTTTTGCCCTTCGCCTTATTTTAGCTTTTCCCCAATCAAATAAACAACCGCTTCTTCACTGATAACGCGCGCCGTGTGATAGGTGTGCGCGGGCATAAAATCGCGGTCGCCCGCTTCCAGCACAAAAGTTCCGACGGCTTCAATCATGAGTTCCAGCTTGCCGCTGACAATCCAGTGCGATTGGTCTTCGCCGTGTTTATGCAAGCCGTAAGAAGCATTCGGCTGGTCGCACCATTGAAACACGGCGTAGCCTTCCGCTTCCAGAATGTGCCGCAGCATCGCCGGATTCGGCGCGTGAATCTGTCGCCAGCGTTCGATTCGATAAAGTGCTTTCATAATTTTAAATTCCCGAATGCCGGATTTGTTTCGTTTCCACTCTATATTACAATTTTTTTATGATTCAAACAGCGTCGGAAACACTGCAAAAATATCAGGACTCGGTCGGCATCAAATTTCAGCTTTACAACAGCTTGTTTCTCTCTCTGCCGTTCTACGGCGTCGATAAAACGGGCATTTTGCTTTCGCTTTTCAACAGCGAATGCTAAGAAGGTTTTACCGTCGGCAAAAGTCCGACCGAGATTATCGACAATTTTTTCGAAAATCACGCCGCGCCCGAAAAAATCGCTCTGCTTTTTCGCTTTGTCCAGTACGCCGAGCGCCAGGTCGTCTTGTTTGACGCGCTCGAAGACGCGGCGTTTCGCGAGATAAACGACGCGCAGGGCGCGGGAACATTGCAGCATCTCGAAACGGCAGTTTTGCAAAACAACAAAAGCGAAGACTTCGCCCGGAAGCTCGAAAATTTCAGCGTCCGTCTGGTTTTGACCGCGCACCCGACGCAGTTTTATCCCGGCTCGGTGCTCGGCATCATCAACGATTTGACGCGCGCGATTAAGGAAAACGACGTCGCCGACATCAACACTTTTCTCCAGCAATTAGGACGCACGCCGTTTTTCAAAAAGCAAAAGCCGACGCCGTTCGACGAAGCGATGAGTCTCATCTGGTATCTCGAAAATATTTTTTATGAAGCCGTCGGAAACATCGTCTCGGATTTAAAAAACTCGTTTCCGGGGCAAGGCATCGAAACCGGCGAGCTGATAAAAATGGGTTTCTGGTCGGGCGGCGACCGCGACGGAAATCCGTTTGTGACGACCGGGACGACACTGAAAACCGCCCGCGCCCTGCGCCGCGCGATTCTGCAAAGTTATTATCGCGACGTCCGTAAATTAAAGCGCCGTCTAACCTTCTCGGGCGTCGAAAGCGTTCTCGCGGAACTCGAAACAAAGCTTTACGACGAAACGGTTTCCGCCACGGAGAACACTAATTTAAGCAAGCGGAAAATTCTGCAATACCTCGAAAATATCCGCGAGACTTTAATCGACCGCCACAACGGTTTGTTTGTGTATCTGGTCGATAATCTGATTGAAAAGGTCGGAATTTTCGGACTTTATTTCGCTTCGCTCGACGTGCGGCAGGAAGCGAGCGTCCACGGAAAAATTCTGGAAGACGCCGCCGCGAAAGGATTTCTCGCGAAAGATTACGCCTTGCTTTCCGACGCGCAAAAAATCGAAGCGCTTCTCGACATCAAACAATCCGCCGACGCCGAAATTTTTGAAGACGAGCTGGCGAAAGATACTTTGCAAAACATCGCCGCCATCAAACAAATCCAGCGGGAAAACGGCGCGAAAGGCTGCGAAAGATACGTCATCAGTCAATGCGGAAGCGCGCTGAACGTCGTCGAAGTTTACGGTTTGTTTCTGCTCGGCGGCTGGCTGGCGACGGATTTGAGCGTCGATATCGTGCCGCTTTTTGAAACGATTGCGGATTTGAAAAACGCTCCCGGCGTGATGCGCGAGCTTTACGAAATTCCCGCTTATCGCGAGCATTTATCGCGCCGCAATAACACGCAGACAATCATGCTCGGCTTCAGCGACGGCACGAAAGACGGCGGCTATCTGATGGCGAATTGGAGCATTTACAAGGCGAAGGACGAATTGACAAAACTTTCGCGCGAAAACGGAATCAACGTTATTTTCTTTGACGGGCGCGGCGGTCCGCCCGCGCGCGGCGGCGGAAAAACGCACAAATTTTATTCTTCGATGGGCGAAAACGTCTCGAATCAGTCAATCGAATTAACCATTCAGGGACAAACCGTCAGCTCGAATTTCGGCACGATTGAAGCGGCGCAATACAACATCGAGCAGCTGCTCCACGCCGGAATTTACAATCATCTTTTTTCGGCAAAAGAAAATACGTTTTCGCCCGAAGAGGAAACGCTGATGCAGAACCTGGCGGACGAAAGCTTTCGCGCGTATGAAGATTTGAAAAATCGTCCGGCGTTTTTGGATTATCTCTCGCACGTCAGCCCGCTGCGGTTTTACGTGGAAACAAATATCGGCAGCCGTCCGGCAAAACGCGGCACGGCGGGCAAATTAACCTTAAAAGATTTACGCGCGATTCCGTTTGTCGGCGCGTGGAGTCAGTTAAAACAAAACGTGCCCGGCTTTTACGGCGTCGGCGCGGCTCTGGAAAAACTGTCCGAAGCGGGAAAATCGGAAGAAATCAAACGGATGTATCAACAAAACGCTTTCTTCAAAGCCCTGATTGACAACTGCGAAATGGCGATGCAGAAATCTTTTTTTCCGCTCACACGATTTCTCGAAAATCATCCGGTTTACGGCGAAATCCAGCGCAACATTTACAATGAATTTGAGCTTTGCCGCAAATATCTGGCGGCGATTTCCGGCAAAAGCGCGCTGATGTCCGATTACCCGGTCGAGCAGCAATCGGTCGCCACGCGCGAGCGAATCGTTCTGCCGCTGACGACGATTCAGCAATACGCTTTGAGCAAAATCCGTGAAATCGAAGAAACCGAAACAGGCAGTGAACAGAAAAATACTTTTGAAAAACTGGTGATGCGCTGCTCTTTCGGCATCATCAACGCCGGAAGAAATTCGGCTTAAACTAAGTTTTCACCACAAAGACACAAGAAACACAAAGGAAGATTCAAACAGGATGGACAGGATACACAGGATAATTTAAAACTAATAAAGTTAGAGTTTCTTATTTATCTTGTCCATCCTGTCCATCCTGTTAATAATCCGCGTTTATCTGTGTGAATCCGTGGTTAAATTTTCCTTCTCTGTGGTGTTTAATCCTGAGTTTCGCGCAGCAATCGTTTGAGCATCGAAATTTGTCCTTTATGATTCGCTTCGTGGTCAATCAGATGATGCAGAACCCAGCGCAAACTGACTTCGACCTGCTCGCCGCTCGCGCGCTCGTAACCGAATAATTTTTCGAGGTCTTCGTCAGCAAATTTCGCCAGAATCGCGCGCGACATCTCGCTGATTTTATCGATTTTCTCGATACAGTCTCGCGCGCTGTAGCCCTTTCCGGCAAAATCCGTCTCGGTCGTGTCGCACCAGTGAACGAATCTTTTTTCTTCATCGTTCAACTCTTTTCCGGCAATAATCGCGTGAATCCAGCCGGCTTCCGATTCGCCGAGATGCAAAATCAAAGCGCCGATTTGATGCGCTTCGGGCGTCAGCCTTTGCGACAATTCTCCGCTTGATAAATCCGCCGCAATCTCGCGCAGCTCGGCGCGAGTTTTTTCCCACGCGCTCAAATAAAAACCGATTTCCCGCGAAAAACCGTCAAAAGGCTCTAAAGTTCTTTTCACAATTTCCATAATTTTATTTTGCCACAGAAAAGATTTAGCCACGCGCTGACGCGAATGTCACGAATTATTTTTATTTCTTTAATTCGTGACATTCGTGCCAGCGCGCGGCTTATTTCGCTTTTCCTAAAATTAGAAAACGTATTTGTTCGCCTGAATCAACGTGTCGGCAATGCGTTGCCGCGCGGCAATCGTATTGACAGGCGAATTGTTTTTCGTAAAACGTTTCAGCGCGACCAGCATCGTTCGCAGCTCGTCGCCTTCTGCGAGCGCGGCTAAAGTATTTTTCGCTTTCGCTTCGACGCGCTGAATCGCGTCGTTGCAGAAAACCTGCGCCATATCGATTTGGCGGTCGGCATTTCCCTTTTCCGCTAATTTTTTCGCTCGCAGAATCGCCGTTTCCATCTGGTATGCGTCGATGATGATGTCCGCCGCGTTTAATAAAATTTCCTGCTGATTTTGCAGCTCCATCATGTATTTCTGCGCCGCCGTGCCGAGAATCATCAGCGCGACTTTCTTGGCGTTTCCGGCAAGCTTCGTTTCCATCGCGAGCAGGCTTTCGTCTTCGTCAAACGACATTTGCGGGTTGAAAATCTCGTCCTGCAAAGCTTTTGCCGCCTGCAATAAACCGAGCTGACCTTTCATCGCGCGTTTCATCAACTGTCCGGGAATCAGCATTCGATTGATTTCGTTGGTGCCCTCGAAAATACGGTTGATGCGCGAATCGCGATACGCCTTTTCCGCCGGATAATCCGCCGAATAACCATAGCCGCCGTAGATTTGCACCATTTCATCGACGACGAAATCGAGCGCTTCGGAGCAGGCGACCTTGTTAATCGAAGATTCGACCGCGTATTCTTCAATCGAGCGCAGTTTCTTTTCCTTGTCGCCGCCGTCTTCGCCGATGAGCGCGTCAATCATTCCGACCGTGCGGTAAGTGATTGATTCGGCAACCCATGTGCGAATCGCCATTTCCGCCAATTTGTGTTTGATGGCGCCGAAGCTGGAAATCGGTTTGTTGAATTGATAACGCTCGTTCGCATAACGAATCGCTTCAAACAAAGCCAGCTTTGCGCCGCCGGTGACGCTTGCGCCGA
Organism: Pyrinomonadaceae bacterium; assembly: GCA_036389695.1. Lineage (GTDB taxonomy): Bacteria > Acidobacteriota > Blastocatellia > Pyrinomonadales > Pyrinomonadaceae > JALZHR01. The sequence continues at coordinate 26,823 of DASVWG010000280.1, forward strand.
GCTTGAAGCGACCGACGTTTAAAATATTAAAAGCGATTTTCGCGCCGTCGCCGACCTTTCCGATAAGATTTCCGGCGGGAATGCGCGCGTCCGACAAAATCAAAGGCGTCGTCGAAGAAGATTTGATTCCCATTTTGTGTTCTTCCGCGCCCGGACGACAGTTTTCGCTTCTTTCCACGACGAAAGCCGAAAACTTTTCCTTCTCGCCGTCAACCTTGGCAAAAACGATGTAGACATCGGCAAAACCGCCGTTGGAAATCCACATTTTTTCGCCGTTTAAGGTGTATTCAGTGCCGTCTTCGGAAAGCCTCGCATTGCATTTTGCGCCCAGAGCGTCCGAGCCGCTTCCCGCTTCCGATAAACAATAAGCCGTGACGACTTCGCCGGCAACGATGCGCGGAATCCATTTTTCCTTCAGTTCATCGGAGCCGAAATAAAGAATCGGCAAAAGCCCGATTGAAGTCTGCGCGCCGAAAGTCGTGCCGAAGCCGCCGGCGCGTCCCATCATTTCCGCGATAACCACGCCGGAAGTCTGGTCGAGCGCCAGCCCGCCGTATTCTTCCGGAATATTTGCGCCCAGAAGTCCGAGCTCGCCGCCTTTCGCGACCAAATCGCGCGCGATTTCCCAGTTGTGCTTTTCCATTTCCGGGATGTTCGGGCGAACTTCCGTATCAACAAACTCGCGCGTCGTTTCGCCAATCATTCTTTGCTCTTCCGTCAAATCTTCGGGCGTAAAAATCTCGTTCGCGCTTCTTTCCTCAATCAAAAATGAGCCGCCGGTCACTTCTTTTTTCTGTGCTGTTGCATCCATAAATTTTCTCCTGATTACCTGTATAAATTATCGCTCTTTATATCCAGCGCGTGATTAAATCTCGCCCGGTAGTTTTCGTAAGCGATGCTCGCCGAAAGCTCCACGATTTGCTCATCGCTGAAATGTTTTTTCAATCTTTCAAAAAGCTCGTCCGGGACGCGAACGGGCGTTTTCGACATTTCTTCGGCGTATTCTATCGCCGCGCGCTCGCGCTCGCCTAAAATTTTGCTGTACTGCCAGTTCGGAACCTCGCGCAATTCCTCGTCCGTCACCACGTCTTTTTGCCTGCCGACCGCAGAGCCGATGTCCATTCAGAACGGACATTCGACGATTTGCGCCGCGCGAAGCTGCGCCAGAACGTGAATCCGCGCTTCGACCTTGCCGGATTTTTCAATCACCAGTCCCAGAAGATTGCCGAACCACGCAATCGAAGGGCGATGCGCCTGAACTTTCAAAGGCTCGACCACCTTGCCGACCATTTTTCTGGAAGCCAGATAAAGCAGCTTCATCGAAAGCGGCGCTTTCTCCAAACCTTGAATTCGTCGTTTTTCGCTCATAGATTTTTTCACTACAGAAAACACGGAGAAAAATTTAACCGGACGGACAGAATGAACAGGATAAAATAAATCTGCGCTAATTTGTTTTAATCTGTTGTTTTATCCATTTTTCTTATCCGCGTTTATCTGCATAAATCCTGCGGTTAATTTCTCTTAAATTCTCTGTGTCCTTTGTGGCTGAATCAAATTCTTTCCAGAATTCCCGCCGCGCCCATTCCGCCACCGACGCACATCGTGACCATTCCGTAACGCGCGTTGCGGCGCTCCATTTCGCGCAAAATCGTCGCCGTCAGCTTCGCGCCGGTGCAGCCCAGAGGATGCCCGAGCGCGACCGCGCCGCCGTTGACGTTGATTTTTTCCGGATTCATTTCCAGCGCTTTGATGACCGCCAGAGATTGCGCGGCGAAAGCTTCGTTAAGCTCGATGATTTCGATGTCGTCCAGCGTCAAGCCAGCCATTTTCAAAACTTTCGGAATCGCGTAAACCGGACCGATGCCCATTTCTTCGGGCAGACAACCGGCAGTCGCGTAAGCGACAAATCTGGCGAGCGGTTTTGCGCCGAGTTCGGCGGCTTTTTCCGCCGACATAATCACGACCGCCGCCGCGCCGTCCGACATTTGCGAAGCGTTGCCCGCCGTGACCGTGCCTTTCGCGTGGAAAGCGGGTTTCAGTTTCGCCAAGCCTTCCATCGAAGCGTCGAAACGCACGCCTTCGTCCGTATCAAATGTGATTTCGCGGCGCAGAACGCGACCTTTTTCGTCGGTTTCGTCGAGACGGACGTTTAAAGGCACGATTTCATCCTTAAACTTTCCGGCTTTGATTGCCGCCGCCGCTTTCTGGTGCGATTTCAGCGAAAATTCGTCCGCCTCTTCGCGCGAGATTTCGTATTTCTGCGCCAGCGCTTCGGCGGTCAAGCCCATATTCAGATAATAATCCGGGTAGGAATCGACCAGAACCGGATTCGGGCGGACGCTGTGACCGCCCATCGGAATCATCGACATCGTTTCCAAGCCGCCCGCGACGATGATTTCCGCGCCGCCCGTCTTGATTCTATCCGCCGCAATCGCAATCGTCTGCAAGCCCGACGAGCAATAACGATTGACCGTCATCGCGCTGACTTCGACCGGCAGACCGGCGCGAATCGCAGCAATGCGCGCGACGTTTTGCCCCTGCTCGGCTTCGGGAAACGCGCAGCCCATAATCACGTCTTCAATCTGCGACGCGTCGAGATTCGGCACTTGACTGACCGCTTCTTTAATGGCGACCGCGCCCATCTCGTCCGGACGCGTATTTTTCAAAATCCCTTTCGGTGCTTTTCCGACAGCCGTGCGCACGGCTGAAACGATAACTGCTTCTTTCATAATTTTTCCTTTTTAATAGGAGGTTTTCCTTCTCCTAAAAACTTTAAAATTTCTCTCCTAAATATTTTTTTTGCTTCATACAGTTGTCCGGAAGCTACCTCTGATGTGGCTAAAGATGTATTCCAA
>DASVWG010000281.1:0-23330 GCA_036389695.1 Pyrinomonadaceae bacterium
TAGAAGATTTCACCCGCGTCTGTCAAATGAATTCCGGCTCTGGCTCGTCGCCGTCGAATCAGCGACAACTTGCCGGATGAAGTGGTAAAATGTTCTTATAATCTCTTCAAGGTTTTGAAGCGAAAAGTTTATGATTGAAGAAAAAGTTTTAATCCAGAGATTTGTCAAAAAGAAAAAAGAGCGCCTGCCGAAGCCTGATTGGCTGCGTATTAAGCTCGGCGACCCGACCAATCAAAACGCGGTTTTGAAATTGATTGAAGGCTTAAACCTGCACACGGTTTGCCAGGAAGCGCGCTGCCCGAACATTTTCGAATGCTGGACAGACCGCACGGCGACGTTTATGCTCGGCGGCGACACCTGCACGCGGCATTGCGGTTTTTGCGCCGTCAATAAAGGCAAACCGATGGATTTAGACCCGCTCGAGCCGACGCACGTCGCCGAAGCCGTCGCGCATTTGAATCTCGCTCACGCCGTCATCACCTCGGTCAATCGCGACGATTTGCCGGACGGCGGCGCGGCGCATTGGGCGGAGACGATTCTGAAAGTCCGCGAGCTGAACCCGACCTGCAAAGTCGAAGTTCTGATTCCCGATTTCAACGGCGACGAAGCTGCGCTGAACACGGTTTTGCAGGCGCGTCCCGACGTTTTAAATCACAACACGGAAACCATCGCGCGCCTTTATCGCCGCGTCCGCCCCGACGCGAAATACGCGCAGACTTTGGAACTGCTGGAACGCTCGGCGCATTTCCGCGATACGCAGTTTCCGCAGATGAAAACGAAAAGCGGAATCATGGTCGGGCTTGGCGAAACGTTCGAAGAAGTCGTCGAGCTGATGAAGGATTTACGCTCGGTTTCCTGCGACATTATGACCATCGGGCAATATCTCCAGCCTTACGAGCGTCGTCTGCCGGTCGAAAGATACGTCACGCCCGAAGAATTTGCCGAATGGAAACGAATCGGCGAAGCGATGGGTTTTAAACACATCGAATCCTCGCCTTTAACCAGAAGCTCTTATCACGCCCGTCAGCAAACCGAATCGGGCAACGCTGTATCGATTGCTGTCTAAAACCTCATTATCAAAAATCATTTAATATTTCGGCTGAATCGAAAGGTTCAGCCGATTTTCTTGATAAAAACAGAATTTCGGCTTATTATCAACGGCATCGGCGTTAATTAGTTAAGCCAGATGCTTTAGCCCAACTAATGGCACACCTCGTAGGATTGTAAAAACAACTCACTATTTCGTTGTGCCATCAGGTCATATAAAAGGAGAATCTGATGCAGAGCAAACAGGCTATAGGTTTCAGAACGAAAGTAACGGAAGAGGATTGGGACGAGGCATTAAGCGCATGGAGGTGTCCCGCACTCAAAATTCCGGGAGCCGAGATTGAATCTATTTTTGTTTCCGGCAATAGCATAGACAGTTCATGGTATAAAGTGATTCATGAGCAGGATATCGTTCGCTGGGTACGTTCCGGAAAGCATCCGCCGGAAGCTACTTTCTTAATCAAGTTAACCGAGGAATTATCGACGAAAGAGTTAACTTTGAAGTGGAAACAGCTTGCCGTTATTCTTCCTTTTATCACTTCCGTCTTGGTCGCGCTGCTTACCGGAATTATTTCATATGCTCTGAAAGCTAGTCCGGACCCGGTAATTATAACTTCGGCTTGCACCGAGGAATTAAAGATTATCGCGCCGACTGATAACGCTACTGTCTCGAGACCGGTCACAGTTCAGTGGAAACATAAGGATTTAGCGTCGGGAGAAAAGGTTTATATAATGGTCTATCCGACAGATATCGGAAGGTATTACCCTCAACCGAAAGCCGCCGCCGAGCAGCCTGATAATACCTGGAGTAGTGAAACTTCCATCGGCAATGAATCGGATGTGGGAAGAATATTTTTTATCCATGCCGTAATCGCCAATAAAGACGCTCAAAATGAGTTAAATACGTATATTAATCGTTTTAAGGAGACCGACGATTCTCCGGGACTGATAGAATTACCGAAAGGCGCGCGAGTATGCTCCTCCGTCCGCGTCAAAAGAAAATAAACTCTGAACCGGCGACGCGCTCAGCCTGATTTGTCTCTTACTCCAGCCCATCGCCGGATGCCGGTATCTTCCGGCAGGTTAACCCGGGGCGACGGATAACGAGCATCTCAAAAAAATTCTTTACAACAAAATAAAAATCGGTGTAAATTACCCGTAAAAATTGTGAATTTTTATGGCTGTCTCAAAAAGAAAAAAAAGGGGCTTCTCGCTAAGGAGAAGGAAAATCCGCGACGATTTTTTCGAGCTGTTTGACAGATGTCAGGCGGCTCACGAAGGGACAGACTTTAAGGAAAAAATTAAGACCAAAAGAGAATTTTACGAATACACGCGCAAACATCGGAGAATTTTGCATATTTCCGACGAGCAGATAAACGCTTTGAAAGCCAGCCTCATCGCTCTGGAAAAAAGCGATGCGGAAGTTGACCGCGCCGAAGCCAATCTCGCCAAAGCAAAACGCGCTGCCGAAAAGTCGAGACAAGCCTATTATGACGCATTGCTCGAAGAGCCGCCGACCGGCAAAAAACGCATTAATCATTAATGCAAAAACGGAAAATTTTATGTCGGACAGCAAAGAGACGAAAAAAATCGTGGCGGATTTGGAAAGAGCTTATAACGAAATGGTTGATTCTTTCTCGCTCAAAGAATTAATCTCGCATCGGCGCGCCGAAATTAAAGTTTTGAAAACAGAACGAATTCATAACCCGTCAAAAGCATTTTCCGCCGAAAAAATTGCCGCGCTCGAAAAAGCGGTCGGGAAATTTGAAGTCGTTTACCGCACCGAAAAAGCCGGAAAAATGCCGCTTTTGCGGCGCGAAGCCGGACGCCTGAGAAAATTATTTGACGAAGACGACGCTCAAACGCTCAACGATTTTCGCATTGAACATAAATTGTCTCACTAAATTTAATGCGACACCCGCGCGGGTAAACCGAAAACGGCGATGAAGCAACCGCGAAAAAGGCTCGCGCATCAATTTAGTTGACTAATCTTTCAATTCGCGCAGCATGGGCAAAGAATTCGGGCGTAGTTGGAAACAACAGAATGAAATCAAAGCTTTTAAAATTTTTTGTTGTCGGCGCATTTCTGGCTTTCGCGGCGTGCGTCTTTTTTATTTCCGGCGACAATAAAATCAAAGCGCAGGACAAGGAAGCGGCGCAGAAAAAAGTGGAGATTCTGGAAAAAGTCGCGGGTTATAAAACGTGGAAGCAGGTTGTCAAACCCGTCGATGAAAAGCCCGCGCAGGTTTTTATCGGCGGCGATTTTCCAGGTTACGGCTGAAGTACCGCACCTTTTTCCCCGCCCGGTTCGAGCGGTCAGTTAGACGTAAAAACTTCCAGCGGCACGACGCGCATCGTTGTGCCGAGCGGGCAATTGCCGCCGCCGAAAGAAAGACCGCAGAAAAATCCGCACGAAAAAGGCATTCAAACCTTCGCGCGGGTTTTCGCCAATGAGACGGCTTTGCGGGAGATTAACAAGGACGCGCCGCAGTTTCCAGCCGGCTCGATTATCGTCCGCGAAAAGCTTCTGCGCGAAACCGACCAAAAGCCCGAGCTGGTGACGGTGATGATAAAGCGCGAAAAAGGCTTTAGCCCGAAGTCGGGCGATTGGGAATTTTTCGTTTTGGAAGGCACGCTCGAAAAGGTGGAAAAACGCGAAACCGTCGGCAGCTGCGCCAAATGCCACACGCAAGCCGGGAAAACCGATTGGGTTTTTAAAACGTATCTGAAATAATGGAAAGTGAATGATGAATAGTAAATAGTGAATAGTGAAAAACGAAAAACTCCTGATTTCTCATTATTTACTATTCACTATTGGCTTTCTTAGCCTCTGTGGTGAAAATTTCTTGAAAGGAAAAGTTATGAAAGTTTTTGTCAAAAGCGCTTTGTGTTTATTAATTTTGTCGGGTCTTTTCGCGGCTCAGAGTCTTGCCTGCACGACGTTTTGTTTGAAGCGGAACGGCGAAGTTTTGTTCGGCAAAAACTACGACTGGATGATCGGCGACGGGCTGATTTTCGTCAACCGGCGCGGCGTGGCGAAAACGGCGATGTCGGGCGCAAACTCCGCGCGTTGGAATTCGCGTTACGGCAGCGTGACTTTTAATCAATACGGGCGCGAAAATCCTTCGGGCGGAATGAACGAAGCCGGTCTGGTCGTCGAATTGATGTGGCTCGACGACACGACTTATCCGGCGGCGGACGCGCGACCGACCGTCGATACGCTCGAATGGATTCAGTATCAGCTCGACAATTTCGGAAGCGTCGATGAAGTCATCAAGGCAAACGAAAACGTGCGAATTTCGTCGCCTGTTAAATTGCACTATCTGGTCAATGACCGCAATGGAAACTCGGCGAGCATCGAATTTTTAAACGGCAAGCTCGTCGCGCACACGGGCGATAAAATGCCCGTTTCGGCGCTGGCAAACGACACCTACGACAAATCCTGGGCGTATGCGAAATCAATCGAGGCTTTCGGCGGCGCGCAGAAAACGCCGCAGAGCGCCAGCTCGCTCGACCGCTTCGCGCGCGCGGCTTTGAAGGTGAAGGAATTTGAAAAAGAAGCGGCGAAAAATCCGGTCGAATACGCTTTCGCCGTGCTCGATAACGTCGCGCAAAAGGGTTTTACGCAGTGGAGCATCGTTTACGACCAGAAAGCCGCCAAAATTTATTTTCGCACGCTGGCGAGCCGCGAGATTAAAAGCATCGACACGAAAGCGTTCGATTATTCCTGCGGCAGCACCGTCAAGATTCTGGATATTAATACAAACAAGACCGGCGACGTGACCGGTTCTTTCGCCGATTACACGCCGAAAGCCAATCGCGACCTGATTGAGCGCTCGTTTAACGGAACCGAGTTTTTGCGCCTGATTCCCGCCGCCTCGCGCGATGAATTTGCCCGCTTCGGCGAAGGCTTCACCTGCGCCAGCGGAACCGCCGTCAAAAAGCCGAGCCGCGAAACGCAGGCGCAAATCGAGCCTCTGTATATCGTCTTTCCGCTTTATTACGCTTTCGTTAAAGCTCAATCTTTATTTGAATAAAAGGCAGAAACGCGACAGTGATGGAGCGTGTTTCCTTGGCGCATAGAGAATGCTGATTGAAACTCTCATTTTCTTCGGCTAACGAAAGACACGCTCCATTACTGTCGCGTTTCTGCCTTTCTTGGCTCAAACTGAAAATTCGCTGTTTCACTTTCTGCACCTTACAAATAACTTTTCTGATTTGCGTTTTGTTTGGCTTGCACTTTCGCGTCTGCCTGAAGGAAAATCAATCGGTAATGACAAATGAAGTTTTAGAACAATTCGGCAAGCGCGTCCAGCGCTGCTACGGCTGCTTTATCGCGTATCATTTAAAAGATATGTATCTCGGCGAAGACGTGACTTTTTTTTGCGAGCACTGCAAAGACGAGACAATGTTTCACTTTGACGAATTTTCAAAAATGCTCGACATTTCAAAACTGAAAGAAGTCGCGGACGCGGAAGAAGAACATCACCATCACTAATTTTCAATGCGGGAAATAATTCTACACATTGAAGCGCCCGACGGCACACGGCAACGCGTTGCGCTCGAAACCGAAATCACCATCGGGCGCACCAGTCTGGCGCAGATTGTCGTCGACGACGCGCAGCTTTCGCGCGTCCACGCAATTATCTGGCGCGAGGGCGACGACGTTTGGATTCAGGACGAAAACTCGACCAACGGCACATTCGTCAACGGCGCGAGCCTCAGCAGCGAGAGAAAATTAAACGACCGCGACGAGATTTTATTAGGCAGCGAGACGCGAGTTTTTATTGAAAGCCATCAGCCGTCAGCCGTCAGCCGTCAGCCGAAGAAAGAAAGCAGCGGCAAGGGGCAGGCAGTCAACGAAAATCAAGCAAACGTTCCGCAATCCGCAATCCGCAATCCGCAATCGAAAAAGATTCCGACCGTTCCGCTGATTGCCGGTCTCGGCATTTTCGTTATCATTTTCTTTACGGTGATTGCGCTTCTGCTGGCGAATTCGCTCGGCGGTGGCGGCGGAGTTAATAATAACGGGAAACCGACGCCGCAAATGATTCGTTCCGGCGCGTTGATTCCGGTTCGCGTCGTTGACCCGCTCGGCGGTGAAGACCCGGAAGATTTGGACGACCTTGTAGCTTTGTTCGAGGTCGAGGAAAAGGAGCTGAAAGCCGAAGACATCGGCGAAGTTAAATCGACCGCCGAGGAAGATGCGTCGAAACCTTCCGAATTAAACGTGCCGATTGCCTTCTGGCAAAAACAGCGCGATTTGGTTTTCGCGCCGCGTGTCGGGGCAACCGGCATCTCGCCGCCCGGAATGGAAGTTCCGCCGGAGCTGCGCGGCGACGGCGTCGTTAAGCAAAAGGCGAAGCTCGCCGAAATGATGCGCGGCGGTTATCAACAGCCGATGGATTTTGCCGAACTGGCGCAAAAGCGTCTGAGCAAAGAGCTTATCGAACTGCCGATGGCGACCGAAAGCTTTCTGCTCGACGTCGGCGGCAGCGCGACCGAAGGCGAGTTTACCGCTTTCAGCTTTCAGACGCGCGACACTCTGATTGCGACCGGCACGCCCAAATATCAAAGCCTTTTGCAGCTTGCCGGTAATTTCGACGGGCAGAAATACGATTTAAACAATGGGCGCGACCGCAAACAGATGCGAATCCGCCTTTTGCGAATGTTTCACCCGCGCGCCCGACCGATTTTAAAAGAGCTTGCCGACGCTTATTTCCAGCAATTCAAACGCCCTTTGCGCGTCACCAGCCTGACGCGCTCGATGGACTATCAAATCAGCCTGAACAAAACGAACGCCAATTCGTTTATGGTGCGCGGACCGGGCAGCCTGCCGCCGCACACTTCGGGCTGCGCCTTCGACCTCGGGCGAGCCTATCTGTCCGTCGCCGAGCAAAATTTTCTGATGAAAAAACTCGCCGAAATGGAAACACGCGGCGTCCTCGACGCGCTCATCGAATACAACGTCAACGCCTGTTTCCACGTCTTCATTTATCCGGACGGCAAACCGCCAAAAATGTGAGTCCAAAGTCCAAAGTCCAAAGTCCAAAGTCATTTTTATCCTAAATTCCACGTGGATTTTACAGGTCAACTTTGTCCAAACGGACTTTGGACTTTGGACTTTAGACTTTGGACTAACTAAAATCGATTTATGGAAAACGAGCCGAAAAGCTTCACCGGATTAGCCCGCGAATTGCGGAATTTGCCGACCGACCAGAGGCGCGCCGCGCTGGAAATGAGCGCCAGTTTAGCCGGGGTTTCGCTGCGCGTCAGCCGCGCTTTTGTCGAAGCCACGCCGGAAGCGGCGAAGATTTTAAATGCCGAAACTTTGCGCGCGTGGGCGGAGATGGGACGCAAGCTGGCGATGGCGAATGTTGACGCCGGCGTTAAGTTTTTCGCCGACGGCGTCGAAAACTTCCGCGACGTTCCGGCGAAAGCGCGCCCGTTCGTTTTTCAGATTTGTATGCGCCAGCTCGTGCTTTCCAGCTCGATTGCGGTCGACACTTTTCACGAGATTCCGCGTCTGGCAAAGGAAGTCGGCGACGATGAACTTTTCGCGGACATTTTAAAAGTCGCCAACGAAGTCGCGCAGCGCAGCGCCAAGCACAGCTCGGATTTTCTGAAAGCGACGCCGAAACTGGCGGAAAGCTTAAAATTTTTCGGCGACGAAAAACGCAAAGTTTCAAAGGCGGTCGTCTCGCTGGCGACAAATTTCGCTTCGCGCACGGGCGGGATGACCGCCGATTTATGGCAGGTTTTGCCCGATGCGCTCGAAAAGCTTTCGGCGGAACAAGCCGTCAGGCTGACGAAAAAAGCCGCCGAATTTCTCGAATACGGTGGCAGCGTGACGCTTAATTTCATCTCGGCGGGCGGCGAGAGCTTAAGACGCGTCGAAGCGGTTTTCGGCGATTGGGGCGATGTTTTGCAGAAAGTCGCGAAACACGGAAACGCCGTTCTGGTAGCGTTTTTGCGTTCTTCGCCCGGCTTTTTCGCGCAGATTTCGAGCGTGCGCGGTGACGCGGAAATCGTTTCGATTTCGCGCCGCGTCTTGCAATTAGTCAAAGAAATCGCCGAAAAAGACGCCGAATCGGCGCTCGCCGCGTTTCGCTCCAGCGCGTCCGCCCTGCGAAAAGTTTCGCTCATCCAGTTTGAAGACTGGGTTTTGTCCGGCTTGCAGAATAACGCCGCCAATGCCCGCGCGCGCCGCTCTTATTTTGCGCTCGAAACGCGTCAAAGCCACGATTTTCTGCACGAAGGTCAGGAAGGCTTGCCGCTCGAAAAAGTCCAGACCGTTTTGCGCATTTACGTCGAAGGCTTGACCGGCAAGGAAGTCGAAGTCGCGCCGCTTTCGGCGATGCCGCAGGAATCGCGTTTCGGCGACGGCAAAACGATTTATCTGCCCGCGACCGTCGCGGAATTTAAAGACGACGAGTTGGATTTTCGCCTTTATAAGGTGCTTTCGGCGCACGCCGCCGGGCAAATCGAATTCGGAACTTACGAGCGCGACTCGAAGCCTTTGAAAGCCGCTTTCGCCGAGTTAAAAGATTTATACGAAGCGACCGCCGAGCAAATCGACGCTTTCTCGCTCGCCGGTTACATCGAAGACGTCCAGAAAGGCGAAAAGGCTTTGAGCGACGATGAAATCCTTGAAGAATTGAAAAAACGCGCGCGAAAACTGCCGAAAAATTCCGATTACCGCGCCGTTTTGCAGGCGTTCCCCGAACCTTCTTTGGCGAAAAAGATTTTCGGAACGCTGGAAAACGCGCGGATTGACCGGCGTTTGCGTAAAACTTATCGCGGTCTGGTGCGCGATTTGGATTTGATGCAGGCTCATCTGCGGGAAAAACGCCCGTTCATTTTCGATTTGCCGGTTCATCAAGTGCCGTTCGAGCTGCTGTTTCAAATCACCTTGTGCGGCGGCGCGACCGACGATTCGCGCAAATTTTACGGTCAAATCGTTTCGGAAATCGAAAGCGTTATTGACTCGTATCTGCACGATAAAACCGCGACCGTCGCGGACACTTTGATGGCGACCAGCCGCGTTTACACGCTTTTCCAGAACATTTCGTCGGAGCAGCAGCAGCAGGCGCAGGAAGACGAGGACGAAAAAGGCGAATATAATTACGAGGACAAAGCTTCGGGCGAAGCCGTCACGGAAAATCAAATTAAGCGCGAAGAACGCCCGCAAAAAGCACAGGACGCGCGTGATTTGTTCAGCGCGTGGAACAATCTTGACGAGGACGACGGCGACCCTGACGACCTTCAAGGCGCGGAAACCTGGACGCACAACGAAATTCCCGAACAGCCTCTGGAAGCGGGCGACGCGGCTTTTTCCTACGACGAATGGGACAGGGATTTGGCGGATTACCGCATCGGCTGGAGCCGCGTCATCGAGAAAAAAGTCCGGCAGGGCGACCGGAATTTCGTCGAGCTGACGCGCTCGCGCTATCGCGGCGTGATTTCTTCCGTGCGTCATCAATTTCAGCTAATGAAACCGGAAAACTTAACGCGCATCAACCGCGAAATCGACGGCGAAGATTATGATTTAAACGCGCTCGTCGAATACGTCGTTGACCGCAAAGCCGACGGTCAGCAATCGGAAAGAATCTACACGAAACGCCTCAGAAAACAGCGCGACGTCGCGGTTTCGATTCTGCTCGACCAATCTTCTTCGACCGCGCGCACGATTACGCGCAATCCCTTGCAGCCCTACACGCATCCGGGCAGGCGCATCATCGAAATCGAAAAAGAAGGCTTAGTTTTAATGAGCGAGGCGCTTGAAGCCGTCGGCGACGTTTATTCGATAAACGGTTTTACATCCGAGGGTCGGCGGAACGTTAAGTTCTACGTCGTCAAGGATTTCGACGAAAAATACTCGGACGAAATCGAACGCCGCATCGGCGGCATCACCTTCCAAAACAACACGCGTTTAGGCGCGGCGATTCGCCACGCGGCGGCAAAATTACTGCGTCAGGATTCACGCACCAAACTGCTGATTGTCCTGACCGACGGCAGACCATACGACCACGATTACGGCGACGCCCGCTACGCCCGCGAAGACGTTCGCGAAGCCTTGACCGAAGCCAAGCTAAACGGCATCACGCCTTTCTGCATCACGATTGACCGCGAATCCGAAGCCGAACTGAAAGATTTATACGGCGATGTCGGTTATACGATTATTGACGATGTTTTATCTCTGCCGGAGAGAATGCCGAATATTTATCGAAGATTGACGAGCTAGGATTGGTGTTTATTTTTTCGCCGGGCTGAAAAACAATTTATAGCCGCTGCCTAAAAAGATAATGCCCCATATAATTACGGCGGACGTTTTCCCGTTTAGAAGATTAAAAATCCCTATTGGCAGAAACACGATTGAAAGTATGAATCCAATCCACAAAATAGCTTTTGACATTATTTTTTATTCCTTTTGAAAAATTTGAAATGAGTAGATAGGCTGGCGAAGAGAAAATCTTCTATTCCAAGCTAGCATAACAATCATTTTTTGTAAATGCGGTTTTGCTTTGATAAACCGTGTTTGCTTTTTGTCTTTTTATCGTATTGTCCCTGAATATTTTCCGTTTTTATATATTTATTGGAAACGGAAAATCACTTTCTATTCTTATGGTCTGATTTTTGCTTCTTATCGTGATAGCAAAATTAGTGTATTGGATTGGGACAGATAATCATGAATCAGCAAAATATAAACGCGCAGAACGAATTTCAGCCAATGACGGAAGAAGTCTTTTTCGATGAGGAAACAGTTCAAAAGATACCGGCGGTGATGCCGCTTGACGAAACGCCGACCAGAACGTCGGCTCGTTTCAGACAGTTTCGCGTCCCGATGCGTAAAGAGGATAAGTCTTTTAATCCGGCTTTTCTGATAATGGCGCTGCTGGCGGTGACGGCGCTCGGCGTTATCGCGGGAACGCTGGTTTACCGGACTTCGACGGAAAAATCGGCGAATAATGCCGCCCTTGAAACGGACGAGCCGATAAATCGCACGATTCCGGCGCAATATCAATTTGTGGTCGATAAACCCGAATCGTCGCAGACTAAAGATAATCTATCGAAAGATAATTTAAATTCGTTTCCCTCGGTTCCGGTGAAAAAAGATTCGCGTGATGAACAGGAAGAATCGACTGTCACGGACGCTGAAAATAAGCAGCAAACTGCTCAGAATGAAGAAGTTGTAGAAAAAACGGAAGCGCCGACGAGCGAAGACGAAGACGAACCGCCGCCGCCGCTGCCGCCGTCGCAGCGCCGCAAAGAAGATAAAAAGCAGGATAAAGCCAAACAGAAAAGCGATAATTCCAAAACTGAGCAAAAAGAGGAAAAGCCGCCGAGCGACGAAAGCAACGAAAGCAGCGAGAATTAAAAGATTAAATGAGTTTTTCGGTTAAATAGAACAAAATAAAAAGCCTTGACTAATTCAGTCAAGGCTTTTTTTAAACGGCTTTTCGTTAAATCATTCCTCGTCCCGACCGTGCGCGTGAGCGGGCGGCGACGTCGCTTCGACTGCCGTAAACGATTCGAGAATTTTATAAGTATGCCGCGCGCCTTTCGGCACCACCCACGAATCGCCTTTTTCCAGCAGAAGCATCTGTCCTTCCAGATGCAGCTCGGCTTTTCCCGAAATCACGTAGCCGACCGTTTCGTAATCGCGCGTGCGCTCCTGTTTGTCGTCGTTCGGCTCCTGATTTTCCCAGAGCCGCATCGCCACGTGAATGCCCGAAGCCAGATATTTCTGTCCCATTTCGCCGTGCGGCGAGTTTTTCGACATCACTTTTTGAACCGATGTATCACCCATTGCTAAAATCTCCTTTTTGTTTTTTGGTAGATTTCGAGCAATAGACGTGCCAATTGCCGGATTAAAGCGTTTATGATTTTTCGTGATACAGATTTGTCGATACGGGACTTAAGGAGCGTTTGATTATCGTGCAGAGAAAAAGCTTTGAGTTTTCCGAAACTCAAAGCTTTTAATCCTGGCATAAATATATTTACTATTTCAAGACCACGCCGAACGAGAAACGCACGTTATCGGCTCTGGATTTCCCGAATCCGAGCTCATTGCCGCCGCTCAAAAAGACCGGATTGTAATCAGCCTGAAAAACGCGCAAATCGAGTCGTTTATTCACTCTGACGTCAACGCCGCCGCCCAGCGCCAGCGCAAAATCGGTCGAGCTCGAAGTGTCTTCGCCGGTAAAACTGGACATAACTTTCAGTTTTGAACTGGTGACGGCGACGCCCGCCAAGCCGCGCACGAAAGGCGTCACGCGACTGCTGTTGCGAAATTTGTATTGCGGTCCGCCCAGCACGTTTAAGATGCGAATCTTATCTTCAATATTCCCGTTCGTGAGCGGCGTATTATTCGTCTTAAAATGCGCGGAGAAATCAGCCGTCAAGCCGAAACGTTTGGTCAGATAGTATGTCCCCGAGACGTTAACTCCTTTGTTTAAAAACTGCTTGCCGTCAAAGGCGACGATAACCGGCTGCGGAAATGCAGGCGGCGCAGCTTCGTAGTTAATGCCGAGAACCGAATAACCGGCAAAAAATTCGGCGCGCGGATTATCGTCCGTTTGCGCGGCGGCAAATGAAGCGCCGCAAAAAAGAACAAACACCAGTAAAAGCGCGCGAGCCTTTATTCCGTTCATTCGTTTTGATAAAGAATAAAAGTTGGCGAATGCGGTTTGTAAAACGTTAGACTTTTGTTTCTTAATCATAATTTCACCTCTTGATTTTTTAATTTTTCCGAGGGCGTTTGGTGGCTTTAGGTTTCGCGGCGGTTTTCGGTTGAAACGATTTTACCGCCGGATTTGCGGTCACGGCTTTTTGAATTTCCAGCTCACGGCTTCCGGCGAGCTTGCCGTCGATGAAAATATCGACGCGATAGCTTCCGGCAATCCACGCGCCGTCGGGCTTGCCCGTAAAATTGACGCGGTTCTGGTTGCCGTTGGTTTTGTAACTGACCGTGACGACTTTTGTTTCGGCTTTGACGCCCGCGACTTTCGCGGCGATAAAATTCATCTTGACGGTCGCCGGTTTAAGCGAATTAAGCTGGACGACGCAGAAAATCGGGATGTCGGTCGTCAGAAAAGTCGTCGCGGCATCGCCGGCTTTGCCTGCGCCGTTGTCTTTTGCCAGATAAATTTCCTCGACGCCGACCGTTTCGTTATCCGTCTGCGGCGTCTGTTCGGGCGTTTGTCCAAGGGCGGAGAGAGCGAAAAAAAGACAAAGAAATATTATCGAAACGAGTTTCACCTGTCGTTCCTCCGATGATTAGTGAATTGTTTGATACCTGCCGTATTTATTGGTGCGGCAACCGGCGGTTTAGTTGCTTCGGGCGGGAAAAAATTATTTGGATTTGGCGCGTCGGGCGGCTTCTTTCAGCGTCTCGCGAAACTTTTGCGCCGCCGCTTCCGCGCCCAATCCGAGAAAGGCTTGCACGCGCTCCGGCGATTGATTAATAAAACCGAAAACGTCCAATCCGTCGTCTTCGATGAGCGGCGACTCGTAATCGCTGATTTCGATTTCGGACAAACGCGCGGATAAAACAATCGCGTTGTTTCGGCTGTCCAGAGCGCACCACAAAAGGCGTTCGGGCGTGACGAGCATTGAGACGTTTTGCGCGTAATTCGCGCCGCCGAAAATTTTACTGAAAAAGCCCTGCTTTATTTTCTCCGAGACGGTTTCGGCGCACATCAAAGCTTCGCTCTCGACGCTTCCGAGCTCATACTTTTCGGCGTATTTGCGGATTGCCCGAATGACGTCCGGCGCGAAATCGTTAAACGAACATTCGCGCGTCGTTCTCTGATACTCTCTCATTCGCTTGCAAAATTTTCTCGATTTCCGCGCGCAAAATTTCCGAGTCGCCGGTTTCGATGCTTGTAATTCCGGAAACATTTTCCACGCCGCACGCGCGCGAGGCGATAACCGGAATTTTATGCGCGGCGGCTTCGAAAAGGCGTCGCGGTTTGTGCTCGACAAAAGCTGGCAAAACGACTAAATCCGCGCGCGTGAGCCAATCGACGCCTTTTTCCCAATCAAAACCGCGCCAGAAATCCGCGTCTTCGATAATCGCGCCGAGCGTCAGGAGCTTGACGTCCAAACCGCGTAAAGCCTCGCGCAGCTCGTAACAACCTTTTCTGCCGACCGTCGAAGCCGGAAAAACGACGGTGAATTTTTCGCCTCGTTTTTCTTTAACTTCGTTCGGGTTTCCTTCAAATTCTTTCGCTCGCGGCATTTGCCAATCGAGCAATTCCGCTTTTTCGGGGAAAAGCGAAGCTATTCCTGTGTGCGGCGTGACGATTTTTCGCGCGTTTTCCAAAGCCTTTTTTTCGGCTTCGACGAGCCGGTTTCCGGCGCGAAAATCGCCGAGCGTTTTGCTTTCGGCGTGCAGAGATGCGGCAAAATCAAGCCGTTTTTGCAGCTCGCTCATCGGCAGAGCCGTCATCAAAACATCAAAAGTGCGCCCGCCTAAACAGCCGTTTTTCCATAAAAACGGCAAAAGATTTTGCGAAACGACGACGTGCGTCGCGTCAAAGGTCAGATGCTTCGCATAGCTTTCCGCCAATTTTTCCGCCGACGCCAGCAGAGATTTCTGCCGCGCCGCGCCTTGCGCCGCAAGCCGGCGCGATTGGTATGAGCGCAGAAATGTCCGGAAAAGACTCTGCCGAATTTTCGCGAAACCTTTCGTCTGCCAGGCGTAATTCGCTTTTTTAAAACGCTGTCCGTCGAGCGGAACAAACAAAAAATCTTTCTTTTCGCGAGTTTTTTGGATGTATTCGTCAAATTCGCCGGAAAATTCGTCGAGCAAAAACGCGGTGCTGCCGAAATCAATCGCGTCGTCCGTTTTTTCGCTGCGAAAACATTCGCCGACGCCGCAGGTCATACAACTGTTCGGCGAGTTGAGCGTCGGCAGCCGTGAATCGAGAGAGTTTTTCGCCCGTTTAAGCTGGATTAATTTATCGTTCTTTTCTTTGGCTCTGAATCTGACGATTAAATGCGTCGCCGTCAGTTCGGCTTCGATGCGGAAAGCGTTCGCGGAACGAAAACGCAAATCCACGTAATTCCAGAAAACCGTCGCGTCGCGTCCTTTTTCCGCCAGCGAGCCATGCACGATTTGCGTGTGCGCGTGGCGCTCGACGATTTCAAAATTCGACTGCAAAGCGGCGTCATAAAGCGCGTTCGAGAGCTGGCATAAACCGCCGCCGACATTCGGAATAATGCAGCCTTCGCGCAGCTCGCGCCCGCGCACGAACCTGCGGCGGCGCGTGGCGCGCCCGATTTGTTTCCAGAAGCTAAACGTCTGATTCGCCGGAATCTCGATGCCGTTCAGTTTGCCGATGGCGAGACGCAGATTATGAATCTTGCCCGCCATCAGCGGCATTTCCGCGCGGTCTTTTTCCGTCCACAGAGCGGTCTTCGATTCGCCGACGATTGGCTGATTGTTTAAATCGGAGGTTTTCGGAAAACGCCGGATGCCGGAATCGGCGAGATTTTCCGCGCCGCGCCTGAGCTGTAATAAAAAAGCTTTGGCGCGAAAAACGATTGCTTCCTGACGGTTATGAATTTTCGGTTCGAGTTTTAAAACGGACACTTCTTTCATCTTCGAGATTTTTACTCTGTGTATGAACGCATAAAATCCCGAATTTTGCAACGTCGAAAATGCAAAGTGCAAAATGCAAAATGCAAAATGGAAGGAATTTAATTCCGAATCTTAATTCCTAATATTTTGCATTTTGCATTTTGCATTTAATAACCTACCACGCGCGCGACCATTTGTTTCCCTTGTGCTCGTCGTCTCGCAGGCTTGAATCGACGCCCGCTTTCAGTTCCAGCAGCCTGCCGATGAGCCAGAGCAAATCCGACAGGCGATTGAGATAAGTGATGACCTGCGCATCGACCGTTTCGCCCGCTTCCTGCAAGCGCACGACGCAGCGTTCGGCGCGGCGGCAGACGGTTCGCGCGATGTCGAAAGCGGCGGCGCTTGTGACGTCGCCGGGCAGGCTCCAATCCGACAAAATGCCTTCCATTTTTTCGATGCGGTTTACCTCTTCGGTCAGGCGGTGAATCATTTCCGGCGTCAGATAAGGCTGCGGCGCGTCGGCGTAATTAGGATTGGCGACCGAGCCGGAAATCATAAACAATTCGCGCTGGATTGATTTCACGAACTCGTCGATTTCGGCGTCGCCGCAGATGGAACGCGCAAACGCCATCTGCGCGCCGAGCTCGTCAATCGTGCCGTAGGCTTCGACGCGCAAATCCGCTTTTGAAACCCGCTCGCCGCCGATTAAAGCGGTTTTTCCTTTATCGCCCATTTTGGTTGCAATGCTCATATCTCAAAATTAATTTTAAGGCGTTAAAAACGCAAAACGCAAAACGTCGAAAATGCAAAACGCAAAATGCAAAGTGCAAAATGGAAGGAAAGATTTAATCCTGAATCTTATAATTCTAAATCCTAATATTTTGCATTTTGCATTTTGCGTTTTGCATTAATAAACGTTTTGCATTAATCACCTTTTCACTTCATAGACGAGTTCAAGCATCGCGTTATCTTCTTTTTTATGCCGGCAGATGTTGCAGGACACGAATTTTAAAGGGACTTCGCGAACAAGCTCGGGAAAAAGCGGCAAGCCCGAACCGAGCAGAAGCGGCGTCACGCCCAGGTAAATTTCGTCTACCAAACCCGCGTCCAGAAAGCTTTTCGCCAGCTCGCCGCCGCCCGAAAGCCATATATTTTTGCCTTCTTTCGCTTTCAGGTCGGCGATAAATTCTTCGAGATTTCCCGAAACTACCTGCACGCCTTCCGCGCCGCTGTCTTTTAAAGTTTTCGATAAAACGTAAGTTTCCATCGCCCCGTACGGGTTTGACGCTTTGGATTTCTTTTTGGATTTCGGTTTCGGACTCATTCCAACCGCTACGTCCCACGTTTTTCGCCCCATTAAAACTACGTCAATCGTTTTAAAAAACGCCGTCCAATCGTAATCCCAATCCATCGAAAGCCAATCGACCGCGCCGTTTTTGCGGGCGATGTAACCGTCCAGACTGATACCGAGTCCGAGCACAACTTTACGCATATTTGAAACTCCTCGCTTTAAGATAGCTACTGAGAAAGGAATTAACAGGGATGAAGGGGATACGCAGGGATAAGGAAAAATAAATAAGAAATCTATTAATCTTCTTATTATCCATGTCTATCCCCTTCATCTTCGGTTAATTCCTCTTATTCATTTCGATTTTCTCTCAAAATCCTTTGAAATGTCACCGCCGCAATGCGGGCAGAGGCATTCGACGTTTTTTCGATGACGGCGGTTAATTTCTTCGGCAAAGCCTGATGCCAGGATTCCGGTCGGCAGCGCAAACATCCCGATTCCCAGAAAGGCGATAAACGCGCCGAGCAGTTTTCCGAGCGGCGTAATCGGAAAAACGTCGCCGTAGCCGACCGTCGTCAAAGTCGCGACGCCCCACCACATCGCCGCCGGAATGTGCGGGAATTTGTCGGGCTGGGCTTCGTTTTCGACCAGATACATCAGGCTCGAAGAAAATAAAAGCAGCATCAAAATCATGATGACCGTGACCGTCAGCTCTTCTTTTTTCGAGCGCACAACGTCGTCGAGCGTGTTTAAAGATTCGACGTAACGGCTCAATTTGAAAAGGCGAAACAGACGAAAAGTCCGCAAAAATCGCAGAACGCGCAAATCCACAGGCAAAATCACTGGCAGAAACGTCGGCAAAATCGCCAGCAAATCAATTATCGCCATCGCGGAAACGGCGTAGCGGATTCTGCCCGCGACCGGCTTTGAATATTTCGGGCTGAGCGGCGCAATCCATAAACGAAGCAGATATTCAATCGTAAAAATCGTTACCGAAACGATTTCCAGCGCGTGAAAAAGCGCGCCGTATGCGGCGTTAAGCTCGTCGACCGTTTCCAGAATGACCGCGACGGCGTTGACTAAAATCAAAATCATCAAAATGACGGCGACGATGCGGTCAATCAATTCGCCGTCGTCCGTTTCGACCAGAACGTCGTAAACACGATATTTTAAATTTTCGAGCATAAATTTCGCGCCGGAATGCTAGCCCGCATAATTTATCTTTTCGTGAAAACAAAGTCAAAAATGCGTCGAAAATGCAAAACGCAAAATGCAAAGTGCAAAATGAAAGAACGATTTAATTTTGAATCTTGAATCTTAATTCCTAATATTTTGCATTTTGCATTTTGCATTTTGCATTAGCACTACTTCCTGCCGTGTGCGGCGTAGCGCGAGACGATTTCGGCAAATTCTTCCAAATCGAAAATCGGTTTCGTGATGTGTTCGTCGCAGCCGACGGCTAACGAGCGCTGGCGGTCTTCGGCGAGCGCGTGCGCCGTTAAAGCCAGAATCGGCGTCGCGTTGAAAACGGAATCCTTGCGCAGATGATACACGACGTCGAGCCCGCTCATCATACCGGGCAGGCTCATATCCATCAGGATGACGTCGGGGCGCAAACCTTGAATTTTGGTGATTGCATCTTCTCCGGTTTCGGCGCAGTCGACGCTGTGACCAGCCATTTCGAGAATTGCCGTGATGAGGTCGCGCGTGTCGGCGGCGTCTTCAACCAGCATTATTTTTGCCATTGGTCGGTTCTACTCCTATTTCTTCGAGGGTTTCGCGAAGCCTTTCGTCCAGATTCGAGAGCATTAAATCGCCTTTCCGAATGACGTCGGCAATCTGCCCGCTGATAAAATGCCGGTCTTCCGCCAGCAAATCCTTGCCCGTGATGACGACAATCGGCGTCTGCGCCGTCTGCGGTTCGGAGCGCAGGCGCGCAATCAATTCAAAGCCGCTCATTCCGCCCGGCATATGCAAATCGGTCAGAATCGCTAAAGGCGGACGCTTGGTCGCCATCGAAAAGGCAAGCTCGCCGCTCGCCGCGCTGCGCGTTTTATAGCCGCCCTGCTTGAGCGCCGAAATCAGAAGCTCGCGCACGCCGTATTCGTCGTCGACGACCAGAATATATTCGTTCGCCTTTTCGCCCGGCGCGGTCATCACGGTGCTGAGCGTGTTTAAAAGGTTGGTCGGCTCGACGGGTTTGACCAGATAACCGCTTGCGCCGAGCCGGTAGCCGAGCGGTTTATTGTCCACAATCGAAACGACGACGACCGGAATCTGCGCCAGCTGCGAATCGGTTTTCATCGCCTGAAGAACGCGCCAGCCGTCCATTCCCGGCATCATCACGTCGAGCGTGACGGCGACCGGCTGAAGCTTGCGCGCCAGCAGAATTCCTTCCGCGCCCGTATGCGCGACCTGCACGCGATAACCCGCATTTTCCAGCGTTTCGGTCAAAAGCCGCGTCGAATCGGGAATATCGTCGATAACCAGTATGAGCGGTTTTTCGTCCGTCGTTTCGACCGTCTTTTTGTCATCTTTTTTGCCCGCTTCGATTAAAACGGAAAGCTCCTGCGGCTGTCCCGAAACGGCAATCAGAGTTTCTCGTGCCTGCGGCACCGCAAACGGCAAAGTCAGGATAAACGTCGAGCCTTTTTTGTAGTCGGATTCGACCGTTATCGCGCCGCCGAGCAGTCCGGCAAGCTGTTGGGAAATCGCTAAGCCCAGCCCGAAGCCGCCGACCAAACGCGTGTATGAGCCGTCGACCTGGCGGAAACGCTCGAAAACCTTGTCGATATTTTCCGCCTTGATGCCGACGCCCGTATCGCGCACCAGCACCTGCCATTTTTGCTTGTCGCTGCTGCGCAGCTCGACGTCAATTGAGCCTTCGTCGGTAAATTTGATGGCGTTCGAGAATAAGTTCAGCAAAATCTGCCGAATCCGCGCCGGGTCGCTGTAGGCGAACGGGAATTCGCCCGCGATTTTCAAGCTGTATTTCAGATTTTTACCGAGCGCCAGAGATTCCAGGTTGCCGAAAGTTTTTTCTATCAGCTCCGGAATGTCGAAATGTTCCAGATGCAGAGTCAGGCGTCCGGCTTCGATTTTCGACAAATCCAGAACCTCGTCAATCAAACTGAGCAGATGCCGACCGTTGCGCAAAATTCGCTCCAAGCCGTCGCTGACCGTTTCCGGCGCAACATTGCCCTTTCGCGTTTTCATCTGCATCAGCTGCGCGAAACCGATAATTGCGGTCAGCGGCGTCCTGAGCTCGTGCGACATATTGGCGACGAATTCGGCTTTCAGGCGATTGTATTCTTCCAGCCGCCGGTTTGCCTCGCTCAATTCGTCAATCAATTTGCGGTTTTCGGTCACGTCGTGCAGCACGACGACCGCGCCGGAAACGTTTTGTTTTTTATCGCGCAGCGGCGCGGCGTTAATGCTGATAATCGCTTCGCTGTCGGCGCGGCGGCGCACGCGCATCTCGACATTGACGCTCGCTTTGCCTTTGGCGCACGCCAGCTGCCACGGATATTTTCCGGCGGGAAAAGTTTTTCCGTTGAGCCGCGTGATAAGCGGTGTTTTTCTTTTTGTTTTTTTCTGTCCGGGCTCGAAGATGGAAGCGGCTTCGCCGAGCAGCTCGGCAGCGGCTTGATTCATTTTGACGACCTCGCCGCCGGCGTCGAAAACAATCAAGCCGTCGGACATCTGCGCGACGACCGATTGCGGCTCGTCGGCGTATTGATGCGCGTCGTCGACGGCGCTTTGCAGACTATACTCGCCCTGCACGCGGTTGCCGGCTTCGACGGCGAACAGCAGAACGCCGCCGTCCAGCTCGCTGATTTTATAATCCCAGAATGTTTTTCCGCGATTGCCCGCATTGACCGGAAAGCCCGAGAAAGTGCGCGGCTTTTTATCTTCCAAAACTTTCCGGAAAGCGGCTTTGACGTTTTCGAAATTTGTTTTGACGACCTCGTCAAAAAGTTTTCCCGTAATGTCCGCGCCGTCGCCCGCGCCGATTGAGCGCGCGCCCGCCCGATTACAGCGGATAATCCGCATTTCGCGGTCCAGACAGATGATACCTGCCGAAACCGCTTCAAAAATCTTATCGTCCAACCTTCCCTCGTTCGTCAACCCCGTTGCCATTATCTGCTGCCAACCCCTTGTTTCCGTTCGTTATCCCGACGCGAATTTCATCGGGCAGACTACCAGTAAATAATACTGTAATCGGTGCGAAAATCACAAATAATTAATATTTAGGGAAATTAGGGAAGTTAGGGAAATTAAGGAAATTAGGAAATTAGGGAACAAGAAAATATTTTCTCTTTCCCTCCTTCCTCTTTCCTTAATTTCCCTAATTTCCTTCTTTCCCTAATTTCCCAATCCGTCGATTTCGGGTTAGATTATTAGCGTTATGAAAAACTATCTCTTTTTATTTTCAATTGTATTTTTTCTGACGGCAAGCGTCTTTGCCCAAAGCGCCGAGAAAGCCAGAAGCGAAATCCGGAAGGTCATGGACGCGCAGGCGGCGGCGTGGAACGAAGGCTCAATCGAAGGCTTTATGCATGGCTACTGGAAATCGGAAAATCTCGTTTTCGTCTCCGGCGACAACGTCCGGCGCGGCTGGCAGGGCGTGACCGACAACTACAAGAAAAGCTACAACACGCGCGCGAAAATGGGCGTTTTGACGTTTTCAGATTTGGAAATCACAATCTTGTCGAAAGACTCGGCGGTCGTGCTCGGACGCTGGAAAGTCGCGCACGAACCGAAGGACAGCCAGGGACGCTTTACTTTGATTTTCCGCAAATTCAAAGACGGCTGGAAAATCGTCCACGATCACACGTCGTAAATTACGAATTAAAAATTACGAATTACGAATTAGATTGAATTAACTCAAGTGTTCGAATTTATTCAACCATTCTTAATTCTTAATTTTTAATTGATTTCAGTAATTACAAAAAAATTACTTTTAAAAAAGCGTTTTCGGTTTAAGATAAACGGCGAAAGCACGCTCCCGCAGTAAAATTCAACCTGAGGAGTTTGAAATGAATATCGCCGTGAAAATCAGTCTTTTGTCGTCCGGTCTTTTTCTTTTGTCGGGTATGCTCATCGGCATTATCAAATACCGGCAAATGATGACGAGCGCCGAGCATAACGCGCCGGTTTATATAGATATCGCGCATCGCGTGGCTTTTTTTTACAGCTTTGCGATGCTGGTCATTGCCAGATTGCTCGAATACAATTCGTTTGCCGAAACGTTTCAGCTCGGCGCGGTCGCATTGATTCTCGTATTTTTCGTCTCGACCGTCATCGGGCATCTGGTCAACGGTTTAAAAAACGAAACCGACAACATCTTCGGCGAGCGCAGCTTTTCGACGACGTGGTATATGTATCTGCTGATTGCCGGTCACATCGGCGGCTTGTCGTTCATCATCTGGGGCTTTGTCGCGACCCAATTTTTAAATATGAATTAATGAAAAAAACGCTTCTTTACCGCCTTTTCGGCATCGGAAAAATCCCCGCCCGATACCGCGCCGCTGCGGCGAGCGAAGGCATTCTGCTGTCCGACGAAGGCATCAAAGGCTCGGTCACCTACCGAAATTTCCGCTCGCCGCAAAGATACGCCAACTGGAAACGCCAATGGTACACCGCTTCAATTATTCTCACCCGAACGCGCCTGCTCGCCTTTCAATATTCAACCCCAATCATCGACGTCCCTTTAACCGACGAACGCTTCCAACGCCTTCAATTCTCGCTCGAAGACGAAACCGCTTTACTAATCGCCTTCGACGCCTCGCTGTTTCACGACGACTGGTCGGGAACGATTGAATATCGTTTTAAAACGCCGCAAGCGCAGGCATTTTTCGATAGACTGCGCGGGCGATAAATTCACCTGTCAGATAAAATTCGCGAATTGTAACGGCGTAAATTTTTGCTTGGCAAGACAGGCAAATTCAATTATCATCAAGCGAACGACAACATAAAGTATTACCAGAGGCAGAAACGCGACCTTAATTGAGCGTGTTTTTCTCGTAATTTATTAACGCGCTTGTAAACACTCGCATTGCCGACCACATATTCAATTAATCTGGAGGAAATAATCTATGGAACCCATAACATTAACGGCTCTCGCAGTATTTCTCGCGCCGTTTTTTACGAAAGCGGGCGAAACTTTAGCCGTCGAAAGCGTCAAGCTCGCGTTGGAAAAAAAGCAGGACATCAAGGATAGATTTCTCGCTCTTTTCCAGCGCGATGAATTTATCTCGCTCGGTTTAAACGAGCAGCAAAGTCCTGAAGAAGTCAAAGCCTTAATTTCCGCCAAGCCGGAAGTTGCCGAAGAAGTTCAAAAGAAGTTTGAAGCGAATCCCGACCTGCTCAAAGAATTGCTTGAGATTATCAAACAGCAAGCGGGCA